>QQNC01000121.1 GCA_003402695.1 Verrucomicrobiota bacterium | reverse complement strand
GGTGACGCCGACCTGCTCGGCCGCATCGCCGGCGACCGCCGCGTGGGACTCGGCAAGAAGGCCCTGCAGGCGATCCTGTCCGAAAACGCCCGTTTCGTCGGCGCCGCACCCCACCAGGTGGACGCTTTCCTCGCCGAGGTGAAGCCGCTCGCGAAAAAGCACCGCGACGCCGCCGAGTACAAGCCCGGCCGGCTGCTGTGAGGTAGAGCGGGGTCTTTGACCCGCCCTTCGATGTCGGCCTGGCGAGTCAAAGGACCCGCCCTACCCCGGTCCTTCCGTCTCTCCGTGTCTCCGTGATCAGCCTTGGCCTTAAGGGGGCGAAAATTGGGTTTGCATCTCCCGCGCGCGACCGGCTTTCTTTCCGGTTCACGTTGTTTCCAACCCTTTATATATACTGTCATGGCTGAACTCGCAGGAAATGTCTTGGTGGCCCAGTCCGGTGGCCCCACCGCCGTCATCAACGCCAGTGTCGCAGGCCTCATCACCGAGTCCCTGAACAACGACTGCATTGAGGAGGTATATGGTTCCCTCAATGGCCTCCTTGGCATCCTCCAGGAGGATCTCGTGGACCTCGCCGCGGAGTCGCAGCAGCAGATCCGCGCCCTGAAGCACACACCCGGCGCCGCCCTCGGCTCCTGCCGCTTCAAGCTCAAGAAGACGGCCGACCTCGACCGCGTCCTTGAGGTGTTCAAGGCCCATAACATCCGCTATTTCTTCTACATCGGCGGCAACGACTCCCAGGACACCGCCGCGAAGATCTCCGCCCACGCCGTCGCCGCGGGCTACGAGCTCCGCGTCATCGGCGTGCCGAAGGCGGGCGACAACGACCTGACCGGCACTGACCACTGCCCCGGTTTCGGCAGCGTCGCGAAGTACCTTGCCGCCAGCGTCCGTGAACTCGCCGCCGACCACGAGTCGATGGGCCAGGGCGACCTCGTCTCCATCATCGAGGTCATGGGCCGCAGCGCCGGCTGGATCGCCGCCAGCACCTCGCTCGCGAAACGCCGCGACCAGCCGCACGATTCGCCGCACCTGATTTACCTCCCCGAGATCCCGTTCAGCCAGGAAAAGTGCCTCGAGGACATCCGCCGCGTGCTCAAGCGCGAGAAGTTCTGCCAAATCGTCGTGGCCGAGGGCCTGACCGACGCCGATGGCAACTACGTCTCCGCCGATCCCGCCACCGATGCCTTCGGCCACGCCCAGCTCGGCGGCGCCGGTGAGTTCATCAAGTCCCTCGTCGAGGCCAACCTCCCCGGCGTCAAGACCCGCCTCTCCGTCCCCGGCCTCATGCAGCGCGCCGCGTCGCACGCCGCATCGAAGACCGATGCCGATGAGGCGTTCCTCGTGGGTCAGGCCGCGGTCAAGGCCGCCGTCGACGGCGAGTCCGACAAGCTCGTCACGCTCGTGCGCGGCGACACCGACCATTACACCTGCGAAACCGGCCTCGCGCCGCTCGCCGACGTCGCCAACGCGGTCAAGAAACTGCCCCGCGAATGGATCAACGAGGACGGCGTGAGCATGAACTTCCAGTTCATCCGCTACGCCCAGCCCCTCATCCAGGGCGAGGTCGTGGTGCCGCAGGACAACGGCGTGCCGGCGTTTGCCCGGCTCGACAAGAAGCGCGTCGAGAAGACCCTCCCCGCCTACGTCGCCTGAGTCACCGACTCGGTTTAGCTTTCAGGCCGGTCCCGCGGGACCGGCCTTTTTTATGCGCGGTCAAACGCCATTCCGCCGCACGCCGTTGACGAGGAACGGTTCGGCGAATGCGGCCAGTTTGCCGTCGGGGCGCAGCAGCGGCTCGGCGGAATATTGGGGCAGGTACACGCGGCGCCAGTTTGGCGTGCGGTTGAAGCCGCTCCGGTGCAGCACCGTGCTCGAAAAACAGGCGATGCTCCCGGCCGGCACGATCACCGGGTCGCCCGGGTCGGAACCGAAGTAGCCCTCGAGTTCCCCGGTCACCGGCGCCGCCGTGTGCGGAACAACGTCGCGGGTCCCCGCCCGTGAATAGGGCAGCAGATAGACGGTGCCGTTGGCCTCGGTCACATCATCGAGCGTCACCCAGCAGGTGAGATACGGCCGGTGCGGCGTGCCGACGTAGGCGGAATCCTGGTGCCAGCTGAACTTCGCGCCCTTCTCCGGGCCCTTCACCACAAACTGTTCCCAGAAGAGATACGCGTTGTCGCCAAGTGTCGCGCGGCAGATCTCGGCCATCAGGTCGCTGTAAATGAACTCGGTGAGGCGGGTGCCCTTGTGGCGGTTGAAAATGAAGTACCGGCTGCCCTTGGTGTTGATGCCCTGCTGCGTTTGGCCCGCCGCGTCCATTTCCGCGTCGTACTCGGCAATGAACTGGCCACAGACCTCGCGCATCATGGCGAGATGCGCCGGCGGCACGACGCCGGGGAGGACGAAGTAGCCTTCGTCGCGGAATTGCTGGCGGTCCTTGGCGGAGATCAGGTTGGAGAGGGAGGTGCTCATGGAATGGGTTGGAGACTGAAGTAGGGCGGGTCTTTAACCCGCCTTTCAAGCGCAGAGAGCGGGTTGAAAACCCGCCCTACCCCCTCTCGCCAGCTGCCCTCATCGCGCCGGCGACTGCACCGCCGCGACCGCCACATACGGCTCTTCCCGCAGGTCGGCCGGCCGCTTGCCGACCAGCAACTGCCACCAGACCCGGGCACAGGTGAGCACAACCAGGGCGACGAGCACGAGGAACGTGCCGGTGACGGCCGCGTTGACGTGATTGTTGAACATCTGGTGCTGCCACGCCGTGATTTGCGCGGCGGGCGCGCCGCCGTCTGCCGCGAGCTTCTTCTCGAAGTCCGCCGCCGCCGTCAGAAAACCGAGCCGGGGATCCGCGCTGAAAATCTTCATGTACCCGGCCGTCATCGTCACCGCGAGCAGCCACGCGAGCGGCAGCAGTGTCGTCCAGACGTACCGGACCCGGCCCATCTTGATCAGCACCGTCGTCCCCAGGGAAAGCGCCAGCACGGCCAGCAGCTGGTTCGCGATGCCGAAGATCGGCCAAAGCGAGTTGATGCCGCCGAGCGGGTCCACCACGCCCTGGTAGAGAAACCAGCCCCAGGCCCCGACAAAGAGCGTCGTGGCAAAGGTGTTGCTCGCAACCGACCGCGTGTCCGCCAACGGCTTCCACGCCAGGCCGAGCAGGTCCTGCACGAGGAACCGCCCCACCCGCGTGCCGGCGTCAATCGTCGTCAGGATGAACAGCGCCTCGAACATGATCGCGAAGTGATACCACAGCGCGAGGGCCGCCTTGCTGCCGACCACCCCCGCAAACATGTGTGCCATGCCGACGGCGAACGTCGGCGCGCCGCCCGTGCGGCCGATCATCGTTTTTTCGCCGACACTCGCCGCGAGTGCGGCCATGTCCGCGGGCGTCACGGCAAAGCCCAGCGCAGTGACCTTGGCGGTCACGTCCGCCGCCGCCCCGCCCATGTTGATCGCAAAATACTGTCCCGGCTCCATCGCGCAGGCCGCGATCAACGCCATGACCCCCACGCACATCTCGGTGATCATCGCGCCGTAGCCGATGACGCGAATGTCGCTCTCCCGCGTGATGAGCTTGGGCGTCGTGCCCGACGAAATCAGCGAGTGAAACCCCGAGATCGCCGCGCAGGCGATGGTGATGAAGCAGAAGGGAAACACCGGCCCGGCAAACACCGGCCCCGTGCCGTCGATGAACTTCGTCACCGCCGGCATCTTCAGGTGCGGCGCGAGGATCACGATCGCCACGGCCAGCGCCGCGATCGTGCCGATCTTCATGAACGTGCTGAGGTAGTCGCGCGGCGCGAGCAGCAGCCACACCGGCAAAATCGAGGCGAGGAGACCGTAGCCCATGATCCACCACGCGAGCGTCGTGCCGCGGAGCGTGAACACGCTGTCCCAGCTTGAGCCCGGAATGAATTTCCCGCCGTAAACCGCCGCCAGCAGCGCCACGACGCCAAACGCCGTGATCCAGCCGAGCTTGCCCGAGCCGTGCCCCGCGTTGCGCATGCCCAGTCCCATCACCACCGCGATCGGCATCGTCGCAGCAATGGTGAAGAGGCCCCACGGGCTTTCCGCGAGCGCCTTGACGACCACGAGCGCCAGCACGGCGAGCAGGATGATCATGATCGAAATGATGCTCACGAGCGCGAGGATGCCGGCGAACGAACCGACCTCCTCCGTGACCATCTGGCCGAGGGATTTGCCGCGCCGGCGCACCGAGCAGAACATGATCACGCAGTCATGGACCGCGCCGCCCAGCGTGGCGCCCACAAGGATCCACAGCAGGCCGGGCAGGAAACCGAATTGCGCCGCCAGCACCGGACCGACCAGCGGGCCGGGACCTGCGATGGCCGCGAAGTGATGCCCGAAAACCACCCAGCGGTTGGTCTTCACGAAGTCGCGTCCGTCCTCGTGCACCACGGCCGGCGTGGCACGCAGCTCGTCGAGCGTGAGCACCTTCGCCATCAGCCAGGCCGAGTGGAAGCGGTACGAGACGGCGAACACACAGCCGGCCGCGACGACCATCCAGAGCGCGCTGACGGTTTCGCCGCGCGACCAGGCGAGCATGGCGACCGAGCCCGCGCCGAGCAGGCTGACGGCGCTCCAGCCGGCGATGCGAATCCAAGGGGTACGGGTAACGGCAGTAGTCATGGGGCGTTGAACCAAGGTTGCGCCGAACATGGGAAGTCGCCGCGCCGGGGCAAGCCCGGGGATAGCCGGCGGCTCATTCCGGCGCCACATAACCCTGCATGCCCCCGAGCGCCTGGAACCGCCGGTAAACCACCAACGTCGAGCCCAGCGCCAGCAACGCGATCACCGCGCCCAGCCCGAAGGTGTAGCGGTAGTCGTGTCCCAGCAGATCCAAAAAAGACCCCAGCAGCAGGCCGAGCAGGATATTACCGATTGCGATCAACACCGCGCCAGCCGACGCAAATTCCGCGAATTTCAATTTCGGAAACAGCATGGGGCCCAGCGCCGCCGCGCCCGTGAAGTAGCACCCGGACAGGACGATGTGCAGCAGGAACACCAGGCCGAAGCTCTTTGGCCCGACGATGCCAAAATAACCCACCGCCATCACGACCGCATACACGGCCAGGGTCCCTACCGCCATCCGCAGCGGATGGAAACGGTCCGCCATCCAGCCCAGCGGATACGCGAGCAGCAGCGAACAGCCATAGGCGATATAGATGTATTTTCCGTAGCCGGCGAGGGAGAGGCCGAAGCTCTCCCGGGCATAAATCGCGTAAAGGTTGACGGGGCCGAAAGCCAGCAGCGCAAAACCCATCGCGGCATAAACCCACAGGTAGTACGGCTTGGAAAAACAGTCCCGGGCGTAGGCTTTAACCGCGACGAGGAAACCTCGCTTCTCCCCGGGCACCGGGACCCGCGGCGCCGGGTATTCCCCTTCCTTCACCGCCAGGCACATCACGGTGATACCAAGCCCAAACAGCAGTCCCACGCCAGTAAGGATCAGCATGTAGTACGCCTCGGCATGGCCGATCACCAGGCTGTTGAAAATGATGCCCGCCATCAGGCTCACCACCCGAAACAGGCCGTAAAACCGCCCGATCAGCGCCCGCGGCACCACATCGTTCACCAGCGCCCCGAACAGCGCCGTGGCCACCACCGTCGCAAAGTCCAGCAGCGTCCAAAAAATGCCGAGGACGAGGATGACCGTGAGGTTGAGCGACTCCGGGCCCCACCCCATCCGGCCATGCAGCCACGTTCCGATTATCGGGCTGAACGCCATGCCGCACATCGAGAGCGTCGTCACCGGCGCCGTCGCCAGGAGGAACGGAATTCTCCGCCCCCACCGGCTGCGGTGCCGGTCACTGCGGTAACTGATGATTGGGGTGAGAAAAATTCCGATCACCGCCGGCAGCGAGAGCACCATGAATCCGGTGAGGAAATCCGAAGCCTTGAACTGCCGCAGCATCACCTGCACCACCGGCTGCGTGCCGCGTTCCTTCATCTGCCAGGAGAAATCCCCGATCAGCAGCCAGAGAAACAGCACGACCAGGGCTCCCGTCGTGTAAGTGAGCGTGCCGGCGCGCCAGGTTTTGCGCATAACTGACGGGGTGGACGGAGGAGGAACGCTCATGGGTAAACGCGAGGGATCAGCATCATTCCTGACCTCACCGAAGCAAGCCCCGCAGATACCAACCGCCGCCGGAGCAGGATTGCCACCGCCCAAGCACCGGCAACACTCCCCCGCCAATCCCCATGGCCACCCCCAGCCCCTCGCCGAACTCCGCCCGGCCGGAACCCGACCTGACACCCGCGTCAGCGTCCGGAATTTCGCTCCAGCCGGCCGGGCCGTCAGCTTGGGCCCGGGAAACTTGGTTCCGGCTCCGGGAGTTCGCGGGTGCCGCGGGCAATGCCACCTACCTGTGGCCACGCTGGATCGTCCTGCGCGCCGTGGGCGTCGTGTTTCTTTACGTCTTCGCCGGCATCCTCCGCGAAGGCCAGGCGCTGATCGGTCCGTCGGGCATCGCCCCGCTGGGGGAATTCTTCGCCCAGCTTCACCAGTCATTTCCCCACGCCCTCGAGGCGTTCATCCGGGCGCCGAGCCTCTTCTGGTTCGGCACCAGCGCGGGGATGATTTGGTTTCTCGCCTGGGCCGGATTCATCGCGGCGCTGGCGTTGGTCCTGAACCTGTGGCCGCGCCTGGCGCTGTTCGCCTGCTGGGCCCTCTTTGTCTCGTTCGTTTCGACCTGGCGGGTGTTTTCCGCCGCGCAGCTCGATCGGCTGATGCTTGAAGCTGCACTGCTGCTCATCCCGTTCGCGCCGGCCGGACTCCGCCCCGGCCTGGGGGCGTCGTCGCCGCCGCGGCCCATTGCCCTCCTCATGGTCCGCTGGCTGCTCTTCCGCGTGATGTTCGAGGCGGGCCTGGTGAAGCTCACGTCCGGCGACCCGCACTGGCGCAATTTCACGGCGATGGAGGTCATGTACGAGACCAGTCCGTTCCCAACCGTCTTCGGCTACATCGACCACTGGCTGCCGCACGCGTACCATATTTTTGAAATCGTGCTCACGTTCGTCGCGGAGCTTCTAGCGCCGGTGCTGGCGGTTTTCGGCGGCCGGCGCGGGCGGTGGTTCGCCTTCTGGACGTGGTTTGCGCTGCAGGCCGGCATCCAGATCACGAGCAACTTCGGTTGGCTCAACGTCGCCGCCATCGGTCTGGGCCTCCTGCTCTTCGACGACCAGATGCTGGTCGCCGCCGCGGCCCGGCTCCGGCTGCGCCGGCTCGGCGCACACCTCGCGGCGACGGCGGCCGCCTCGTCCGCCCGCACGATCGGGGCTTTCCGGCTCCACGGGCTGCGCGTCGTGCTCTGGTTTCATTTTTACCTCACCTTGTTTTTCCTCGCGAAGGCCTGCGGCGTCGTGGTCGACAACCTGCCCTACGCGCTCACCTGGCCCGTGCACCAGCTCTGGGAATTCCGCAGCGCCAACGGTTATTTCCTCTACGCCAGTTTCGACCCGATCCGCTACCAGGTGGAGTTCGAGGGCTCCAACGACGGCGGCCAGACCTGGCGCGCCTATCCGTTCCGCTACATCCCGCAGCGGGAGGACCGGGTCTCCCCGTTCATCGCACCGTGGTACGCCCGCTTCGAAGCGACGGTCCAGATCCTCGGCTGGACCGGGAGAAAATCCCCGCTCATGCCCGCGGTGGCCGCGCACCTGCTCACCCGCAACCCGGACGTGATGCGCCTGTTCGAGCGCGATCCGTTCCCCGACCGTCCGCCGACCCTGATCCGGATGCGCGGCTACCGGCTCACCTTCACCGCTCCCGCCGAGCACCGGCGCACCGGCCGCTACTGGCACAAGGAGCCCGCGGGCACATATCTACCGATGCTGTACCTCGACGAGAACGGCCAGGTCACCGAGGCCGACCTCGGTCCCGCCGACGAGGCCCTGCGCGC
>QQNC01000120.1 GCA_003402695.1 Verrucomicrobiota bacterium | reverse complement strand
TGAAGTGATTGAGCAACTCCGGCGGGAGTACCAGCCGGAGAAGGTGGTGATGGTGGGAGACGGCATGAGCGACTTGGAAACCAAGCCGGTCGTGGATGTTTTCGTGGGCTTTGGCCGCTACCTTGCGCGGCCCAAGGTGAAGGCAGAAGCCCGGTTTTTTGTGCAGGCGCTCGACCAAATCTTGAAAATCATATGACGGCCCAGGCTCCCGTGATTTTCCCTCATCCACTCGAGTCCTACGCCGATGCTCCAGGTGCGGGATTGGTCCAGCTGCTGACCGCACGCATCCAGGCGGAGCCGTTCAACCTGGTGGCGACGCTGATCTTCGCGCTGGCGATTGGGCACACGTTCATGGCGGGGAAAATCCGCCACTGGTCGCATCGGGTGGAAGAGCGCCACCAGGCCCGTCTGGCCAGGGCAGGCCGCGCGGGCGGGTCGGGCGAAGGGGGCCGGCCGGGCGAGGTTAGTTTTCTGGCGCAGAT
The DNA here is from genome assembly GCA_003402695.1 of Verrucomicrobiota bacterium. Lineage (GTDB taxonomy): Bacteria > Verrucomicrobiota > Verrucomicrobiia > Opitutales > Opitutaceae > Opi-474. The sequence goes on along the minus strand of QQNC01000120.1, from coordinate 7,491 downwards.
GCTGCATTTTTTCGGGGAGATCGAAGCCATCTTCGGCATCTGGGCGGTCGCGCTGGGGGTGGCCATGGTGGCCTTCAAGGGCGTGGACACGGCGGTGCATTACCTCGGATCGACGGTGAGCTACACCGAGCCGATGTTTGTGGTGGTGGTGATGGCCATGGCTGCGACTCGGCCGGTGGTGGCCCTGGCGGAGCGGACGATGAGCGCCGTGGCCTCGCTGGGGCAGGGTTCGCCGGCGGCGTGGTGGCTTTCGACGCTGATCGTCGCGCCCATCCTGGGCTCGTTCATCACGGAGCCGGCGGCGATGACCATCGCGGCCCTGCTGCTGGCAAAGCATTTCTACGAGCTGAAGCCGAGTCCACGGCTGAAGTACGCCACGATCGGTCTGCTGTTCGTGAATATCTCGGTGGGCGGGACCTTCACGCATTTTGCGGCGCCACCGGTGCTCATGGTGGCGGCGACCTGGAAGTGGGACCTGATGTACATGGTGCAGCACTTCGGTTGGAAAGCCGGGGTGGGCATCGTGGCGGCAACAACGCTCTATTTTTTCATTTTCCGCGGGGAGTTTGCGACGATGAAGCCGGCGGAAAAGTCCACCGCCGACGAGGCCGAGGAGCGGGTGCCGCGCTGGATCACACTTACCCACTTGGTCTTCCTGGGCTTTGCCGTGTGGGCGGCACACTATCCGGCGCTGTTCATCGGGGCGTTCCTCTTCTTCCTGGCCTTCACGCAGGCCACGGCGCACCACCAGACGGAGGTCAACCTGGCCCCGCCGATGCTGGTCGGCTTTTTCCTCGCGGGCCTCGTGGTACACGGCGGACTGCAGGGCTGGTGGATCTCGCCGGTGCTACAGAGTCTGAATGAGCCCAGCCTGTTCCTCGGGGCGACGGTGCTCACGGCCTTCAACGACAATGCCGCGATCACCTATCTCGCGACGCTGGTGCCCAGTTTTTCCGAGGCCCTCAAATACGCGGTGGTGGCCGGTGCCGTGACCGGCGGTGGCCTGACGGTCATCGCGAATGCCCCCAACCCGGCCGGTCAGGCGATTCTCAGCAAGTTCTTTCCCGACGGCGTCTCGCCCGTGGGCCTGCTGCTCGGCGCGCTGGCACCGACGCTGGTGATGGCGGCGTGCTTCTGGTGGCTGTGATTTTTGACCTCATGGTCGAACCGCGAGGGACGCGAAGGGACGCGAATTCATGCCTGTCCGACCACGCTAGGGCGAAAGGCAAACAGGCGGTTGCATCCGGGGCGGAAGCTTGGGCGTTGCGCTTGTCGGCGCCGATCACTCGTCTGACCGGATGTCCGCGTCCGCTCGCGTCCCCGCGTCCCGGCTCACCCTGCTCTGTTATGGGGCCATGATGAGCCTCGCGATCGGGCTCAATCTGCTGCCCGTCTTTCTCACCACGATCAGCCGCACGTATGGCGGGGCGGAAGGATTGACGCAGGAGCAACTGGGCCGGCTGGGGGCGGTGGTGTTCGCGGGACTGGTGGTGGGGATTCTCATCGTGGGTCCCCTGGCCGACCGGTGGGGGGCCAAGCCCTTTGCGCTGTTGGGCAACCTGCTGATTGCCCTGAGCCTCGTGGCCGCGGCGTTTGCGCCGACTTATGCCTGGCTGGGGGGCGCGATTTTTTTCCTGGGACTCGGGGCCGGGTGCATTGACATGGTGCTAAGCCCGGTTGTCGCCGCGCTCAATCCCACGCGGCGCTCCGCGGCCCTGAACTGGCTGCATTCCTTTTATTGCGTGGGGGCGGTCATGACGATCCTCGCGGGCACGCTGGCGTTGCGGGCCGGCCTCGGCTGGCGGGCGGCGTGCCTTATGCTGGTGCCGCTGCCGGCGGGTTTGCTGGTGGCCTTTTCATCGCAGACGTTTCCCGCGCTGTCGGGGGAAGACGGACGGATGTCCCTGCGTTCCCTCCTGCGGCGCGGCTGGTTTTGGGGCGCCCTGGCCGCGATCTTCCTCGGTGGCGCGACGGAGGCCGGGATGGTCCAGTGGTTGCCGGCGTATGCGGAAACCACGCTGCGCTATCCGGCTTGGGTCGGAGGCGTGGGGCTGCTGCTGTTTTCCGTGGCCATGGCGGGGAGCCGGATGGCGGTGGGTGCCGTGGGTTCAAGGGTGGATCCGTACCGGGTCATGGCGTGGGGTTGCGGATTTTCGGTGCTGTTGTTTTTCGCCGGCGCCTTTCTACCGGTGCCGTGGCTGGCCCTGACGGCCTGCATTGCGGTGGGCTTCACGGGTAGCAGCCTGTGGCCCACCATGCTGGCGGTGACGGCGGATCGTTATCCGCAGGGCGGAGCCAGCATGTACGGCGGGTTGGCGGCGCTCGGCAATGCCGGGGGGATTTGCATGCCGTGGATCGTGGGCTGGGTGGCGGACCGGCGGGACTTGCACTGGGGCCTGGCGGTCTCGGCGCTGGCCCCGGCGCTCATGCTGCCGATCGTGCTGCGGCTGCGGGCCAGCCGGGCGTCGCCGCAGGCCGGTGCCGGGGTGGGGTAAAGTGTCTGCGCGAAGTGTTGACCGGAGGGTTGGCACCAAGAGGCACCAAGGGACCGGGCCTGCGAAGAGGTCTCCATTGCGCCTATAGGCGCGCGGAAGCGACGAGTCGTAAGGCTGGGAAATCTTTGTGCATCTTCGTGGCCAACCCTCTGCCTGCATGTCGCGCGTTTGAGGTCATGGGGCGAAGACCTTCTTCGCGCCCGCAATCATCCAAGCTTTGGCGATCCTGCCAGACTGGACCTCGTAAATCATGACGAGCTCGATTTCACCTGGGCCCTCGGGGAAGGTGCGGGTGACGCGCTCGTGATCAATGACCGTGGCGCCGGAGACGATGCGGTTCAGCAGGGCGGCGTGCAGGTTGGGTTCCTGAAAGCGGAGGCTGAATCGCTGTCGCAACTCGGCTGAGCCGCGGGCCACGAGCTTCGACGGATGTTCGAACATCTCGGCGTCGTCGGCGTAGATCGCGAGCAGGGCGTCAAGGTCGCGGGCGTTGTAGGCGTCGAACTGCCGTTGGACGACGGATTCGGGAAGGAGGGGGGCGGACATGAATCAAAGAGAAAAAGCAACCGGCCGCCCGGTCGAGCCTTCCGTTTGACGTAATGGAGGCATGGACCTGCAAGGTGGGGGAATGAGGGAATCAGCGCTCGATGGTGATGACGTGGGCTTGAATCTTGCCGTCGACCGGACCGGGGCCGAAGCGCTGGGTGAGCGCGCGCGTGGCGACATCGGTCGCTTCGCCCAGACGGGCGCGGTCCAGCGCTTCAATTTCCGTGCGGAGTAGCGTGCCTTGGCAGTAGGCAACGGCGGGGATGCGGGCCGATTCTGCCCGGCTGCGCAGTGCGACAGTTTCGATCCCAGGAATTGTGGCAAAACCACCTCTTTCCAAGTCGGCCGCAATGACCGCTCGGTCGAAATAGCCATGGGGTGTGCGGGCCATGAAGCGCGGGGAATTTTGCGGGAAGAGGGTGGCGAGGGCCTGACTGGTGACGTCGGCAAACTCGTTTTCACCGATGTGGTCCCAAACGTTGAAAAGATACACCCCGCCTGGGCGCAGCACGCGCCGCACTTCCGCATGTGCCCTGGCTTTGTCCGGAAAAAACATGAGACCGAACTGGCATACGACCGCATCAAACGCAGCGTCGGGAAACGGCAGCTGCATCGCATCAGCCTGCCGCCATTCGACCGGACGCGGAGTGCCGCGGACCCGGGCCTGCTCCAGCATCGCGGAGTTCAGGTCCGTGGCGACCAGAGGGACACTGGCCGGCAGAGCGGCGGCCAGTGCCCGGGTGACCGCCCCGGTTCCAGCAGCCAGTTCGAGCACCCGCCGGGGCCTCCGCGCCGCCAGCCGCATGGCCAAGTCTGCCGCGTAGGGTTCGAAGATGAGCGGTACAAGGTGCGACTCGTAAATCTGGGGAATCGCGCCGGCGAAGTGGTGATCGTTTACCGGGAGGCTCATGGTGATGCTAGCGCGGTTCGGGGCGCCACCCACTCAAAGGAGCTGACGATTGCACCATAAAAACAAGCGCTTTGGAAGCGGGTTTACGTCTGGTCAAAGCATGCATGACCTCCGCGAAGGCCCCCGATGAATGGAGTCACAGACCAAGATCTGAAAGAGACGGATGATCGTCGGGGCGGCGGCCCAGCGGCCAATGATATTTCCGGTCGCTCTCTTGAATGGGGAGGTCGTTGATGCTGGCCATGCGCCGCTGCATGAAGCCATGCGCGTCGAACTCCCAGTTCTCATTGCCGTAGGAGCGAAACCAGTGCCCCGCGTGGTCGTGCCACTCGTAGGCGAAGCGCACGGCGATGCGGTTGCCGTGAAAAGCCCAAAGCTCCTTGATCAGGCGATACTCGAGTTCCTTGCTCCACTTGCGGGTCAGAAACTCGACGATGGCCGCACGACCGGTGACAAACTCCGCGCGGTTGCGCCAGGTGCTGGCCGGGGTGTAGGCGAGTGAAACCTTCTCCGGGCTGCGGGTGTTCCAGGCGTCTTCCGCCAGGCGGACTTTCTTTGCAGCCGATTCCGCGTCAAACGGCGGCAAGGGTGGACGGGGGTTTTCGATCGTGCTCATAGGTATGATTCAGGTGTGCCGAAAATCTGGTCCATGAACCCTGCGTCGAAGCCCCGGCCGCAGGGCTTGTCGGCGGGATTGTGCTTCCATCACGAGACAGGATGCGGATCCTCCAGCATTGCGCCTAAGCTTACGGGAACAACCCCCGCGCGGCCTTGGCCTCGGCGACACGGCCGATGCCGAGGGTGAGGGCGGCGAGGCGGCGGCTAAACTTGAATTTTCGCTTCTGGGCATCGACGGACTCCTTGGCCCGGTCGAGCATCACGTAGAGCTTCTGCATGACCTCGTCGCGGCTCCAATAGAAGCTGGAGAGGTTCTGCAGCCACTCGAAGTACGACACGATCACACCGCCGGAATTGCAGAGTACGTCGGGGATGAGCTCGATGTCACCGCGGTCCTCGATGATTTTGTCGGCGGCATTGGTGGTCGGGCCGTTGGCGGCCTCGGCCAGGAGGCGGCACTGCAGCTTCTTGGCGTTTTTCTCGGTGATTACGCGTTCGAGCGCGGCCGGCACGAGGACGGTGCATTTCAACTCGAGGAGTTTCTCGTTGGAGATGGGCTCGGCGCCGTCGAAATCCTTCAGGGTCTTGGCGTAGGCGATGTAGGCGAGGGCCTTCTTGATGTTGATCCCCTTGGCGTTGTAGACGCCGCCAGTGTAGTCGGAAATTGCGATGATCTTCGCGCCGTACGCCTCGAGGGCGAGGGCGGTCTCGCTGCCGACGTTGCCGAAGCCCTGGATGACGGCGGTGGCCTTGTTGACCGGGATCTTCATGTCCGCGAGGTACTTCTTGATGAGGTAGGCGACGCCGGCGCCGGTGGCCTCGCGGCGGCCCTGGGAGCCGCCGAGGGCGATGGGCTTGCCGGTGACTACGGCAGGGGAGAGGTGGCCGACGTGGGTGGAGTAGGTGTCCATCATCCAGCCCATGATCTTTTCGTTGGTGCCGACGTCAGGCGCGGGGACATCGGTGTGCGGCCCGAGAAAGTTGACCATTTCCTGCATGTAGCGGCGGGAAAGATGCTCGAGTTCACCCTCGGACAGTTGCTTGGGATCAACGATGACGCCGCCCTTGGCGCCGCCATAGGGCAAGCCAACGAGGGAGCACTTCCAGCTCATCCACATCGCGAGTGCAGCGACTTCGCCGATGGTGACGTCCTGGTGAAAACGGATGCCGCCCTTGGACGGGCCGGTGGAGAGGTTGTGCTGGACACGGTAACCTTCGAAGACGGTCACGCTGCCATCGAGCCGGCGGACGGGCAGGCTGACGGCGAGGCAACGGCGCGGATACTTGGTGCGGTCGCGAATGGCCTCGGGCAGGCTGATGGCGTCGGCGGCCTGGTCGAACTGGCGGCAGGCCATGGTAAAGACGTCGGAGCTGTACAGGGAGGAGATGATAGCTTTGGACATGGAACTAAGAGGTTGGGAGAAGGCAGGGGTTGCCGTTTCGAATGGATGGAAGATGGGCCGAATCAGGGGGTATAGCAATTGGGTTCGGGGCGATGGGCAGGGTGAAATACCGGGACTAATCGGGTGGAAAACGGGGCATGATACATGGCTGGCCGGCCTGATCCTCGCCTTGGGGAAAACAAGGCAGGGACACAGCGTACACTGAGGGTGCACAGGGTTCACCGACGGGGAAATTATTTGGCGGTAATATATCTCCTCCGTGACCTCGGTGTCACCTCGGTGCCCTCGGTGACAGAAGCCCAGTCCCCGTTTCCCCGATTTCGGGTCTGCGACGTAGGTGGCGCGCTCGCGCGCCACGTTGCATGCGAGCACGCAACCTACAATCTGCGTAAACCGCTGACGCAGGATTTGCCTTCGCGCGCTTTGCGGATTGTTTCCACGGTCCATGTCCCTCTTCAAACTGCAGTCCGACTACGAGCCCAAGGGCGACCAGCCGGAGGCGATCAAGCAGTTGGTGGCATCGCTGCGCGCCGGGAACCGGGACCAGACGCTGCTGGGCGTCACCGGCTCGGGGAAAACATTCACCATGGCGAATGTCATTCAGCAGTGCGACCGGCCGACCCTCATCATTTCCCACAACAAGACGCTGGCGGCGCAGCTGTACTCGGAGTTCAAGGCCTTCTTTCCCGAGGCGGCGGTCGAGTATTTCGTCAGCTACTACGATTACTACCAACCCGAGGCCTACGTTCCTTCCAGCGACACCTTTATTGAGAAGGATTCGTCGATTAATGAGGAAATCGAGCGGCTGCGCATCTCGACGACGAGTTCGCTCGTGTCGCGGCGCGATGTGATCGTGGTGGCGAGCGTGTCCTGCATCTACGGCCTCGGCTCGCCCGAGGAATTCACGGCGATGCGCATCCCACTCCGGCGGGGCGAGGCGTATGGCCGGCACAAACTGCTGGAAGGCCTCGTGGACAACATTTACGAGCGCAACGACATTGAGCTGAAGCCCGGGCGCTTCCGTGTGCGGGGCGACGTGGTGGACATCATGCCGGCGTACCTGGAGCACGGGCTCCGGGTGGAGTTTTTCGGCGACGAGGTGGAGGCGTTGAGCGAGTTCGATCCATTGACGGGCGAGGTGCTGCGGAAGCTGGACCAGTTCGATCTCTATCCGGCGAACCAGTATGTCACCAGCCGGGGCAAGCTCACGCCGGCGATTTCCGCCATCAAAGCGGAGCTGGATGAACGGGTGGCGTTTTTTGAGAAACACGAGCAGTTCCTTGAGGCCCAGCGCGTCCGGATGCGGACCAACTACGACCTCGAGATGCTGCAGGAAATGGGATTTTGCAGCGGCATCGAGAATTACTCGCGGCACCTGACCGCCCGGAAGCCGGGCGACCGACCGTTCTGCCTGATCGATTTCTTTCCGAAAGATTTTCTCCTGATGATCGACGAAAGCCATGCCACCGTTTCGCAGGTCGGCGGCATGTCCAACGGCGACCGGGCGCGCAAGACGACC
>QQNC01000119.1 GCA_003402695.1 Verrucomicrobiota bacterium | reverse complement strand
CGCGTTTTCCTGCATCGTCCACCGTGAGAAGGCTGACGCCAAGGGCCGCCAGCTCTGCGAAAAACTCGCCAAGATCATCCCGCCCCAGATGTTCAAGGTCGCGATCCAGGCCGCCATCGGCGGCAAGATCATCGCCCGCGACAATGTGCGCGAGATGCGCAAGGATGTAACCTCGAAGTGCTATGGCGGCGACATCAGCCGCAAGCGGAAGCTCCTCGACAAGCAAAAGGAGGGCAAAAAGAAGATGAAACAAATCGGCAAGGTTTCCATCCCACCTGATGCCTTCATCAAGGTCCTCCAGAACGACTGATCCCTCGTCCCCATGCCGACCCTAGCCCAATTCCTGAACCGCGGCGGCAAACGGCTGCGCGAATGGGTTGGCCTCGGCGGTGCCGAGGGCAAGGCCCGGGTCCACGCCGAAAACTGGCTCGAGCTGGCGGACAAGGTCTGGGCGTTCCGCCGGGACGTTCTGCCGGAGCGCGAGGCCGCCGAGCTGCGGACCCGCACGGAGGAGCTGCGCGAAAAGTACCGGAATCGGGCGGACCCCGACCAGCTGACGCAAAGCATGGGCACGCTGGAACCCGTGTTGAAGCGCAACGGCGGTGCCATTTATCCCAAGACCGCGCTGGTCGAGAACGTGGAATTCTTCCTCGTGGCGGCGATCGTGATCATCGGCGTGCGCTCCTATTTTGTGCAGCCGTTCAAAATTCCCACCAACTCGATGTGGCCGAGTTATTCTGGGATGACGCCGGATGTTTATCAACGGCCCGAGGACGTGCCCGGGGTGCTGAGCCGGACGGCGAGATTCGTCCTGTTTGGGGCCCGGCATCAGGAGGTCACCGCCCCCGAGTCCGGCACCATCACGGTTCCGGTCGGCATCGCGCGGTTAGCAGACGGTGGCGGAAAATTGCTTTATGGCCCCGTGGCGGCGAAGTCGTGGCTGGTCTTGCCCGCGACTAACCGGGAGTACGTCATCTACGTCAACGCGACGCCGGTGAAGGTGCAGGTCCCCCAGGATTTCGATTTCGACTGGGCTTTCCAAGAGGCGTTCGGCCTCACCCAGGCGCAACTCGCCGCCATGGCGGAATCCACCCCCAAACGGCAGGGCAATTTTGGCTGGGTCACGCTCGCGCGGCGGGCGGAGGCCGGCAAGGCGTTCCTCTCCTTTGATGTCATCACTGGTGACCAGCTCTTTGTGGACCGCATGAGCTACCACTTCGTCCGGCCCAAAGTAGGGCAGGGGTTCGTGTTCTTCACGGGCAAGATTCCCGGCATCGCCAGTGTCATGGGTGAGCAGTATTACATCAAACGCCTCGTCGGCACGCCGGGTGACACTCTGGAAATCAGGCCGCCCGTGCTTTGGCGCAATGGCCAGCCGATTACCGGGGCCCTGGCCTTCGCAAAAAATGCCCAGCGCGCGGATCGCTTTCAGGGCTACGTTTTTGGACCTGAGGGCCGCGCCGAGCATCTGCTGGCACCCGGCGACACGCTCAAGGTTCCAAAGGACTCGTTTTTCGCCATGGGGGACAATTCCAACAACAGCTTTGACGGCCGGTATTGGGGCTTTGTCCCGGGTAAAGAGGTCGTCGGCCGGCCCTTGTTCATCTATTTCCCGTTCAGCAAACGATGGGGTCTGACGCCGTAGAAGCTCCATAGGTAATATACGCACAATATATATTATGTTAACTAACATTGTGCATGAATGAGCCTCTGTTTGACTGGCTGAAAGATCGCAGCGCTGGCGTGCTTTTGCACCCGACGGCCCTGCCCGGGTCCCAGGGCATCGGTACGATGGACGAGAATGCCGTCGCCTTCCTGGACTTCCTCGCCTCCGCAGGATTCAAATTCTGGCAAATCTGCCCGTTGGGACCGACCGGTTATGGCGATTCACCCTACCAGTGCTTTTCGGCCTTCGCCGGGAATCCCTACCTCATTGATGTCGCGGCTCTGGTGCGGGCCGGATTGCTGACGGCCGAGGATATTCGCCCCCTCCAGACACTGAGCGCGGACCGCGTGGATTTCGGTCAGCTTTATCAGCTCAAGTGGCCGGTCCTGTTCAAGGCCTATGGCGCTTTTGTCGCGAGCCAGCGGAAACTCCAGCCTTACGGTGACTTTGCGGTGTTCCGCCGCACGCACGCCGCCTGGCTCCCCGACTATGCGCGCTTTTCCGCCCTGAAGGAGCATTTCAAGGGCCGCCCGTGGTGGGAATGGCCCGTCGAGGTCCGGACGGCGGCCGGATCGCGCAAAAGTTCCGCTCCGGTCGCGCTCGATGCGCGCAGCGAGGCCTTCGAGTTCATCCAGTATCTGTTTTTCGGCCAATGGGCCCAGTTGCGTGCCCGCGCGGCCACGCTGGGCATCAGCATCATCGGCGACACCCCGATCTTTGCCGCACTCGACAGCGCGGATGTCTGGGCCCACCCGCAGTATTTCCAACTGGATCCCAAGACCTCGCGTCCCATCGCCGTCGCCGGCTGCCCGCCCGATTATTTTTCGGCTGATGGCCAGCTTTGGGGTAACCCGCTTTATGACTGGCCGGCACACGCCGCCGATGGCTACGCGTGGTGGCTCGCCCGTCTGCGGGCGAATTTCACCCTCTTTGACGTCGTGCGGATCGATCACTTCCGCGGTTTCGAGGCCTATTGGTCCATTCCCGCCGGTTCCGCGACCGCCAAGCCCGGCCACTGGGTTCCGGGCCCGGGATTGGATTTCTTCCGCGCGGTGCGGACCGCCCTGCCCGGCGCCAAGCTGATCGCCGAGGACCTCGGTACGCTCACTCCCGAGGTGGTCGCTTTGCGGGAAGCCACCGGCCTGCCCGGCATGGCCGTGCTGCAATTCGCCTTCGGCGGCGGCGCGGATAATTTTTACCTGCCGCACCACCAGCGTGCCAACTGTGTCGTCTACCCCGGCACGCACGACAACGACACGACCACCGGCTGGTACACGACGGCGGATGAAAAAACCCGCGACCATGTGCGCCGCTACCTGCGCGTGAGCGGTCAGGATATTTCCGGGGATTTTCTCCGCACGGCTTACGCCTCGGTCTGCGCCCTGGCCATCATTCCGCTGCAGGACCTGCTTGGCCTGGGTTCACCCGCCCGCTTCAACAGCCCCGGCAAGCCTGAGGGCAACTGGTCGTGGCGATTCCGCTCCGAGCAGCTGGCCACCCTGCGCGCCCGTTCCGGGCCCTACCTCCGCGAACTCGCCGCGCTGTACCGGCGGTAGTGACGAGTTGGTCGCCGATGTCCCCATCGGCAAATGCATCAGTGGGGACACCGACACCCACCACCTAGGCTTTCAGCAGGTGCGCCTTGATCATCGGGACCACCTGCGGGCCGGCGTCCTCGAGTACGTAATGCCCGGCATCGCTGATGCGCTCGCACTGCAGGTTCGCCAGCAGGCCCTGCCAGCGGGCCAGAAACCGGTCATCAAAGCAGAAATCCCGGCCACCCCACACGATCAGCGCCGGATGGTTGCGGAACTGCCCCAGCTTTTGTTCGACGGCAGCCAAGGTCGCCCAGCTCGGATGGGATGAATTCATCGGGATGTCGCGCACGAAAGCGCTGACCGCCACGCGATGAGCCCACGAATCGTAGGGAAAGAGATATCCGCGCTTCTCGTCCGCGGAAAGTTTCCTGCGCTGCATGGCCATGCGGGTGGCCGGTCCGGCGAAGCCGTTCAAGCCGCGCACCAGCAACGGGCCGATCAGCGGCCAGCCGCAAACCGCGATGCGCAGCGGGATGTGATTCGCCGCAAACGCGGCCGTGTTGAGGATGACCAGGCGCCCGATCAACTGGGGATGACGTCCCGCAAACCCAAAGCCGATTGCCCCACCCCAGTCGTGGACGACCAGGTGCACGCGCTTGAGGCCCAGTGACGCCACCAGCGCCTCGATGTCGGCGATGCGGGTTTCCAGCGTGTACGGGTAATTCTCGGGCTGCTCGGACAGGCCCATGCCGATATGATCCGGGGCGATGCAGCGCAGACCTGCGCCGGAGAGTTCACGGATCAGCTCGCGATAGTAAAATGACCACGTCGGGTTGCCGTGAAGCAGCAGCACGGCCTCATCCTTGCGCGGGCCCTCGTCGACGTAGCTCATCCGGGCACCGAGCGATGTGATAAACGAAGCGGGTTTGAAGGGGTACTGGCGAACCAGCCAGCCAGGCAACTGCGGGTGGTTTACCATTCGAGGGCGAGCATCAGACAATTGAGTCCACTCCCGATGCCGAGCAGCCCCACCCGCTGACCCTCGCGGATGGCGCCGGCGTCGAGGGCGGCGGCGAGGGTCGCAGGCAGCGCGACCGAGCCGGTGTTGCCAAGGGTTTCGAAGGTCGAGAAATCCTTCGCCAAATCGAGTCCGAGCTTTTCGTAGAGCAGGCGGCGGTGGGTGCTGCCGACCTGATGGCAGATAAAGCGGTCGAAGGACTCCCCTGCCCAGCCGGCTGCGCCGGTAAACTCGCGCCACGTTTCCTGCGCGAGCGCGACCCCGGCGATGAGCAGTTGCTCCGAGTCGGTCTGCATCGCGAGTGCGTCGGCGCCGTGGGTGTCGCCCTGGCAAAGGTCGCTGTGCTGCGTCGCGGCGCGGGCACAGCCGCCGAGCAGTCGGTGGGCGCGGCCCGGCGCGAGCGAGGAATGGCAGACCACGGCGGCGACCGCGCCTGACCCGATGGTCAGGTTGGCGAAATAGGGTTTGATCTCGTTCCGATTCAGCGGGCGGTCGAGCAGTGTGGCCAGGGTCTGCTCGACGAGCGGCCGGCCGTTTTCGCCGGCAACGACAAGGGCGCACTTGATCTGGCCCGACTCGATCAGGCCGGCGGCCACGGTGAGCGAGTTGAGGAAACCGAGGCAGGCGTTGGAGACGTCGAAGATCTGCGCGGTCCCGGGCAGGCCGATCTTGCGGTGCGCGAACGACGCGGTGGCGGGCTCGAGCATGTCACGGCTGACCGCGGAGTGGATGAAGAGCTCAATCTGCGCGGCGGAGAGCTGCGACTTGGCCAGCACGGCCTTGCCGGCGGCGGCGCTGGCGTCGGACGGACGCGTCCCGGCGGGCCACATCCGGCGCTCGCGGATACCGGTCATCAGCTCGAGGCGGCCCGCGGGTAGCTTGAGCCGCTCGTACAGCGAACGCAGACGCTCCTCGATCTGGGCGGAAGTCCAGATTTCTCCCGGGAGCGCGACCGCGAGGGACTCGATACAGACGTGGGCGAACCTCATGCGCGCCTCACTTCTCGGGCCGCATGGCGAGCCGGATGATTTCCTGGTCGAAGTAATTCGAACCGAGCCCCGCGTCCACAACGAGCGTTGTGCCATTCACGCCGCTGCTGCGCTCGCTCAGGAGAAACAGCACGGTGTTGGCGACTTCCTGGGTCTCGAGGTTCCGTTTGCGAAACGTGAGCTTGGCAGCGTAGAGGTAGCTTTCGACGTAGCCCGGGATGCCGGCCGACGCGCTGGTCTTCAGCGGCCCGGCGCCGACCGCGTTGAAGCGTACGGCGGTGTCGGCGCTGAACGACTTGGCGAGGAACCGCACGCCAGACTCGAGGGCCGCTTTGATCGGGCCCATGTAGCCGTAGTTGTCCGGCGTCACGAGCAGCGAGGAGATGCCGATGGTCACGACGGAGGCGTTCTTCGCGAGCAGCGGCTTGAGGGCGCGGGCGATTTCCACGAGGGAGAACGCCGACACGGCCATGGCCTGCAGGAAATCCGCGCGCTTGGTCTCATGGAACGGCTTGAAGCCTTCGCTGTAGTTGGCGAACGCGATGGAATGGACCACGCCATGCAGCGCCGGGTGGCCGGCGGCGGCGATCTCGGCGGCGAGCCGGGCGGGCGCACCTTCCTGCTCGACGTCACAGATGAAGACCGGCTTGCCCGCCAGCTGCGTCTCGAGGGATTTTTTGCGGGCCTCCGAGCGTACGCTATAAATCACCTTGGCGCCGGCCTCCTCGAGCGACTGGGCGGTGAACCAGGCCACGCTCTTGCGGTTGGCCACGCCAAAGACGAGGACGGTCTGGCCGGAGAGTTGGAGGAAATCAGTCATGACGCGGGGGTGGCGGCGGGAACCTTCCACGCCACGGAAAAATCCACGGAGAGCACGCGCTTGTCACCGCTTTTGATGCTGCCGCTCATCATCGTGAAACCGCCCAGGGTTTCCTTTTTCTTCACCTCAATCACGATGGTCTCGCCCGGATAGACCGGATTGCGGAAGCGCACATCGTTGATCTTGGCCAGTAACGGCACGCCACCGGCCGGCCCACCCTGCCCGGTCATGCTGCGTGCCATGTAGAGGGCCCCGGTCTGGAACACGGCCTCGCATAGCAGCACGCCCGGGGTGATCGGCGCGCCGGGATAGTGGCCCTGATAAAAGTCCTCGTCGGCCCGCAGGGTTCGCTTGGCGACCAGGCCGTCCGCGCTCTCGGAGACAATCTCGTCCACAAATAAAAACGGCGGCCGGTGCGGGATCAGGGCGAGGACGTCGGGGCTGGCGCTCATGGGTTGGCGGGGGTGGTGGCGGGCTGGCGTTGGCGGAAGAGTGCCTGGTCGATCTTGTTCGCGACGATCACACCATAATTGATGGTGCCGAGCCAGCCCGACATGATGATGCCCACCGAGCCGGCGTGGTACAGGCCGGGCAGCTTCTCGGGCAGATCCATCGAGACCTTCAGGCCCTCAAACTTGGTGCCGAAGGCCGTGCCGCCTACGTGCGTCGTGTAGCGCTCGATCGTCCGGGGTGTGGCGGCTTCCTTCCAGTCGATCTTCCCGCGGACGCCGGGAATGAACTTCTCCAGCGTGACGATGGCCTCCTCGATGAGCCGGTTTTTCTCCCGCTCGTACTCCTCCTCGCCCAGTTTTTGCCAGTCGCCATAGCGACCGTTGAGCGAGACGACCACGGTGTAGCGGTCGGAGCCGGGCCGCGTGTCAGGGTAATACATCGAGAACGTGCGGCTTGTGGTGTGAAAATCGGTCAGTTCCTCGCTGCTAAACTTCGGGTTGCCCGAGGTGAAGACGAGATCGCCAATGTGCGGGAGGGTCTCGCCCTTGCGGATGCCGAGGTAGACCTGGCAGGAGCTCGAGTTGATGCGCACGGCCTGGGCGTCCGCGACGTAGTCCGCCGGGAAACTCGCCTCGCCGGCGAGACGGAAGATGGTGTTCTTGATGCTCGCGTTGGAGAGGACGGCCTTGGCGCGGATGACGCGGCCGCTGCTGGCGACGATGCCGCAGGCGACCTTCCGGCCGTCGCGCTCCTCGACCAGGATTTTGTCGACGAGCACCTTTTTCCGCACCTCGACTCCGTTGTGCTTCAGCTCGGCGATCATCTTTTCGATCAACACATCTGAGCCGCCGCGGAAGGTGTAGACGCCCGAACCCATGAAATTGGAAAACACGATGCCGTACGTGATGGCGGGGTCGTTGAGCGTGGAACCGTTGGCGTAGGCGATCGGCTCCATCAGCAGGCGCTTCACGTCATCGCGGCCCGGGAAAAATCGCTCGAGCATCTGGCCCGTGGTCTCGGGGTTGTTGTCGTAGTAATTCATCCCCCGCAGGTAGTCGTAGAACTTCTCGACGTGGGCGGGCTCGAGGTGGAACTGCTCCACCAGGACGCGGGTGTAATCCTCGCGGGTGAAGGTCGTCCAGACGTCCATCTGCGGGTTGACGAAGCGGATGTCCTTCAGCGGCACGATCGCGTCAGAGATCTCCTTGGTCCAGTACTTGCGGCACGACTTGATCATGCCCACGGGGAAACCGTGCAGGGAAATATCGAAGATGTGACCGCCTTTGCGCGTGAACCAGGTGGCGAGACCGCCGAACTGGTAGTGGTGCTCAAGGAGCAGCACCTTGTGCCCGGCTTTCGCCAGCACATTTGCGCCGGTCAAGCCGCCCAGACCGCTGCCGATGACGATTACGTCATACTCGTCGGCCACCCCTTTGAGCCAGTCGTAAGCCATGGAAACCGATGAGTGAACGCGCTGCCGGAGCGAGGGCAAGGGGTTTGTGCCCCGGCCCCCGGATTCACCCCTGAAACCGGGCCTGGCCGTCGCTCAGCGCTGGGGCTCCGGCTGCTGGTCG
>QQNC01000118.1 GCA_003402695.1 Verrucomicrobiota bacterium | reverse complement strand
TGGGCGATCGCCGAGTAGGCCAGCAGCCGGCGCAGGTTGGATTGCGCGAGGGCGCCAAAATTTCCGAGCAGCAGCGAGGCCGCCGAGATCAGCGCCACCACCGGCAGCCAGCCCGGCAGACCCGATCCCGCAGCCACGGCCCCGAGTCCGGGCCAGAGCAGGCGCACCAGGAGCGTGAAGCCCGCCAGCTTGGAGGCCGACGCCACCAGCGCCGCGGCGACGGGCGGTGCGCCCTCGTACACATCCGGCGCCCAAAGATGGAACGGGGCGGCCGCGACCTTGAATCCGAACGCCGCCAAAATCATCACCAGCGCCACAGCCAGCAGCGGGGAGAGACCCGGCTGCGCCAGCCCGGCCGCAATGCCCGTAAATTCAATCGAGCCCGTCAACCCGTAGAGCAGGCTGAAACCGAACAGGAGGAACGCGGCGGACACCCCCCCGAGCAGGAAATATTTCAGGCCCGCCTCGGCCGATTCCGGCCGGCTCCGGTCAAAGCCCGCCAGCACGTAGAGCGAAAGGCTCGCGAGCTCGAGCGCGAGGAAGGCCAGCAGAAGTTGCTGGGCCACGGCCATCACCAGCAGGCCCGTCGTCGCCAACAGCACGAGCGCGACAAATTCCGCCGGGTGCCGCAGCCGTCTGGCTCCGTTGGTCAGCGCCAGGGTCAAACCCGCCAGCACCAAAATTCCCGCCCGCGACGCGGTGCCCAGCGCATCGAGCATAAAACTGCCCCCGGCCACCGGCCCGGCCGCGCCCACCCGCCACACCAGCGTCAAAGCCACGAGCACCGCCACTCCGCCCAGGGCGGTCGCCGCGCGCCAGCGCGCCGCGGCCGACCAGTTCCGGGCACCCGTCAGGTCGAACGCGAGCACGACCAGCGCACCCGCCACCAACGCCGCCTCGCCCGCCAGCGCGGATGCGAGATTTGTGCCACCGGCGGTCATGATCCGCCTCCCTTCAACACCGACTGAAACAGCGGCGACTGCAGGCTCGGGACAATCCAGTCCAGCAGCAGGTCGGGCTTCAGGCCGATCAGGACAGTCGTGGCGATGAGCAGCAGCGCTCCCGCGCGCTCCGCTAGCGTGATGGGCGGCAGCGGCGGCAACTCCGGGCCCTGCGGCGTCACCGTCACCGTGCCAAAGAATGAAACCTGGATCACCCGCAGCGTGAACGCCGCCGCCACCAGCACGCCGAGCGCGGCAATCGCCGCCCACAGCGGGGAGGTTTTCCACGTACCAATGAGAATCGCGAACTCCGCGGGAAAGCCGCTGAAACCCGGCAGGCCCATCGAGGCCAGACCGGCGAGGACAAAGACCCCGGCAGCGAACGGCAGCCGGCGGTACAGCGCCATCTTCCGCAGGTCCGCCAATTTTCGCGTGTGCGTGCGGTCATAGACCATGCGCCCAACGACGGCAAAGAGGAGGCCGGCGATGATGCCGTGGGAGAACATTTGCAGCACCGCGCCGCTGACGGCCCGCCCGTTCGCCGCGGCCAGGCCCAGCAGCACGAAGCCCATGTGGCTCACGCTGGAGTAGCCGATGACAAACTTGAAATCGTCCTGCACGAGCGCGATCACGCCGGCATAGACAATCCCCACCACGGCCAGCCACCCGATGACCGGCTGCCAGTAGGCAAACCCCACCGGGAACAGCGGCAGCGCGACGCGCAGGCAACCATAGGCGCCCAGCTTCATCACGACGCCGGCCAGCAGCATCGAGGCGGCCGTCGGCGCGGCCACGTGGCCGGTCGGCGCCCAGGTGTGAAACGGAAACATGCCGGCCAGCACCGCAAATCCGAGGAAGACCAGGCCGAACATGCCGAGCTGCTGCAGCCGGGAAAAATGAACCGCCGCGGCCGCCAGGTCGCTCACCGCAAAACTTTTCCCGCCACCCGCCGCATAGGCCCAGAGCAGCCCAGCCAGCACGAGCGCGCTCCCGGCGAAGGAATAAAGCACCAGCTTCATCGCCCCGTACTCGCGGTTCGTCGAACCCCATCGCGCCACGAGGAAATACTTCGGCACGATCGCAATCTCGTAGAAGACGAAGAACACAAACACGTCCGCACTGAGGAACACACCGTACACGCCGCCAATCAGCGCGAGGAACAGCGCAAAGAACTCGCCGGTCCGTTCACCGATATTCCAGGAGAAGAGTACGCCGGCCGTCGCCGCGATGCCGGTCAGGACGAGGAGCGTCAGGCTGATGCCGTCCACCGCGAGGTGGTAACGCACCCCAAGGCTGTCCACCCACGGGCGGTCAACGAGGGTCTGTAGCCCCGCCGCCGGGACGAAATGAACCGCGGCCACCAGGGTCATGACCAGCGCCGTCACTGCGGTCGCGAGTGCCACGACCCGCGCCAGGGTCGCCGAGCGCGCGCCGGCGATCAGCGCAAGCAAGGCACCGGCGAACGAAACGTAAATGGTGCAGGGCAGCGCGTTCATGAGTGGGCGAGCGCGGCGACCCAGGAGGCCACCAGCGGGTTGAAGAGTCCGGTGAGGAGCTGCGGCAGCACGCCGAGGAGGAGCATCAGCACCACCAGCGGTACCAGTGAGGCTAACTCCACGCCGCGCAGGTCCGGCCAGTTTCCGACAGCGGCCCCGGCGCGCGGGCCGTGAAACACCCGTTGCCAGAACGTGAGCAGGAAATAGGCGGTGGCGAACAGGCCGAGGCAGGCGATCGCCGCGGTCCACGGGGCCAGGCCAAAGACGCCGCGGAAGATGAAGAACTCGCCCACGAAACCATTCAGGCCGGGCAGGCCGAGCGAGGAGAACAGCGCAATCCCGCACAGCCCGGCAAAGACCGGCGCGGCGGCGCGCACGCCGCCGAAATCATCCAGCCCGCGCCGGCCGCCGGCCCGGGTCTCGAGCACGCCGACACACAAGAACAGCGCCGCCGCCGACAGGCCGTGGTTGAACATCTGCAGCAGCGCGCCACCGAGGGCGGCCGACGCCGCGCCCGACGCCGGTCCGCCGGGACCGGAGGCCGCGCTGACCGCGAACAGCGCGAGCAGGCAGTAACTCACGTGGTTCACCGACGAGTAGGCGACCATCCGCTTAAGGTCGGTCTGCCGCATCGCCGCGAACGCGCCGAACACCACGCCAGCCAGCGCCAGCACCAGCAGGCACGGCGCCGCGGCGTGCAGGGGCGCGGGAAAAATCGGCCAGAGAATCCGCAGGAAGGTGTAGACACCCATCTTCGACATCACGCCGGTCAGGAACATCGAGACCCCAGTCGGCGCCTCGGCATAGGCCGGCGGCAGCCAGGTGTGGAAGGGATACAGCGGCACCTTGACCGCGACACCGAGCAGCACCCCG
This sequence comes from Verrucomicrobiota bacterium, assembly GCA_003402695.1. Classification (GTDB taxonomy): domain Bacteria; phylum Verrucomicrobiota; class Verrucomicrobiia; order Opitutales; family Opitutaceae; genus Opi-474. The sequence continues at coordinate 4,766 of QQNC01000118.1, read as the reverse complement.
ACAAAAACGACCTGCGGCCAGAAATTTCCCAGGTGCGCGAGCCGGGCGTTGAGCGTGCCGTTCGCCGCCAGCGTGGCGAGCTGACCGAAGTCCAGCGTACCCGTCGCCGCGAACACCGCGGCAAACCCGAGCAGCAGGAACGCACTGCCGCCGATCGTATAGATCACGAACTGGTACGCGGCCCGGCCCGCGTTTTCCCCGCCCCAGAGTTTGATCAGGAAAAAGACCGGCACCAGGCTCAGCTCCCAGAACAGGAACCAGTGAAAGAAATCGAGCGCGAGAAACACCCCCAGCGCGCTACCCTGCAGCACCAGGAAGAGCGCCCCAAACATCCGCGGCGAGCGGGCCTCGCGCCACGAGGCAAGCAGACCCGCCGGCGCAATCAGCCCGGTCAGCAGCACCAGCAGCAGGCTCAGACCGTCGAGCCCGAGAAAATAATGAATGTTGAGCGCCTCAATCCACGGCCGCCGCTCCACGAGCTGGAAGCCGGACGCCGCCGGGTCGAAGCGCCGCAGCACCGCCCAGCCGACCGCGAGGGTCGAAAGGCTGAACCCGAGGGTCACTCCGCGCGCCACCGCCGGCCGCGCGCCACGCAGCAATGCGAGCAGGACCGCGCCGGCCCAGGGCGTGAACACGAGCAGGGAGAGGAGTGGAAGGTTCATCGGACACCTCCCAGCAGCAGCACCAGCGCAAAGACCACAAACGCGAGGGCCACCGTGCGCAGGTAGCCGTGCGCCTCACCCGCCTGGGCCCGCGAGTAGGTCTGACCCGCGCCGCGCACCGCCGCGCTTGCGCGATCAAAGCCGCGGTTGAGAATATCCTCGTCCGCCTCGCGATTTAACAGGCCGGAAAATTCACCGAACCGCGCCAGCAGACTGACCAGGCCGCCCCAGACGTGGCGGTCGAAACCGTCCGCGAGCGCCGCCACCCACGTATTCGCGCGCCCGAAGGTCGCCACGTAGAATTCATCGAAGCCCAGCCGCGCCGCGAGCACCGCGAACAGCCCGGGAGCCGCCTGCGCCAGCGGATCCACGGAACTCGCATTGACGTTCCTTCGCCGGCCATAAACCGCCCAGCCTGTGCCGAGACCAACGACCACAAGCCCGATCGAGAGCAACATCAGGCCGGGGGCCTCCCAAATTGATTCCGACGGGACCACGACCCCACCGAGATTCGACTGCAGCCACGGCCAGGCCGGGGTCCCGAGGAAGCCGAGCCCAATGGCACACGCGGCCAGGATCAGGAGCGGGCCAGTCATGACCGCGGAATTCTCGTGGGCCTCCCCCGCAGCGTCGGTGCGCGGTGCACCGAGGAAAATTCCGGTTATGAGCCGGGTCATGTAGAAAGCGGTGAGCACGACCGCCGCGAGTCCCACGAGAAGCGGAAGCGACGAGACCGGCCAGGCGTGTGCGGCGTGGAGGACGGCCTCCTTGCTCCAAAAGCCGGAGAAAAGGAACGGGACGCCGGCGAGCGCCATGGTGCCGACCGCAAACGTGGCGAAGGTCGCCTTCATCCGCCGGCCCAGCCCGCCGAGCCGGCGCACGTCCTGCTCGTGGTGCGCTGCGTGGATCACCGAGCCCGCGCCGAGGAACAGCAGGGCCTTGAAGAAGGCGTGCATCAGCAGGTGGAAAATCGCCGCCACCCATGAGCCCACGCCAAGGGCGAGCATCATGTAACCGAGCTGGGAGACGGTGGAAAACGCGAGGACGCGCTTGATGTCGTTCTGTGCCACCGCAATCGCCGCACCCAACAGCGCCGTGATCGCGCCGATGCCCGCCACGACGGTCAGGGCATGCACCGGCACGTTCGCGAGCGCTTGGTCCGCCAGCATCAGCGGATAAACGCGCGCCACGAGGAAGACACCCGCCGCGACCATCGTCGCCGCGTGGATCAGCGCGCTGACCGGGGTCGGACCCTCCATCGCGTCCGGCAGCCAGACATGCAGCGGGAACTGGCCCGACTTGCCGATCGCGCCACAGAAAATCAGGAGACCGATCGCCGTGGAAAGGGCGAATCCGCCCGCCACCGTCGTGCCGGCGAGCGCCGTAAGTGAACCCTGTTCCAACACGCCAGCGCCGCCGTCGTAACACAGCAGCGTGCCGCGAACGTGGTACAGCCAGAGCAGGCCGAGCAACAGGCCGAGGTCGCCGATCCGCGTCGTCAGAAACGCCTTCTTCGCCGCCGCCGCCGCCGCGGGCTTGTGAAACCAGAAGCCAATCAGCAGGTACGAGGCGAGGCCGACGAGTTCCCAGCACACGAACAGGAGCAGGAGGCTGTTGGCGACGAGCAGGCCGAGCATCGCGGCGGCAAACAGGCTGAGGAAGCAGAAGAAGCGCGTGAAATTCCGGTCCTCCTTCATGTACCCGAGGCTGAAGATGAAAATCAGTGCACCGACAAACGTCACCATCACCGCCATGAACGCCGTCAGCGGATCCAGCAGCCAGCCCACCCGTACGACTTCGTTTCCAAGCGTGAACCAGGCGAAGTTGGCGTAGCCGTGCACCGCCGGATGCGCGAGCGCGGTGACCAGCGCCCCGCACGACAGGACAAAGGCCCCGATCATCGCGGCGATGGCGGCGCCCGCGGCGAGCTTGCGGCCCCCGCGCGGCGTGAGCGACCCGATCGCAGCGGCCAGCAGCGGCAGCGCGGGGATCATCCAGAGGTGGGTGGCGGAGAAGATCATCGTCAGCGGTAACTCAGCCCCGGAGCCGGGTGGCCTCCTGGAGCCGGAGATTTTTCTGGTGCCGGTAAAGTGCGATCACCAGGGCGAGTCCGACGGCGGCTTCGGCGGCGGCGACCGCGATGGCGAAAAGCACGAAGATCACGCCCGTGGCCGGTGCCGTGCCACCATGGAAGCGCCAGAAGGCGATGAAATTGAGGTTCGCCGCGTTCAGCATCAGCTCAATGCCCAGCAGCACGAGGATGGCGTTGCTGCGCGCGAGCGCGATGACGAGTCCGACGCTGAAGAGCGCAGCTGACAGCAGCAGGCAGCCTTGGAGCGGGCTCATGACTTTTCCTCCTTTTCCGGCCGGTCGGGAGCCGCGAGCACCACCGCCCCGAGCAGCGCCGCGGTGAGCAGCACGCCCAGTAGCAGCAGGGCGGCCGCGTGCGCGCCCATCAGTTCCAGACCGATGCCGCGCACGGTGATCTCCGGCGCCGTCACCGGGGCCGAATCCCACTTTGTGGCAAAAACCGCGGTTCCAATCACGCCACTCACGGCGACGCCGGCGATGACCGCCCAGACTGCACGCCGGGTTTCCGGCGCATCCACCCGGAGCTCGGCGCGCGACTGCCGCGTCAGCAGCACGGCAAAGAGCACCACCATGGACAGCGCACCAACGTAGACGAGTACCTGCGCGAAGGCGACAAACTCGGCTCCCGCCCACAGGTAAAATCCCGCCACGCCCAGCCAGCTCACAACCAGCAGGAGTGCGCAGTGGATCAGGTTTGGCCGCAGCGCGGCGGCGAGGGCGCTGCCGAGGATGATTACCGCAAGGATCAGGAAGGTGAAGGTCATGGCGTGTGACGGGGCGGGTTCACGCGAAGCGGTAGGTCCGCGGGGCTGAGCCGGCACTGAGCGTGCGGCCGAGGACGACAAAGGGAACGGTCACCAGGCTGAGGGCAACTGCCCAGCGGACGAGTTGGAGCGGGCCGGTCCAGCCGGCAGTGAGCGACCAGCCGGCGGCGTTGGCCAGGTTAAGCAGCGTGAGCGGCACGAGGAACTTCCACGCGAACTTCATGAGCTGGTCGAGGCGCAGGCGCGGCAGCGTCGCGCGGATCCAAATGAAACCGAGCAGCAGCACCAGCAGCTTCGCCGTGAACCAGGCATACGACGGAATCCACTCGAGCAGCGCCGAGGGCGCGCCCCAGCCGCCGAGGAAAAGCGTCACCGCCATGCCGCTGAGCGCGCACATGCCGAAGTACTCCGCCATGAAGAACAGCGCATATTTGAAACCCGAGTATTCGGTAAGATGGCCGGCGATCAGCTCGCTCTCCGCCTCGGGCAGGTCGAAGGGCGAGCGGTTCGACTCGGCGAGTGCGGCCACCATGAAGAGGACAAAGCCCGCGGCGCCCCACGGGGTGAACACGTGCCAGTGGGGAATGAACCCGAGCGACCATCCCCCCTGGGCCGCGACGATCTTCGTCGTCGATAGCGTGCCGGCGACCAGCACGACTGGGACCACCGAGAGCAGCAGTGGCAGCTCGTAGCTGATGAGCTGGGCCAGCGCGCGCATGGCGGCGAGCAGCGAGTATTTGTTGTGGCTCGCCCATCCGGCCATGAAGACCGCGAGCTCGGTCGCCGTGCCCGCCGCGAAAAAGTACAGCACCGCCGTGTCGAGCTCGACCGCGACGAGGTGCCGCCCGAACGGGAGGACGGCGAAGCCCAGCAGCGAGACCGCAACCAGCACGACCGGGGCGAGAAAATGCAGCACACGGTCGGCACCGGCGGGAACCACGTCCTCCTTGGTGAGCGCCTTGACGCCGTCGGCAAACGGCTGGAGCAGGCCGAACCAGCCCGTGCGGTTGGGGCCGGGGCGGTTCTGAATCCGCCCGAGGATCTTGCGCTCGGCGAGCGTCAGATACGCAAAGAGCAGGCCGAAGCTGGCGAGGATCGCGATGATCTCGAGCAGGCTGCCGGCCAGCCAGCGCCACGACACCGGCAGCAGGCCGGTCACGGTGTCACGCGCGAGCACCGGCAGGCGCTCGAGGAAGGAGTCGGTGGTCAAGGCCGCGGCGATCATGGGGCGGATTCCGGGGTTTGTTCC
>QQNC01000117.1 GCA_003402695.1 Verrucomicrobiota bacterium | reverse complement strand
GATCACGCTCAGCGATTTCGACGGCCTCGCCGAGAACCACCTTGATTACTACCGCTACCTGCGCGGCGAAAGCGCGCGTCCGGCCACGCTGCTCACGGACACCCGGCCATTCGTGGCGTTGAACGACCTCGCGCACGTGTCCAGCGGTCACATCGCCGCCTTCCCCCCCGGCCTGGTCACCGCCGTGCGCGACGCGAAGGAGCAGAAGGATTACGTGAATGTCGCCGGCATGCAGGCGGCGCAGGAAAACTTCCTCGTCCGCGGCATCTGGCCCGGCGCGAGCGGCTGGGGACGCGAAGCCGGCGCCGGCGTCACCCTCACCGACCTGTCCCGCTTCCGCGACACCGTGCGCGCGATGGCGGGCAAGTAGCCCTGCGGCCGCTTTACTTGCGCTCAAAACCGCGCAATTTTCCGGCCATGCCCGTCCCGCCCTTCGTTTACCAGGATCCCTTCCCGCTCGGTCCCGATGACACCGATTACCAGCTGCTGTCGAAGGAGGGCGTCAGCACCGCCACCTTTGAGGGCCGGGAAATCCTGAAGGTCGAGCCGGAGGCCCTCGCCTATGTGGCGCAGCACGCGTTCCGCGACTGCTCCTTTCTGCTGCGCCCGAAGCACCTCGCGCAGGTCGCCGCGATCCTCGCGGATCCCGCGGCGTCGGCCAACGACCGCTACGTGGCGCTCACCCTGCTCAAGAACGCCGAGATTTCCGCCGAGGGCATCCTCCCTTTTTGCCAGGACACCGGCACCGCGATCGTCATCGGTAAAAAAGGCGGCCAAGTCTGGACCGGCGGCAACGACGCCGAGGCCCTCTCCCGCGGCATCTACGAGTGCTACACGAGGGAAAACCTCCGCTACTCGCAGACCGCGCCGCTCGACATGTGGCACGAGCTCAACACCGGCACCAATCTCCCTGCCCAGATCGACCTCTACGCCACGGAGGGCGAAAAATACGAGTTTCTCTTCGTCGCCAAGGGCGGCGGATCGGCGAACAAGACCTTCCTGTTCCAGGAAACCAAGGCGCTCCTGAACCCGAAGAACTTCGAGAAATTCGTCACCGACAAGCTGTCGTATCTCGGCACCGCCGCCTGCCCGCCGTATCACCTCGTGTTTGTCATCGGCGGCACGAGCGCGGAAACCTGCCTGAAGACGGTCAAGATCGCCTCCACCAAGTACCTCGACAGCCTGCCCACCTCCGGCAACGAACACGGTCGGGCGTTCCGCGACCTGGAACTGGAGCAGAAAATCCTCGGGATCGCCCAACAGAGCGGCATCGGCGCCCAGTTTGGCGGGAAGTATTTCGCGCTCGATGTACGCGTGGTCCGCCTTCCCCGCCACGGCGCCAGCTGCCCCGTCGGGCTCGGCGTCTCCTGCTCCGCCGACCGCAACATCAAGGCGAAGATCACGCGCGACGGCATTTTCCTCGAAAAACTTGAGGTCAACCCCGGCCGCTTCATCCCCGCCGGCCAGCGCACCCTGGCGGAAGGAAGCATCGTCAAAATCGACCTCAACCGCCCGATGGCGGACATCCGGGCCGAGCTCTCGAAATACCCGGTGACCACCCGCCTCTCGCTCAGCGGCCCGATGATCGTCGCCCGCGACATCGCCCACGCCAAACTGCAGGAGCGCGTCGACGCCGGTCAGGGGCTCCCGCAATATTTCAAGGACCACCCGGTCTATTACGCCGGCCCGGCGAAAACCCCGAAGGGTTATGCGTCCGGCTCGTTCGGCCCCACCACCGCCGGACGCATGGACAGCTATGTCGGTGGATTCCAGGCCCTCGGCGGCTCCCTGATCATGCTCGCGAAGGGCAATCGCGGCCCGCAGGTGACCAAGGCCTGCCAGCAGCACGGGGGGTTCTACCTCGGCAGCATCGGCGGGCCCGCTGCCATCCTGGCCAAGGAAAACATCCGGAAGGTCGAGGTGCTCGAGTACCCCGAGCTCGGCATGGAGGCCGTTTGGAGAATCGAAGTGCAGGATTTTCCTGCCTTCATCCTCGTGGACGACAAGGGTAACGACTTCTTCGTGAACGGCTGCGGCGCCTGCCTGCCGGCGAAGCCCTGAGCCACGTCCGCGCGCCGCCCGGCGGCGCCCCTACTCGCGCAGCGCACTCTCGCCGCCCTTGGTCATCGCCGCTGGATCCAGCGCGCGGTCGAGCGTGGCGGCGTCCATCAATTTTTTTTCGAGCACGATTTCGCGGAGCGATTTGCCCGTGGCCAGCGCTTCCTTCGCCACCGCCGCCGCCTGATCGTAGCCAATGTGGGGATTCAGCGCCGTCACCAGCATGAGCGACCGGTCCACCAGCTCGCGGCAGCGGGCCGCGTCGGCCTCGAGACCGGCGACACAGCGCTCGGTAAAGACCCGCGTACCGGAGGCGAGGCAATGCACGGATTCATGGAGGCAATGCGCGAGCAGCGGCAGCGTGACATTGAGCTCGAACTGGCCGTCCCGCCCGGCGGCCACAACGGTCGACGCGAGGCCCTGCGTGTAGAGGCAGACCTGGATGAGCATTTCGCTCATCACCGGGTTGACCTTGCCGGGCATGATGGACGAGCCCGGCTGCGTGGCCGGCAGGCGGAGTTCGCCGAAACCGGCGCGCGGACCCGACCCGAGCAGGCGGATGTCGCTGGCGATCTTGGTCAGGCTCGCCGCAATGGTTGCCAGCAGCCCGGCCACCTCGACGCAGTCGTCACGCGCACCCTGCGCCTCGAAGTGGTTGTCCGCCTCGCGAAAGGTGAGGCCGGTCTCGGTGTTGAGGATGCGGCAGACATGGCCGGCGAATGCCGGAGGCGTGTTGAGCCCGGTGCCGACAGCCGTGCCACCCACCGCAAGTTCACCCAACACCGCCACGGCCTGGCGCGCCCGGGCCGCGGATTTACGGGCCTGGGCTGCATAGCCGGAAAATTCCTGCCCGAGCGTGAGCGGCGTCGCGTCCATGAGGTGCGTGCGGCCAATTTTCACCACCCCGGAAAACTCGGCGGATTTCTGCTCCAGCGCCGCAGCCAGTAGGTCGAGCGCAGGCACCAACTCCCGGTGCAGGGCAAGGGCCACACTGACATGCAGCACCGTAGGCATGATGTCATTCGAAGACTGGCCGAAGTTGACGTCGTCGTTCGGATGCACCGGCCGCTTCGAGCCGACCGGCTGGCCGGCGAGTTGGCTGCAGCGGTTGGCGATGACTTCGTTGGCGTTGGTGTTGGTCGAGGTGCCGGACCCGGTCTGGAACACATCGACAGGGAACTGGGCGCTGAGCTTGCCGTCGGCGATTTCACGCGCGGCCTGCTCGATCAAGCGGCTTTTCTCCGCCGGAAGCTTGCCCAACTCGGCATTGGCGCGGGCGCAGGCGAGCTTGACCAGGCCCAGCGCACAAATGAACGCCGCGGGCAGCGGCCGGCCGCTGATCGGGAAATTCAGCACGGCCCGCTGCGTGGAGGCGCCGTAGAGCGCAACGTCCGGGACGGGCAGCTCGCCCATCGAATCACGTTCAATTCTCATGAAAGCAGGGTACGCGCGGTTCGCCGAAAGACAAAAACGAAAAGGCCCGCCGGAATGGCGGGCCGGACCTGACCGCGGCCAGCGCGGAGGAGAAATCAGAATTTTACTGTCAGCCGGTTGCCACCGACTGCGAGGCGGCTGATGACGTCGGACTCGGAGATGCGGCGCTCCGTGAGATGCCGGGCCGCCTGCGCGTTGAGGCGCAGGGCGGAATCCCCCGAGCCAACCGAGACTGACTGGACGCTGCCGCCCAGCAGGCGATAAAGCCGGGATTCACCCGGCACGCTGATCTGGGCCAGGGGTTCGCTGCGAGGCGGGAGGTTATCCATGGTGCGCAGGGAGTGGCCGAGCATCTGGTCCAGATTCGAATCGCTCGCCTGGGCCGCGGCAAGATTGTCGGCCATCTTGTCGGCCATGTAACGGGCGGAGGAAAGTTCGGCATTCACCATCGCCACATGCGAGACCGCTCCGACCGCGGTCGCGGCGGACGGGACGGGCTGCACCGTGCGCGAGCCTGAGGCCGCAGCCGTCGGAGCCGGTTCAGCCGCCGCCACGACCGGGCTGGTCGCGGCTGGCATGACTAACGCCACATCCAGCTTACTCGCCACCGGCATCGGGACGACATGGTTTCCCATCTCGGTGACCGTGGACTCAAACACCGGATTCGAATTCACCGGTTGATACTCACGGAGGGTGAAAAGTGTGATGGCCAGAATGGCGGTCGCGCCAACGGGCAGTTGATAACGCGCAATCCGCGCGCCCACCCGGATGAACGGCGCCCACCACGGACGGGGCTCAACGATGGCGGCAAGCTGCTTGGCACGCATCCCGCGCTCAAAATCGGCCCAAAACTCCACGGGCGGCTGTTCCGCACGCTTCACGCGCAGCAAATCTTCCAAGGTGACCGTGGTCTTGCGGGGGGTATCGTTCATCGACGGATATAGGGCTGCAGCTCGGCCTGAAGCAGTTGCTTCGCGTAATGCAGACGCGAGCGCACGGTGCCCACTGAGCAGTTCATGATTTCGGCAATTTCCTGATGACCAAGGCCATCAATTTCAAATAAGGTGATCACGGTCCGATGCCTGATAGACATTTTTTGCATCGCCTCGTTCAATTTTTCCTGAAGTTCACGGGCAAAGGTTTCCTGATCCGCCCCAGTGTTATCTGTCAGGGCGGCAATGACTTCAGCAGAAACCTTGTCGTCTTCGTTGATCTTTTCGAAGCTGAAGAACGTCCGCAGGCGGTTTTTGCGGAGATGGGTCAGGGTGGAATTGACCGCAATCCGGTACAGCCAGGTAAAAAAGGCAGACTGGCCCTGAAAGCGATTGATGGACTGGAAGGACTTGATGAAGGCGTCCTGGGTCAGGTCGGAGGCGTCCTCGCGATTGGAAGTCATGTTATAGACCACCCCGTAGACGCGGCCCCGGTACTTGAGCACCAGCTGGTCAAAGGCGGCGACATCGCCTTCCTGGACGCGGCGGACGATCGCCAGGTCGGAATTAGCCTCCAGCTGGCGTTCGGGTGACGCCACGAGGGATTTGCCGAGGCTTTTGACCGCATCCATGACGGGAGGAGGAAAGCCGCGAATGCCGGCTGGCGCAAACGGAATCTTGTTCCCTGCCCTCAGGCCGTGGCCGGCCGCAGCGCCGCAACCTGACCGCGCAATACCTCACAGAGGCCCAGCAGGAGCACGGTCGGGGCCTCATCCGGCCATTCCTGCAGCGCGGCGGTGGCGGCGTCCACCTCGGCCTTCACGGCCAAAGCCACGTCGCCAAAAACCCCCAGTTCACCCATCTGCCGCAACCGCAGGGCGGGCTGGACCGGCTTCTGCCCGAGGATTTCCCCCGTCAACTCGGCCCGCTCGGCCGCCGACAGCCGCTCCATCAAAAGTAGCAGCGGCAGCGTCAGCTTGCCGCTCGCCAGGTCGGTGCCGAGGGTTTTGCCGATGCGTTTCTCCTCGCCGAAAAAATCCGCGAGGTCGTCGTAAATCTGGTAAGCGATGCCAAGGTGCCGGCCGAATTGGCTCACAGCGTCGACATAGCCCGGAGCAAAGCCGGCGAGCTTTGCGCCCAGCAGGCAGGAGACGCGAAAGAGCTCCGCGGTTTTCAGGTCGATGATCCGCTGGTAATCCGCGCGGGTGACGTTGGTCGAGCCGCGGCGCAGTGTCTGCACGATCTCACCGGCGCAGACCCGGCGCGTGGACTCGGAAACAGCGGAGCAGATCTCCGTGGTGGGAAACTGGGTGGCGAGATTGAGGGCGTGGGCAAAAAGCGCGTCACCCAGCAGCACGGCGGCGGTCGCGCCATATTCCCGGGCAGCGGTGCGCCGGCTGCGGCGCACCTCGGCACCATCCATGATATCGTCGTGCACGAGGGTCGCGAGATGAACGAGTTCAACAACAGCGGCGACGCGCACCAGTTCGGGTGAAATCGCCTTGGGGCCGCGCCAGCCGCTGAGGAAAACGAGGGCCGGGCGGATGCGTTTGCCCGAGGTATCGATGCAGTAATCCGCCATCGTGCGGATCTCCGGCTCAAACGCCGCAAGCTGGCCGTGCAAAAACCGGTCCAGCTCGGCCATGTGAGGCCCGAGGAGCGCAAACACACTGGAAAAGGCGTGGCCCACGGGGATCGCGGAGCCGGCGGGACTGGGTGCGCTCATAGGAAGGTCAGGCTAGACGGGATCCCGGGGCGCGCAAGCCCATGCCGCACCGGGCCGCCGGCGGCTGGCGCCGCAACCCAAAAAGAAGCCGCCGATCTGTTTCAGATCGGCGGCCCCATTTGAACCGGCCGCCCAAGCGGCCCACCCAACTCCTGGAGTGTTATTCGGACTTCTTTTTGCCGTCGGCGTCCTTCTTCAGCTGGTTCATGATCTCCGCATCCTGCGTGTTCTGGCGCACGATGCCAACGCGTTCGAACAGGGCCTGCTCGTCGTCGGGCTTGACGAAGCTCTTGCCGATGATGTCGCGGGAGGTCAGGCCCAGATCGTTGATCTGGTCCTTGGAGACCACGGTGTCATACTTCATCTTGCTCGGTTCGAGAACCGTGGCGGTGATGAAGATGATGAGGTTGGTGACGGCCACCTGGTCGTTGGTGGTCTTGAAGAGGTTGCCGAGCAGCGGGATGTCGCCGAGCAACGGAACCTGGCTCTTGATCTTGCGGGTCTGGGTGTCGATCAAGCCGCCGATCGCTGCGGTCTGGCCGTCCCGCAGGATGATGTTCAGCTCACCCACGCGCCGGTCGATGTCGTAGAACGTGTTGCCGGAAATCGTGCGGGCCTGGAACACGCTGCTCTTTTCGGGCTTCACCTTCAGTGCGATCAGTTTGCTGCCGGTGATCTGCGGCGTGACCTCGATGCTGATGCCGACGAACTTGATGTCGCCCGCGGTCGCCGTGGTGACGGGTGTGCTGCCCGAGGTGGTCGTGGTGATCGTGACCAGCTGCAGGTCGCGGCCAATCTTGATGTCGGACTTGCTGCCGTTGATGGCCACAATGGTGGGATTGGTCACGAGGCGGACGTTCGTCGCCGAGTTGAGGATATTCACCAGGGCGCTGAATTCGTTCGAGTTGAACACCGCGGTCGGCGAACCGCCGAGGAGCGCGCCCGAGTTGATCGTGAACGGGGTCGCCGTGTTGCTGCCGGGCCCAAGGCCGACTCCGGTGCGGACATCGGTCCGGCCGTCGTTGCTCTTGTAGCCGAGCTGCACATCGCGATTCTTAGTGTCGTCCTTCGAGATTTCCACGAACTTGGTCTCGATGACCACCTGCTTGGGCTCGGAATCAAGCCGCTTGATCATGTCGCCGATGCGGGCGATGACGGTGGACTGGTCAGTGACGATCAGCTCGTTCGCAAGGTCGTTGACCACGATGGTGCCGGCCGGCTGGGGCTGGATACCCTTGGCCGGGTCGCCCTCCCGCTTGGGGGTGAGCATGGGGTCGACCAGCGGCTTGATCTTGCCCGCCGCCACGTTTTCAAACGTGAAGGTCTTCGTGCCAAAAGGTTCGCCCTGGAGCTCGGCGATGCCCACGATTTTCACGATGTTGTCCTTCTCGACGAAGGTGTAGCCCACCTGCTTGAGGACGACCTCGAAGATCTGGCGCCAGGTGACGTCACGCAGCTTGATCGAAGTCTTGCCCTGCAGCGTGTCCGGCATGACGAGGTTGAGCTCGAACAGGTCGGCGACGTTGCGCAGCACATTGCGGATATCCTCGTCCGGGAAGTCGACGGACAACGTGTCCTTACCGGCGGCGGCATTGGGCTTGGCCGTGATCGAGGCGTGGGCCGGTTCGGTTTCCTTGATGACCGCCTGGTCGGCGGCGTGAGCCGGAACCGGGGCGGCGACCGGCGCAACGGCAGCCGGAGCTTCCGCCGGAGCGGGCGCCGTGGTGGTCGTGGTCGACGGCGTGGTGGCCGGTGCGACCGAGGTGGTGGGAGCAGGGGTGGACTGACTCCGCGCGGTCGCAAGCACCGCGGCAACAAACAGCGCAGACAGTAGAAGCGGGCGTGTTCTCATGGGTTTTTTCCAGGTTTGATGGCTCGGGTGATCTCCTCTTTGTTGAGGCGAAGCGTAAAGTTGGTGCGGTCGAAGCTCACGAGCTCAAGGTTGTAGTC
>QQNC01000116.1 GCA_003402695.1 Verrucomicrobiota bacterium | reverse complement strand
TCTTTGGCGGCACCAAGCTTCCCTCGCTCGCGAAGGGGCTCGGCCAATCCATCAAGGAATTCAAGAAGGCCAGCCGCGACGACCCGGAGGAAGACAAGGCCGCCGCTGCCAAAAAAGCGGCCGCCTCCACCAAGACCACCAGCGGCCCGAACTGAGCCGCCGACCGTCTCACTCACTTAAAGCGCGCCCCACCCGGCGCGCATTTTTTATTCCGTGACTGCAGGCGCTTCGACCAGCCAGCCCCGGAAGGCGTGGATTTGGGCCGGGGTGCCGAGCGCCAGGACCTCGTCGCCGGCTTGCAGGCGTTCTTCGGCGCTCGGGTTCAACACGCGCAGGCCGCGGTGGTTGACCCCGGCGATCTGGACGCCGTAGGTGCGCGCCAGGGACAGCTCGGCAAGGGTCCGGCCGGTCGCCGGGCTGCGCAGCGGAATCTTGATCGATTCCATCAGGACCTCCTCGTACAGCGAGTCGGTGCTGCCCGAGACCGCACCGAGAAACGCCTTGCCGGCCTTCACCTGCTCCGTCGTGCCCATCAGCAGCACCCGGTCCCGGGGATAGAATACGGCATCCGGCGGCGGCAGTGGGATCATGAAGCCCTGCCGCTCGATGCCCACGACGGTGCAGCCAAATTTGGCGCGCAGGTCCAGCTCGGCGATCTTCCGGCCCTGCGCATCCGCCAGATCCGGCAGCACGCAGTCAATCATGTGCAAATTCCAGTCGCCGTGCGCCTGCAGCCAGGGCGCGGAGGTCGCCGTCATCTTGCCCTCGGCCGTGGCCATCACCGCCTGCAGCTCGATCTCCAGCTGGCTGTGCCACAGCACCAGCCTGCGCCACAGCAAAGCCAGCGCGACCACCGCCATGAACCCGCTCGCGACCACCAGCCAGCGCGCGTTGCCTTCGGCCGGCAGCAGCGAAAACACCCAGAAGAACATCGCCGTGCCGCAGAGCGACTTGACCACCGTCTCGACCCACCGCGCCAGCCGGGCGGCCTGCGGCTGGCCGGACGTGGACACCTGGGCATAGAGCAACGAGAGCGCCGAGCAGTTCCGCCAAATCGCCACCAGCGGAGCGAGCAGCACCAGACTGAGCACCATCCAGAAAATCACCTGCAGGCCGTTGGGAAACAGCCAGTCGCGTCCCAGCCAGCCCTCGGCCGCGGCCAGCATTTGCCCCGAAAAGATCAGCAGCCCGCTCACCAGCAACACCTCGATGCCGATCTGGATAAACCGTTTCCGGCTGAGCTGCCAGAGCTTGTTGCGCTTGGCCTGCGCCTGCAGTTGGTCCAGCCGCTCGCGATACTGCCGCTGCGCCGCCGCCAGCCAGCGCGGCTGCCGCGCCAGCAGCGCCTCCGCAATCGGCGCGGATCGGCGCATCACCACGGGCGCGACCAGCGTGGTCAGCAGCGACACCCCGACCGCCAGCGGGTAAAACTTCGTCGGCACGACCGCCGCGCCCACGCCGAGCTGCGCGATGATGAACGAGAATTCACCGATCGGCGTGACCGCCATGCCCGTCCGCAGCGCCTCCTTCGGCGGCACGCCCATCAGCGTCAGCGCCGTCGTGGTCGCAATGCTTCGCGCCAGGAGCGTGAAGACGGCCACGCCCACGATCAGCCCGGCCTCCCCTGTCATCTCGTGCAGGTTGATCTGCATGCCGATCGCCACGAAAAAAACCGCGCTGAAGATGTCGCGCATCCCCTCGAACGTCCGCTCCACCTGGTGCCGGTGTGGCGTCTCCGCCACGATTGTGCCGAGCAAAAACGCCCCCAGCGCCAGCGAGTAGCCGGCGTACACCGCCACCATCGCCAGCCCGAACAGCAGCGCCGCAATCCCGAGCGTCTGCAGCTCCTCGTCCGCCGAGATGCTCATCCGCCGCAGCAGCCACGGCACCAGCAGCAGCCCGCCCACGCCGGCCAGCGCGACAAACGCCCCGAGCATGCCCAGCGTGTGGCCCAGCGACGACGCCGGCGCGCCCCCCACGCTGCCGATCTGCACCAGCGAGTTCAGCAGCGTCAGCATCACGATCGCCACCATGTCCTCGAGCACCGAGATGCCCATCGCCAGCTGGCCGGACCGCTCATGGTTCTCCCCGGTCTCCTGCAGGATTTTGCTGATGATCGCAGACGACGACACCATGAGCATGCCCGCCAAAAAGAGGCTTTCCGTGCTGCTCCAGCCCAGCGCCGCGCCCAGCAGCCGCGTCAGGTAATACATCACCAGCGCCCCGCCGCAGGTCGCCACCATCAGCGATAATCCGAGCCGGCGGAGCTTCCGCACGCTCAGCCGCAGGCCGATGGCAAACATCAGGAACACGAGGCCGACCTGCGCCAGCGTCTCGATCCGGCCGACATCGTGCACGAGGGTGAACGGCGGCGTGTACGGGCCCACGACCATGCCGGCGGCGAGAAACCCCACGATCACCGACAGCCCCAGCCGCTGGCAAATCCAGCCGACCACGCCCGCGACCACGAGAATCACCGCCAAGTCCTGGATGAATTGAATGCCGTGCATTGCTGGAAGAAGAGGTCAGAGATCAGAAGTCAGAAGTCAGCCCTGAAAATCCAGCTGTCGCCAACCGGTTCGGCGTACTCCGGATCTGTCCTGACTTCTGTCCGCTGATCTCTGACCTCTGCGCCGCATCGCGCCGTTTTCCCTCGTTGACACCCCGGGCGGCCGCCGATTCGTTTCCGTCGGCGGATACGCGCCCCATCCCCAACGCAATCATGGCCAACTTCCTCGGTTACTTCTCCAACGATATCGGCATCGACCTCGGCACCGCCAATACGCTCGTTTACGTGAAGGATAAGGGCATCGTCCTGCGCGAGCCCTCCGTGGTCGCCCTCGACACCGTCACCCGCAAGGTCCGCGCCGTCGGCGACGAGGCCAAGAAGATGCTGGGCCGCACCCCCGGCAACATCACCGCCATCCGCCCCATGAAGGACGGCGTGATCGCCGACTTCGACGTCACCGAGGCGATGCTCCGCTATTTCATCCGCAAGGTCAGCAGCGGCTCCTTCCGCGCCCCGCCCCGCGTCGTCATTGCCATCCCCTCCGGCATCACCGAGGTCGAAAAGCGCGCGGTGAAGGACTCCGCCCTCCACGCCGGCGCCCGCGACGTCATCACCATTCCCGAGCCCATGGCCGCGGCGATCGGCGTCGGCCTGCCCATTGACGAACCCGCCGCCAACATGATCGTGGACATCGGCGGCGGCACCACCGAGATCGCCATCATCTCGCTCAACGGCATCGTCTTCTCGAAGTCCATCCGCGTCGCCGGTGATGAACTCGACGCCGCCATCATCAATTACATGAAGCGCGCCTACAATCTCCTCATCGGTGAGCGCACCGCGGAAGAGATCAAGCTGCGCGTCGGCTCCGCCTACCCCCTCGACGAGGAGCTCACGATGGAGGTCAAGGGCCGCGATTCCGTCGCCGGCCTGCCCAAAACCATCCACATCACTTCGCAGGAAATGCGCGAAGCACTCTCCGACACCATCGCCGCCATCGTGGACGCCGTGCGCGTCACCCTCGAGCGCTGCCCGCCCGAGCTTTCCGCCGACCTCGTGGACCGCGGTTTCGTGATGGCCGGCGGCGGCGCGCTGATCCGCGGGATTGACCGTCTGCTCAGCGAAAAGACCGGCCTGCCCGTGCTCGTGGCCGACGACCCCCTCTCCGCCGTCGCGAACGGCACCGGCGCCGTCCTCAACGACCTCGCCTGGCTCATGCACAACGTCTGACGGCGCGGTGCGCCGTCAGTGACGAGTGACCAGTGACAAGTGACGAGCCGGAGGTGACCCGCACTACGCCGGGCTTGTCTCCCCATTCCTAACTCGTCACTCGTCACTGGTAACTCGTCACTTCCGCCCGTGCCCCCCAAACGCCTCGACCAAGCCCGCCCGTTCCTGACGCTCATCGTCGTCATCCTTGGCTGGCTCATCGTGCCGGTTATGGTGAAGACGTTTGCGCGGGCCAGCTTCTTTGAGCTGCAGGCGCCGATCAGTGTTGCCGCTTCCTACGCCCGCGACCTGCAGGACTATTGGACGCTCCGCCTGCACTCCAACGACGAACTCATCGAGGCCGGCCGCGATCTCGCCCGGCTCAACGCCACCTACGAGGAATCCGTCCAGCAAAACACCAACCTCGAGGCCGAGATTTCCCGGCTCGAGGACCTGCTGAAACTGCCGCCCTACGCCAACTACCGCTCCGAATACGCCCGCGTCGTGCGCCGCGATTTTTCCGGCTGGTGGCAGCGGCTCGTCATCCGCAAGGGCAAGAACTACGGCATCCCTGTCGGCGCCCCGGTCATCTTCAGCGGCGGTGTCGTCGGCCGTGTCAGCGAGGTCTACGCCTACACCGCCGACGTCGAGCTCATCAGCAGCCCCGGTGTCCGGCTCGCCGGCGTCATCGAGGGCGAGACCCAGCCGATCAGCTTCCAGGGCGGCATCAATGCCACTTTCGATCCGCCCAAGGGCGTGATCGAGTTCGTACCGCTCAACGTCTTCGCCAGCGCCATGATGCCCAAGAAACTCGTCACCTCCGGTCTCGGCGGCGTCTTCCCGCCCGGGCTCAGCCTCGGCACCGTGACCAAGGTCGAGCCCAGCGCCGACGGCCTGTTCAAGTCCGGCGAGGTCCAGCTCGACCCCCGCCTCAGCTCGCTCACCGAGGTCACCGTGCTCGTGCCGCTCAACCCGGAATGAGTCGTAAGTTTTAAGGGTTAAGTTTTAAGCCCCACCTAATCGACCCGCGGCACGCCGCCTTACAACTTACCCGCTTAAACCTTACACCTTGCCAGCATGCGCCGCACTTTTTTCACTTTTCTCACCCTGCTCGTGCTCTGGGTGGTCGTCGCGCAGGTGAACCACGCCCTCGCCGGCACGCATGTGTACCTGTTCGTCGGCGGGCTCTTCGTGACCTACGCTGCGCTGCAGTTGCCGTTGCGGGCTGGCCTGGCCGCCGTGTTGCTCGCCGGGCTGATCTGCGATGCCAACAGCCCCGTGCCGTTCGGCCTGCACACGCTGCTCTTCGCCGCCGCCCACGCCGTCATCAGCAACCTCCGCGACCACGTCCCCCGCGATGAAACCGTCGCCCGCGTCATCGTCGCCCTGCTCGCCAATCTCGCCTTGTCCCTCGTGTTTTCCTTCGTGCTGATCGGACGCGGACCCGTCCCCGCGGCCGTGTGGCCCCGGCTGATTTTCGACCTGGTCTGCTCGCAGGTCTTCCTCGCGCTGGTCGCCCCGTGGTTCTTCGCGCTGCAGGCGCGCACGCTCGTGCTGGCTCGGGTCGAGCGCGACACGCTGGCCTAAGGACCCCCATGGCCACGCACGACACGAACCTGGCCGACCGCTCGGGCAGCCTCCTGCAGTCGCACAAAAACTACCAGCCGCGCGTCGTCTTTTTCTATTTTGTCACCGCGGTCCTCCTGCTGACCCTCGGCGGCGGCCTCGCTTTTCAGCAGCTGTTCAACCGCGACCGGCACCGCGACACCGAGCGCATGCAGAACCAGCGCCGCATCCTCGTCCCCGGGCCGCGCGGCAACATCTACGACCGCGAGGGCCGCCTCCTTGTGGGCAACCGCGCCCGCTTCGCCGTCGTGCTCTACCTCGACGAGCTGCGCAGCGAGTTTCGCCGCGAGTTCATCCGCATCCGCAAGAACTACCGCGACACCGGGGACAAGGACCTCCCGTCTGCCGCCCAGATGGAGCAGATCACCCGCGCCACCGTCGTGCAGCGCTACCTCGACCAGGTGAACGACATTCTCCACCGCGCCGCCTCCGTGGACCGCCCCGACCTGATGAAGCATTTCGCGCGGCAGCTGCTCCTGCCGTACACGCTCTTCGACGACCTCGAGGCCAACGACTACGCCCGCCTCGTCGAACACCTGCCCGTGCGCTCGCCGCTGCAGGTCATGGCCTCCAGCACCCGCTTCTACCCTTATGGCTCCGCCGCCGCCCATACCCTCGGCTACGTCGGCGTCGAGTCCGACATCGATGCCGAGGATTTCCCCGGCGAGGACCTCAAGACGTTTAAGATGAAGGGCACCGTGGGTCGCGAGGGACTCGAGAAGGTCTTCGACACCCAGCTGCAGGGCGAGGCCGGCGGCACGATCTTCCGCGTTGATCCCACCGGCTACAAAATCAACCCGCCCCTCGACAAACGCCTGCCCGTCCAAGGCAAGAACCTCGTCACCTCCCTCGATATTGACCTCCAGCGCATCGCCGAAGACGCGATCGGCGACCGGGCCGGCACCGCCGTCGCCCTCGACATCCGGACCGGTGAGGTACTCGTCCTCGCCAACAAGCCCGACTACAACCTCAGCGACACCTCGCCGCACATCAGCCACGACACATGGCAGAGCATCCTCGATCGCAACGCCCTGCTCAACCAGGCTATCGGCGGCGCCTACCCCCCGGGATCCACCTTCAAGATCCTCACCGCCATCGCCGGATTGCGCAGCGGCCGGCTCACGCCCGACCAGGCCATCGTGGATTGCGACGGCGGCGTGAAGATCGGCAACAAGCTGTTCTACTGTGACAACGGCCGCGGCCATCACCACAACATCAAGCTGTCCGAGGCGATCAGCCAAAGCTGCGACATCTATTTCTACGAGGCGGGCCGCCTGATCACGCCCGACGTTCTCGCCGCCGAGGGCCGCCGTTTTCACCTCGACCGGCGCACCGGTATCGAGCTGCCCAACGAGACCACGCGCATGCTCATTCCCACCACGGAGTGGAAGGAAGCCCAGACCGGCGAACGCTGGTTTCCCGGCAACACCGCCCAGATGGCCATCGGCCAGGGTTACGTGCTCGTCACCCCGCTCGACATGGCCTGCTTCTTTGCCTCCGTGGCCCGCGACGAGGTCGACACCAAACCGACCCTGCTCCATCACGCCGCCGCGCCCGTCCAGCATTCCGAACCAATCGGCCTGACCCCCGAACAGCGTACCGCCCTGCTCGCGGGCATGGAGGGCACGACGCTCTTCGGCACGTCCAAGGGCATCAATGCCCTGCCACTCTACCATGTGTCCGAGCGCATCGCGGCCAAGACGGGCACCGCCCAGAAGAGCGTGGTCAAGGACGGCCAGCTCGGCACCATCAACTTCGCGTGGTATGCCTGCTTCGCCCCGCTGGAAAAGCCCGAGATCGCCGTCGTGGTGATGCTCGAGGGCCAGGACTTCGTCTCCGCCGGGGAATCCTTCGGCGGCGGCCTCAACGCCGCCCCCATCGCGAATCTCATCTTGAAGAAATACTTCGCCAAGCGCGACCACCCGGCCGCGTTCGTCCAGCCGATCAGGACGCCGTGACGGGTCGACCATCGTCCCAATCGGCTCTGAATTGGGCGGTGGCGTTTGCGTGGGTCGGGCTTTACGCCCGACATTAATTTCCTCGGATGTCGGGCATAAAGCCCAACCCGCATCAAACCGACCCCTGGCCGACCTGTCCCCGCCGCCGCGCCGCCCGCCGGACCTGCCGCGCCCGCCGGAACACGGGCTCGGGATCCGGCCACGTCGCCCGCGCCCCGAAGCGCAACCGCTCCAGCTCTTCCCGCACGGATCGCATGTCCGGCATGTCGGCCTCAAAGTCCGCCAGCTCCCGCAGCCACCGGCCCGCTTGCGCGCGCACCGGATCGAGGCGCCCGCCGGCGCCGGCCCGGCGCCACTGCCGCCACCAGCCGCGCCCAAACTCCCGCCACACCCACGCGGCCAGTGCGACCGTCGCCAGCCCGCAGAGCAGGTTGACCACGCGGCGCATCGTCCACGGCGACGCCAGCCACGTCTTCAACCGTTCCACCGCCTCGCTCAGCGTGGCGCGCAGCTGCTTGCCGGAGTTCTCTGTCGCCGCCTTCACCGCCTTGAGCGTCTCGACCTGCGAGCGCTGGTCAAAGTTCACAATCCGCCGGTACCAGAACACGCGCAGGCTGTCCCAGCGCGCCAACCAGCTCCGGTCCAGCCGACGCGCCAACGTCGCCTCGCCTTTCGCCTGCTCCGCCGGGCCGGTCGCCGCACCGGGCGTGGGATCCGTGCGCAGCCACACGCCCGCCGTCGCGTCAAAGACCTCGCACCACGCGTGGGCGTCCGAGTTGCGGATGGTGAAATTATTCGAGTAGGCATTCCAGCTGCCGCCGCGGAAGCCGGT
>QQNC01000115.1 GCA_003402695.1 Verrucomicrobiota bacterium | reverse complement strand
CGTCGCGAACCGCACCACCTCGCGCACGCGGTCCTTGCCCTCCGGCACGCTGACGGCGCATTTGGTACCGCCGATATCGAGGCCAATGATGTTCATCCTATCCCAGTTACTGCGCTCGATTCGCGCCGCATTGCCAAGGCAAAATACGCGGAGCCCGGGCGCTTGTGCGCGTCGCACCCGACCCCCAGCCTCAGCTCTCCATGACCGCCCGTGAACGCTTCGTCCGCACCCTCAACTTCGAAAGATGCGACGATCGCCTGCCGATGGTCGAGTGGGCCGCGTGGTGGGACCTGACCATCGAGCGGTGGAAGACCGAGGGGCTGCCCAAGGACATTTCCTGGGATGATTCTCTGGCCCACTTTGCCCTCGATCCGCTCGTGCTCATCGGCACCGGGGCCGGCCCCGCGGGCGACGTTCCGCCGGCCGTCTCCCGGATCGTGACGGACGAGGCATCCTATGACGCGCTGCGACCCTACCTGTTTTCGGACGCCGGCATTGCGGGCGCCGTCGAACACGCGCGGCGGCTGAAGACCGGCCACGACCGGGGCGACTTTTCCATCCGGCTCTGGCTCGACGGCTACTTTTGGTTCCCGCGCGCGCAGATGGGAATCGAACAGCACATGCTGGCCTTCTTCGACCAGCCCGAGCTGATGCACCGGATGAATCGCGACCTGGCCGACTACAACCTGAAGGTCATCGACGCCCTCTGCCGCGTGCTGACCCCGGACATGGTCGGCTTCGCCGAGGACATGTCCTACAATCACGGGCCCATGCTGTCCCGCGGGTTTTTCGACGAGTTCCTCCGGCCGTACTACGAGCGCACCGTGCCCGAGATGAAGCGCCGCGGCATCAGGGTGCTGGTGGATACGGATGGCGACGTCACCACGATGATTCCCTGGCTGCTCGCGGCCGGCATTGAGGGGGTCTATCCGCTGGAGCGTCAGGCCGGCGTCGACGTGGCAAAGCTCCGCGCGGAATTTCCCCGCCTCCTCATGATGGGGGGCTTCGACAAGATGGTGATGTCCCAGGGCGAGGCGCCCATGCGCGCCGAGTTCGAGCGCCTGCTGCCGGTGATGCGCTCCGGTGGCTATGTCCCCTCGGTGGATCACCAGACTCCGCCTGAGGTGTCGCTCGCGAATTACCAGATCTACGTCCGGCTGTTTCGGGAATACTGCGAACGCGCCGCGCACTAGCCCTCACGGTTGTATTACAGGAGGCAACCGAGGGAACAGGGCCGGGATTCAGTTCCTCTCAGTTCCCTCCGTTATCTTCTGTAAAATTCCAAAGGCTGCGGATTTTCACTGCAACAAGGGCAATGACTCCGGTGAAAACCTGATCTTCGCCGCCAGCCGCCGCAGGGCTGGCAGCGCTGACTTCCGCAACAGCACGACCACCGTGCCGCCGCTGCCCCCGCCGCTCACCCGCGCCCCGTAAAAACCGCGCTGGGGGCCGAGGGCCCGGACTGCCGCAACCATCTGGTCCGTCTCCGGGCAGCCCAGGCCAATCGACGAATAACCGGCATGGGACTGGTACAGCAGGTCCCCCACCATGCGCAGTGTCGCCTCGCGCGATTTCGCCGTGGCCCCGCGCAGCAGCGCCACCGCGGCCTCCGCGCGGAAATTTTCCTCCACCGGGAATGACACCGCCGCGCGCACTGCATAGGTTTTCGCCGGCTCGATCTTGGACAGCGGGTCGTCCACGCCACCGGCCCGCGCCAGGAACGTCCGCCCGCAGATCTTCACCGGCAGCATCGTGCGGGAAAGCGTCCGCACCTCGGCCGGGGTCAGTTCGGTCGCATACGCGAGCCGGCGACCCGTCGCCCGCTCAATGAGCTTCCGGCCCATGAAGGCTCCCACCCGCGCCGTGGCGTAGGGGGCGGCGGTCACCGCGTGCTTCACCCCGCTCGGCCAGCCCACCGCCACCACCCCCGGCGGCAATCGCACCGGCTCACCGAGCCCGTCCGGCCGGCAGAGGATCGGCAACAACGCCCCGCGCACCCCATAGGCCGACGCCAGCTGGTCCATCAGCCCGCAGGGCGCACCCACGATTTCATTCTCCGCCCGCTGCGCGAGCCGCGCCAGCGCCGTGCCCGTGAATTTGCGGCCGGAAAAAATCTCCAGCGCCCGCAGCGTCGCCACTTCCAGCGCCGCGCTGCTGCTCACCCCCATCGAGGCCGGCACGCGCGACCGGATGGAAAACTTCAGCCCCGCCTTCGGCTGCCAGCGCTGCGCCTCGCAAAACAGCAAAAAGCAGCCGTAGGCGTAACGCACCCACTTCGGCACCGCCGCCGCCGGGGTGCCCGCCGCCACGACCCAGCGGCCTTCCTGCGCGCTCACCAGGACAAACTCCTTCGCCGCCTGCGCCGACACCGTCACCCGCGTGGTCCGCCGCAGCGGCATCTCCAGCACAAGCGAACCGCTGTAGTCCGCGACCCCGCCCAGAAAATCCAGCCGCCCCGGGGCCTCGCCGATGACGGTCTTCATTCCGAACCCTTCCCCGCGCCTGCCGCGAATGAACGCGAATCCGGACCAGGATTGTCATTCTGCGCGGCGCGAAGAATGCCCGGGGAGTCGGATTGCCGGGCCGCACTGGATTCTTCGCGGCGCTCAGAATGACAGGTGTCGATGCCAGTATTCGCGTGCATGGGCGTTCATTCGCGGTTCAAAACCTCAGAAATATTTCTTCATCAACCGCCGCAACACCGGCCGCACGGTCCGCGCGAGCGTCGGGTTCGCATAGCCCATCCACGCCACTGGCGACGTGGTATCGAGCCGCAGGCGCAGTGGCTTGCCATCCGGCGTCTCCACAATTCCACCCGCCTCCTGCAGAATGAGCGCCGTGCAGATGTCGTACGGGTGGCAGCACAGCGACGCCCGGCCGAGCTTCAGCTTCGCATACGCCGGCGGACGCAGGTCGCCCAGCATCCGGTCGTGCCCGATCACGAGCTCATAAATCTGCCCGCCCGTGGAAATGTACTGGTCGTCAAACACCAGCTGCCCGCCGTTCTTGCCGAGTACTCCGAGCTTCTTCCACAGCTCCTCCTCGAGCGTCGCCAGCAGCGCCTTCCCCTCCGGGAAGAACCGCGCGATCGACGCAAATCCGTGCTCAAAGTTTTTCGCCTTCGACGGCCGCAGCGGCAGGGCCTGCCGCCGACCCGTGCGCAGGTCGTGCAGTTCCGCCACCACGCCGCGCCCGCGCACCGCGCTGAGCTGGTCGCCGCGCCACTGCTTGCTCGTGGGCAGTTCTGTCATCGCCGCGACCACGATGTCACCGAGATGCGTCTTCGCCCCGCGCTGCGGGGCCAGCGCCGCCAGCGCCCAGGCCGAGCGCTTGTCGTACATCAGGTTCCGCGTGCCATCGATCGGATCGAGGATGCACTTGAAGATCGTCTGCGCCACCGGTGTGCCGCGCGGAAACGTGACCGTCTCGCCGTCCTCGATGCCCTCCATCACGAGCTCAACCGGCCACGGGCGCGGCCAGTGTTTTTCGAACCACCCGAGAATCGCCGCCTCAGAAATCTTGTCGACCTGGTAGATTGTGTCCGCCGCGGTCACGGCCGCGATCTTCGCGAAGGACTTTCCGCCCTTCGCCCGCGCCGCAATCAGCGTGTCGCGCAGGTCCACCTGCAGCGCGCAGAGCAGCCGCCGGGCGTAATCAAGATTTGTTTTCATCGTGGAGGTCAGTCAGTCATGGGTCCCATGGCTGATGAAAAAAATGTGGTCCCGACCGGAAGCTTCTACGAGGCGGAAATTCCGGACACCCTCGACCTCGCCGACCGCGCTCGCCTCGCGGTCCAGGGGATGCTCAACATTCTCGACCCGGCGCTGATGACAATGTTCGGGCTGGCCCATTTCAACACCCGCGCGCCACTCCTCCGGCACTGGTCGGCCGATATCCCGCTCGACCCCAAGCTCGCCGAGTCGCTGCCCCTGATGCGCCTCATGTGCGGGACCACCTTCAAGGCGCCGCTGGAGCAGAACTACCGGGCGGAACTTGTGAGTCGGATTGACGACGGGCTCTACTGGGACCGTTACACGCCCCAGCGCCCGTGGCGGAACATCTACAACGACAGCATCAAGTTCTACGGCGCAGGGCGGTCCGAGGATTTTGCCAGCGTCTGGGGCGTGGCGCGGATGATCCGCGCGCTGACGGCCTGGCAGGGCGCCAATGGTGCGGACACGACAGAACTCGGCGCCAGCCTCGTCCGCGGCCTGCGCCGCATCGCCGTGGACCGCGACGACTACTCCTACTACCCGCACCGCGGCGGCTGGCACGACGGGTTCGTCTACCCGCGCTCGGGCTGGATCGACACGTCCGAGGCCGAACGTGACCGGGAGGGCCCCGAGGACTCCGTCACCTGCTTCCAGGGTCACCAGATCTACGCCGCCGCGCAGCACTACGTCCTCACCGGCGACCCCGTCGCCAAGGAGCTGGCCGCCCGCCTGTCCCGGTACGTCATGAAGGCAAAATTCTGGGGCGGCACGCTCGCGCTCGACCCCGCGAAGCCGGGCGGCTTCGAGATCATCCCCGACGCCCCCTTCCGTCACGGCGCGCAACTCGGCCATTGGCCGGTGCACTTCCACGCCCGCGCCATCGCCCTGCGCGGCCTGCTCAAATACGCCATGGCCTGCGGGGACGAGCGGACGCTCGAGTTCGTCCGGGCCGCGTACGATTTCACCATGTCGCAGGGCATTCGACGCCTCGGGTGGATCAACACCCATCCGCCCGGAATCGGGTGCGAGGGCTGTGCGCTCGGCGACCTCATCGCGCTGGCCATCCGCCTGACCGAAGCCGGGGCCGGCGACTACTGGGACGACGTTGACGCCATTGTGCGCAACCAGCTCGCGGAGCAGCAGATCACCGACGGCCCGGCCCTCACGGCGTTCTGCGCGACGCAGCCGGAGGGCCAGCCGCAAACCGATGCTCCCACGGGCTTCGAGACGACCGACGACGCGGTGAACCGGAGCGTCGGCGTGTTCTTCGGCATCACGAAACCCGACGCCGTCACCGACCCGTGGGTGATGCACTGCTGCACCGGCAACGCCAGCCAGGGCCTGTACTATGCGTGGGAAGGCGCCCTGCGGGAGAGCGACGGCGCAGCGGTGGTGAACCTGCTGCTCAACCGCGCCGGCCGCACCGTGGACGTTGCCAGCCACCTGCCGCACGCCGGCCGCATCGACCTACGGGTGAAACAAGCCTGCCGCGTATCCGTCCGCATTCCGCACTGGGTGGACCTCGGCGCCGTTCAGGTCAGATCCCGCGGCGCGCCCATCCCGGTGGAACGGCTTGGCCGCTATCTGACGGTCCGCGACCGGCCCGCCGGCGACGTCGTGACTTTCACATTCCCCATTCATGAGCGCACCGAGACCTACGTCGTCAACCAAGGGACGCCGGTCGAGGAAACCTACGACTGCGTGTTCCGCGGCAGCACCGCGGTCTCGGTGCGGGGCGGGGCCGGCCTCAAACCGAACGACTTGCCGCTCTACCGCGGCCGCGATTCCATGCGGACCAGTCAGGTGGCGATGAAAAAGACTTCCTGCTTCGTCGCCGACCGGCAGTTCACGGAGTGGTGACCTTCGCCTTCGCGTTTTTCGCGCTTAGCCAAGTTTCTTGTAATGCACGGGCGACACCGCGCGCAGTTCAGCTGCCTTGGCGTCGGGATCCGTCTCATTGGTCATCGAGCCGCCGCCGACTTCCGGGCCGGCGAGATACTTCATGGTGTCGGGCAGGCGCAGCGGCGGGTGAAACTCGAGGTGAAACGGATAGCCCGGGTGATCCCGGCCGGTCCCGGGCGCCTGATGCACCGCCATGACGTACGGCATCGGCATCCGCCAGAGGTTGTCGTAACGGACCGCGACCTCGCGGATCATCAGCCCAAGCGACACCCGTTCCGCCGGCGTGAGCCCGGTGAGCGACGCCACCTGCCGCTTCGGCAGGATATAAACCTCGTAGGCGTAGCGCGCGAACCACGGCACGCAGGCGAGCCAGTCGTCGTTCTGCGCAATCACCCGCGGGCCGGCGGATTCGCGCGCGAGGAGGTCCGACCCGAGGTGACGGCCGGTGCGCTGGAAATATTTCCGGGAGCTCTCGACCTCACTCGCCGTGAAGCCGTAGACGAGATTGCCCGCGTAGATCTGGCAGTGCGGATGCGGATTCGAGGTGCCGACGAGCGAACCCTTGTTCTCAAAAATCAGCACGTGTTCGACGTCCGGCCGCGCCGCCAGCGCCACCGTCCGCTCCGCCCAGAGGTCCACCACTGCACCGCACTCCGCGTCAGTCAGGTCCACAAACGTCTTCGCGTGGTCGGGGCTGTAGCACACGACCTCAGCCGTGCCCGTCGCCGGCCGGGTCCGGTAAAACTCATCGCCTCCGGCCGGCGCCGGCGCCGCCGCTGAAAAACACGGCAGGTCATTCGTGAAACCGTAAACCCCCGTGTAAGGCGGGTTTTCCCCCTGCAGCCGCTTCACCCCCGGGCACAGTGCACACGTCGGGTCAAAGTGCGGCGGGGCGACCTCCACCGGCTTGTGCGTGTCACCCACCCAAGGCCGGCCCCCGCGATGCGAGGTGTAGAGCACCCACTCCTCGCGGAGCGGATGCCAGCGCTGCTGCCAGACGACGGGCGGGGACATAAAGGGGGAAGGGAGCGATGTTAAATGACCGGCCGCATTTTTTGGGGCAACCGTTCGGGAAATCCACCTAAATTCGGCGGTGCCGCCGGCGCCGGGCAAAATATCTGCGCTTAAGGGACCGGACAGGCAGCCTTCATTCGCGTCGCGATCGTCTCCTCGCAATTGCCGCCGGGTCGCAGGACTTTACGTCTCAGGCATGCCCCTCTCCCCTCGTGACCGCGCGCTGGCGGTGCTGCACGGCCGGCGCCCCGACCGCGTGCCATGGTTTGGCGACCTCGACTATCTCGCCACCGCCCAAATCGGACGCGGCCAGCGGCCCGCCGGCTTCAAGCAGAGCGCCGCCTACCTCGACTGGCACCGGGAGCTGCGCCTCGGCTTTTACCTGCAGGGCTATTTCCCCTTCCGCACGGTCTTTAACCGCTGCCATGTCACGGAAACACACGAAGGCCCGACGCGGACCCGCCGCATCGAGACGCCGCACGGCACGCTGCAGGACCGCTGGACGTGGCTGCCGGAGTCATTCACGGAGGGCCCCGTCGAGCATCTCCTGAAGAGCGCGGCGGACCTGCCGGCCTACCAGTTTATGCAGGCCGACATGCGCCACGAGCCCGACTATGCCTTTGGCGAAACCCGCGGGCCACAGATCGGCGACAGCGGGCTGCACCTAGCCTACCTGCCGAAAAGCCCGTTCATGCAGATCGTCGCCCTCGACGCCGGCATCATCACCACCGTGGACATGATCGAGGACGCCCCGGAGCTCTTCGCCGAAACACTGGAGGTGGCCGGCCGCTCGCACGACGCCGCCGCGGCGCTGGCCGTCGCCGGCCCCGCAGAGTTGCTCATGATTCCGGAAAACCTCTCGTCCGAGAGCGTGGGACCCGCGCTGTTCGAGCGGTATATGCGGCCGTACCAGGAGAAATGGACCGCGCGCATCCGGGCGGCGGGCAAGTTTTCCTGCATGCACCTCGACGGCACACTGCGCGGGCTGATCCGCGAGGAATGCACCGTGGGCTTCGATTTCATCGAGAGCATGACCCCGGCTCCCGTCGGCGACCTCGCCGTCGAGGATTGGAAGCCCTTTGTCCCGGACACCAAAACCATCTTCTGGGGCGGGATTCCCGGGGCGTATTTTTCTCCGACCACGAGTGACGCCGAATTCGAGCGCCACGTGCGCGCGACCCTTGCCGTCATGCGCACCGAGCCGCGCTATGTGCTGGGCGTGGCGGATCAGGTACCGCCGGATGGACTGGAAAGCCGCCTGCACCGCGTTGCCGAGCTGGTCGAGGAATGCGGCGCGTATTGAGCAGCCACCCCCGAGGGTGACCGAGGTTGGCCCGATGTCCCACCCTCAGCCCTTGCGCTACCTGGGTAGCGGCAAGGGCTGGCGATTGGGCCGGGCGGAGTGGCCGTTTAATTTCTCCGGAAGCGCGGCCAGCGGAGCAGGGCCAGCAGGCCCAGCGCCGCTCCAAACCAGCCGCCCATGGAGCCCGCGCCGTTGCCATTCGGCGCGCTGCTCGAGCTGACGCCCGAGGGGGTG
>QQNC01000114.1 GCA_003402695.1 Verrucomicrobiota bacterium | reverse complement strand
ACTATGATCAAAGCCCTCCGTCTCCTGCTGCTCCCGACCCTGCTCGCGGCTGTCACCGGCGCCGCCCTCGCACAGAATCCCATCAAGGTCGGCGAGTTCGCTTCGCTCACCGGCAAGGAGGCCGCCTTCGGCCAGTCCTCCCACAAGGGCACCCTCCTCGCCATCGAGGAACTCAACGCCACCGGTGGCGCGCTGGGCCGGCAGTTCGAGCTCATCACCGAGGACAATCAGTCCAAGCAGGGCGAGTCCGCCACCATCGTCAAAAAGCTCATCTCCCGCGACCAGGTCGTCGCCCTCCTCGGTGAGGTCGCCTCCGGCCGGTCCCTCGAGGCCGCGCCCATCGCCCAGAACTACAAGATCCCGATGATCTCCCCCTCGTCCACCAACCCGCGCGTGACCGAGATGGGCAGCTACATTTTCCGCGTCTGCTTCATCGACCCCTTCCAGGGCACCGCGATGGCGAAGTTCGCCCAGAAGAGCCTCCACCTGAAGAAGGTCGCACTCCTCACCTCCGTGTCGTCGCCTTACAGCGTCGGCCTCGCCAAGTACTTCAAGGAGACCTTCGCGGCCATCGGCGGCGTGGTCGTGATCGAGCAGAAATACTCCGAGGGCGACAAGGACTTCAAGGCCCAGCTCACCGCCATCAAGGCCGCCGGCGTCGACGGCATCTTCGTCCCCGGCTACTACACCGAGGCCGCCCTCATCTCCAAGCAGGCCCGCGAGCTTGAGCTCACCTTCCCGGTCTTCGGCGGCGACGGCTGGGAGGCCCCGCAGCTCATCGAGATCGGCGGCAAGGCCATGGAGGGCACCTACTACTCCACCCATTACTCACCCGAGAACTCCTCCCCCGCCGTGCGGAACTTCGTGAAGAAATTCCGCGCCCGCTACGCCGGCGAAACGCCCGACGCCATGGCCGCCCTCGGCTATGACTCCGCCATGGTCCTGGCCGATGCCATCAAGCGCGCCGGTACCACCGAGGGCCCCAAGCTCCGCACCGCCATCGCCGCCACCAAGGGTTATGATGGCGTCACCGGCAAGACCACGATCGATTCCCACCGCAACGCCACCAAGGCCGCCGTGGTCATCACCGTGAAGGACGGCGCCTTCAAATTCGTCGAGTCCATCGCCCCCTGATCCGACCGGCCCCGGCCCACCTCACGCGCAGCCTCACCCGCTGCGCGTTGTTGTTTCTGCCGGTCGCCGGGGCTCTCGCCGCCGACCTCGCCGTCTGGGGTGGAGCGCATTGCCCTCAATGCGCTTTTCGCGCGGCCCATCCAACGCGTTGAGGGCAACGCGTTCCCCCTTCAGCCCATCCCGGCGCGCCCAGTTCTGCTGTCCGGCAGAACGCCCTACCTCAGGGCTTGCTCCCCGGGGCCCCTCGCCTGCAGCGTCTTCATGACTCGTTGAGGGATTGATTCTTTCGGCATTCAACTTTCACCTCCCACCTTTCAACTTTCCGCCCGAGTGTCCGAATTCCTCCAACAGCTCCTCAACGGCCTCTCCCTCGGGGCGATCTATGCGCTGATCGCACTGGGTTACACCATGGTGTACGGCGTGTTGCGCTTCATCAACTTCGCGCACTCCGACGTGTTCATGGTCGGCGCCTTCATCGGCTACTACCTGGGCAAGCTTGTGCCCGAGCACACGGTCTGGGGCGGTTTGGGCGTCCTGGCCGCCGCCATGATTGGCTGCGCCCTCCTCGGCATGACGATTGAGCGCCTCGCCTACCGCCCCCTTCGCAGCGCCCCCACCCTCAACGTCCTCATCACCGCCATCGGCGTCTCCCTGCTGCTCGAATACACCGGCCAGGTCTTCTTCGGCGCCGCCCCGCGCAACTTCCCCGAGATCTTCCCGAAGCAAAATTTCAACCTCGGCAGTGTGATCGTTACGAGCAACCAGCTCATCGTCATCGCCGTCTCCATCGTGCTGATGATCGCACTGCAGTTGATCGTCTATCGCACGAAGATCGGCACCGCCATGCGCGCCGTCTCGCTCAACCCCAAGGCCGCCATCCTCATGGGCGTGAACAACGATGTCGTCATCTCGTTCACCTTCGGCCTCGGCTCCGCCCTCGCCGCCGCCGGGGGTATCCTCTACGCGCTCAACTACCCGTCCATTGACCCGCTCATGGGCGTCATGCCCGGCCTGAAGGCCTTCGTCGCCGCCATCCTCGGCGGTATCGGCAACATCCCCGGCGCCGCCCTCGGCGGGCTCATCCTCGGCACGGTCGAGACCTTCGTCAGCGGCAGTCAGTTTTCGACGTACAAGGACGCCATCGCGTTCGCCATCCTCATCATCATTCTCCTCTTCCGCCCCGCCGGCCTGCTCGGCAAGTTCACGGTGGAAAAGGTCTGAGCCCGCGCGATGCCCCCGAAACCGCATCTCTTCCTGCTCGGCGCCCTGCTCGTGGCCTTCGGCGTCCAGCATTACTCGGATTCATTCAATCCCTACTACCTCGATGTCCTCACCGGCATCGGCATCAACATCATCCTCGCCGTCTCCCTCAACCTGGTGAACGGCTACACCGGCCAGTTCTCCCTCGGCCATGCGGGTTTCATGTCGGTCGGCGCGTACCTGTCCGCGGCGGTGACGCTGTATTTCGCCCCGCGCTGGTTCGGCGAGAACGGCGGCACCGCGCTGCAGGAGGGCGGACTGTTCCTCATGGCGCTGATCGCCGGCGGCCTCAGCGCCGCGTTCGCGGGCCTGCTCGTCGGCGTGCCGTCGCTGCGGCTCAAGGGCGACTACCTCGCGCTGGTCACCCTCGGCTTTGGCGAAATCATCCGCGTCACGTTTCAGAACGTCGAGGCCCTCGGCGGCGCCCTGGGCCTCAACGGCATCCCGCCCTACACCACGATCTTCTGGGTCCTGGCCTTCGTCGCGGTCACCATCTTCGTCGTCACCTGCATCGTGAAGTCGACCTACGGCCGCGGTTTTCTCGCCACGCGCGATGACGAGATCGCCTCCGAGGCCGTCGGTCTCAACACCACGCGCTACAAGATCGTGGCGTTTGTCATCGGCGCGTTCTTCGCCGGCATCGCGGGCGGGCTCTACGGGCACTTCAAGCTGACGATCACGCCCACCGGCTTCGACTTCACCAAGTCCATCGAGATCGTTGTCATGGTCATCCTCGGCGGCATGGGCAACACCCTCGGCGTCATCCTCGCCGCCATCCTGCTCACCCTGCTCCCCGAGGTGCTCCGGCCCATCGCCGAGTACCGCATGGTGCTCTACTCCTTCCTGCTGATCGTGCTCATGCTCGCCCGCCCGCAGGGCCTGTTCAATTTCAAGCTCGGCAAATCCAAAGCCTGATGGCCGCCCCGCTCCTCCAGCTCGAGAAGACCACGATCCGCTTCGGCGGGCTCACCGCCGTCAACGGCGTGGACTTCACCGTCGGCGAGGGCGAGCTCTGCGGCCTCATCGGCCCCAACGGCGCCGGCAAGACCACCGTCTTCAACGTCATCACCGGCGTCTACCAGGCCACCGAGGGTGCCGTGACGTTCGGCGGCCGCAACCTCGCCGGCCTCAAGGTCAACGAGATCGTCGAGTGCGGCATCGCCCGCACCTTCCAGAACATCCGCCTCTTCGGCAGCCTCTCGGTCTTCGACAACGTCCGCGTCGCCTGCAACCTCCACCGCGACACCAGCCCGTGGCAGACCATGGTCCGGCTCGGCGCCTTCCGCCGCGACGAGGCCGCCATCACGCGCCGCGTCGAGGAACTGCTCGAGATCTTCAACCTGCGCCGCTTCGGCGACGCCCCGGCCAAGAGTCTCCCCTACGGCGAACAGCGCCGGCTCGAGATCGTCCGCTGTCTCGCGACCAAGCCGAAGCTGCTCCTGCTCGACGAGCCCGCCGCCGGCATGAACCCGACGGAGAAGGTCGAGCTCGTGCGGCTCATCCAGCAGATCCAAAAACAATTCAACCTCTCCATCCTGCTCGTGGAGCACTCGATGAAGGTCGTGATGGGCGTCTGCCAGCGCATCGCCGTCCTCGACTACGGCGTGAAGATCGCCGAGGGCGACCCCGCCGCCATCCAGCGCGATCCGAAGGTCATCGAGGCCTACCTCGGCGAGGACCACACCACGAGCCTGGCGCATCACTGAGCATGGCCCTGTTTGTCATTCTGAACGAAGTGAAGAATCCACTTGGATATCGCCGAAGCCCGGAGCGGAGTCTCACTGGATTCTTCGCTACGCTCAGAATGACCATCCTGCCCAGCCGATCCCTCCACGAGCCGGACTGCATTCATTCCTAATGCTCACCGTCACCGACCTCTCCGTCAGCTACGGCGCCATTTCCGCGCTGGGCGGCATCTCGTTTTCCATCCCCCAGGGCTCCATTGTCACGCTCATCGGCGGCAACGGCGCCGGCAAGACCACCACGCTCCGCACCATCTCCGGCCTGCTCCGCGCCAAGACAGGGAAGATCGAGTTCCTCGGCGAGGACATCACCAAGCTCCCCGCGCACAAGATCGTCGCCCGCGGACTCTGCCACGTGCCCGAGGGCCGGATGATCTTCTCCAACCTCACCGTGGACGAGAACCTCACGATGGGCGCGTACCTGCTGCACGACAAGGAACTCATCACCAAGAACCGCGAGTACGTGTTCAGCGTGTTTCCCCGGCTCAAGGAGCGCATCAAGCAGATGGCCGGCACGCTCTCCGGCGGCGAGCAGCAGATGCTCGCCATCGGCCGCGCGCTGATGGGCAGCCCGAAATTCCTGATGTTGGACGAACCCTCACTCGGCATCGCGCCGCGACTGATCAGCACCATTTTCGAGAAGATCGTGGAGATTAACCGGAACCACGGCATCACCATCCTGCTCGTCGAGCAGAACGCCAACCTCGCCCTCGAGGTCAGCCGCTCGGCCTACGTCCTCGAGACCGGCCGCATCGTGATGCAGGGCGAGAGCAAGCAGCTCCGCACCGACCCCCAGCTCAAGGCGACGTACCTCGGCGGGTGAGGTAGACCAGCACGTCCCGCCCACCGGCTTGCTTTTTTGGAAAGCCCGCTAAACTAGCGGGCTCTTTGTGTATCGGTCCTTTCCGGACCATAGTTCTCACTCTGCCTCCCTCACTCCCACAGTCCCTCAGTCCCACTCTCCCGCTCCCTCCCACTTTCCCTCCATGTCCACTTCCACTCCGCAAAAATTCGAGTTCCAAGCCGAGATCAAGCAGCTCCTCGATATCGTCATCCACTCCCTCTATACCGAGAAGGAGATCTTCGTCCGCGAGCTCGTCTCCAACGCCTCCGACGCCCTCGAGAAGCTCCGCCACACCCAGATCACCGAGAAAGACCTCTTCGACGATAAGGCCGAGCTGGAAATCAACGTCGCCTCCGACGACAAGGCCAAGACCATCACGATCCAGGACTTCGGCCTCGGCATGACCCGCGCCGAGCTGGTCGAGAACCTCGGCACCATCGCCCACTCCGGCTCCAAGGCCTTCCTCAAGGCCCTCGGCGAGGGTGACAAGAAAAACACCAACCTCATCGGCCAGTTCGGCGTCGGCTTCTACTCGGCCTTCATGGTCGCGAAGTCCGTGAAGGTTTACTCGCACTCCTGGCGCGAGGCCGAGCCCGGCCATGTCTGGACGAGTGATGGCGCCGGCAGCTACGAGATCGAGGAGGCCGCCGACCAGCGCCGCGGCACCAAAATCGTCATCACGCTCAAGGACGACTGCACCGAGTTCTCCGACGACTCGCGGATCAAGGAAATCCTCGAGCGCTACAGCGCGTTCGTGTCGTTCCCGATCAACCTCAACGGCAAGCGTGTCAACACCGTGCAGGCCCTCTGGCTCCGCTCGAAGAACGAGATCAAGGACGAGGAATACACCGAGTTCTACAAGTTCCAGGCCCACGCCTTCGACGAACCGCGCCTCCGCCTGCATTTCTCCGCCGACGCCCCACTCGCGATCAACGCCCTGCTCTTCGTCCCGAAGGACAACACCGAGAAGCTCGGCTTCGCCCGCACCGAGGCGAGCGTCGCGCTCTACTGCCGCAAGGTCCTGATCGACGCCAAGCCCAAGCTGCTCCTCCCCGAGTGGCTGCGCTTCCTCAAGGGCGTCGTGGACAGCGAGGACCTCCCGCTCAACATCTCGCGCGAGACGATGCAGGACAAGGCCCTCATCGAGAAGCTGAACAAGGTCATCACGAAGCGCTTCCTCAAGTTCCTCGACGACGAGGCCAAGAACCGCCCCGAGACCTACGCCGAGTTCTACGCCGAGTTCGGCCTCTTCCTCAAGGAGGGCGCCGCGATGGACTTCACGCACAAGGACGCCCTCGTGAAGCTGCTGCGCTTCGAGTCGTCGCTCACCGAGAAGGGCAAGACCACCAGCCTCGGCGACTACGTCACGCGCATGGGCAGCGAACAGAAGGAAATTTACTACCTCATCGGCCCGAACCGCGCCGCCATCGAGAGCGGCCCGTACCTCGAGGGCTTCAAGGCCCGCAACCTCGAGGTGCTCTTCTGCTACGAGGCCGTGGACGAGTACGTGATGAGCAACGTCCGCGAGTTCGACGGCAAGAAGCTCGCCGGCGCCGATCATGCCGACGTGAAGCTGTCCGACCTGCCCAAGCCCGAGGGCGCCCTCAGCGAGGCCGAGACCAAGGCCCTCACCGAGTGGCTCAAGACCACGCTCGGCGACCGCGTTGCCGAGGTGAAGGCCAGCGACCGCCTCGTCGACTCGCCCGCCCTCGCCCTCAACGCCGACAAGTTCATGTCCCCCCACATGCGCCGCATGATGAAGGCCATGAACAAGGACGGCGCCGAGCCCGCGCTCCACGTGAACCTCGAGATCAATCCCCGCGCCGCCGTGATGAAGCGCCTCTTCGAGACGCACACCGCGGCGCCGGACAAGGCGAAGCTCGTCGCCGAGCAGATCCTCGACAACGCGCTGATCAGCGCCGGCCTCCTGGATGATGCCACCCCCATGGTGGCTCGCCTCTACAAGTTGCTGGAGAGTGTCTGAGTTTTTTCGCGCGGGCTCGTCGCGCCGAAGTCCCGCCTTGGCGGGACGGAGGCGAACCTGTTCGACGACGCCACGCCGATGGTCGCCCCGGCTCGCAAGCCGTTCGAGTCCGTCCAGGCCTCCCCGGTAATGTCACTCAATCGGTGACATTACCGGCGGCGGGCGGACGGGGGCGATTACTTCTTGATGCCGACGTACTCGAGGAAGGGCTGGTTGGAACGCGGGCGGCCGAGGAAGGCCTCCACCGAATCCGCCACGTCCCGGGTGTTGCCCTTGGCGTAGACTTCGTCCCGCAACCGGCGGCCGGTCTTCTCGTCGAGGAACCCGCCAGGCGCGGCCTTGAACACACTGGCCATATCGATGGCCATGACCTTGGCCCAGAGGTAGCCGTAGTAACCGGCGTCGTAATGGCCGAGGTGCCCGATGTAGGCGGCCCAGAAGGTGTCGGGCGGGGGTGCCAGCGAGACCCGCGCCGTAGTATCGTTCACCAACTTCACGATGTCCGCCCGCCAGGCCCCGTCCACGGAGAGCGTGTGCAGGCCCAGGTCGAGCAGTCCGATCGAAAGTTGCCGGCGGTTGAAGAACCCCTCCGTCGCCTGGCGGGCCGCGACCAGGCCGTTAATCGACTCGGCGGGAATCTTTTTGGCCGGGTCGCGGTAGTCGGCAGCGAAGGTGTCGAGCACGGCCTTGTCCCACACCCAGTTCTCCAGCATCTGCGACGGGGCCTCGACGAAGTCAGTCGGCACCGACAGCAAGCCCTCATAGCGGGCGCGACCGATGACGAGGTGCATCACGTGTCCGAACTCATGGAACAAGGTCTCGACATCACCGTGCTGGAGTAGCGAGGGCTTGTCGGCGGTGGGCGGCGGAAAGTTGCAGACCAGCGCCGCGAGGGGCAGCTCGTATCGGCCGTCCGGCAGCACGCGTCCGACCAGCTGGGGAAAATTGGCGAAGTGGTTGTACTTCCCGTCGCGCGGAAACATGTCGAGGTAGAACGAACCCATCGGCACCCCGGTCGTGGCGTCCTCGACCACCCAGAGCTGGACGCCCGGCGCCCACACGTAGGGCGGCTCAACCTGGGTGAACTTCAGGCTGAAGATCTTTTGGTAGAGGGCGAACATCCCCTGCAGGGTTGCCTGGAACGGAAAGTAGACGCGCAGCGCCTCGGTATCGACGGCGTATTTCTCCTTCTTGAGCCGGTT
>QQNC01000113.1 GCA_003402695.1 Verrucomicrobiota bacterium | reverse complement strand
TTACGCCAAGTAAGCCTGCGCGTCCCGCGCCCCTTTCAACCCCGCGCGCCCCTGGCCGCGGGGTTTTTGTTTTTAACGTGGGTTGCCCGCTGGCGTGCAACGTTGCGCGCGAGCGCGCAACCCGCACTGACGGGGCCCGCGGCTGATGCTTTTCCTTTTGCCACAACCGCATCCGCGTTCATCCGTTCTTGATCGTGGCTTCCGCCCCGCCCCGCCTTGCCCTGCACCTTGCCCGCCACGCCGACACCGCGTGGCACGAGGTCATCCGTCCCTGGCTCGAGGCGGGCCAGGGCCGGCTGGAGCGGGCGCATGTCATCGTGCCGACGCGCGGTCAGGCGCAGGCGCTCAAGCAGCGCTGCCTCGTGGAGGGCCTTGCCCTGCTCGGCGTGGAATTCCTCACGCCCGGCCTAGCGCGGAAAAAGTGGGTGGCGCTCGCCGGCGGCGGACCGCCCACGATGGGCCGTGAACTGCTCCTGCTCGGGCTGCACGCGCTCGTGGCGCGGCGACTGGCGCGCCTGGCCCCGGCGGATGCGGAATGGGGTTTCTGGCAGAGCCTGCAGAGCGACCCGGAGCGCGCGCTTGATGACTTTGACGAATTGCTCAAGGCGGGGTTTCGCGCGAAAGATTTTCCGCTCCCGCAGCTGCGCGACGTGTTTGTGGAGCTGACCGCGTGGGTGGAGGCGCGCGGTTATGCGCTGGCCGCGTGCGTGGCCGAGGCCGCGGGGCTGACGCCGGTGGCGGCGGGCGATCGCCGAATCGGCGGCCGGGTGCTGGTGTGCGGGCTCGGGCCGGAGATGTGGGGTGAATTTTTCAACGTGGCGGCGTTTGTGCGGCGCTGTGACGAGGTCACGGCGGTGCTGCCGGAGCCGGCGTTCCGCGGGCGGGCGGAGCTGGACGAGAAGTGGATCGCGCTGTGGGCCGGGCTGCTCGGCGTGGAAGCCCAGCCAATCGATGCGACGGAGCCCGCGGCGAGTTGCGAGGCCGTCGGCGCACTGTGGGGCCGGGGCGCGGCGGCGACGGGTCCGGTGCGGGTGCTCGTGGGCCGCACGCGCGGCGATGAGATGCGCCTCGTGGCGAATGAGATTGCGGCCCTGCTCGCGGCAGGCGCGGAAAACATCGGCGTGGTCTTTCCGCATGCGGACCCGGCGCACCTGGCGCTCGCGCGGCTGCTGGCGGGCGAGGGCGTGGCGTTCGTGGACCTGCTGGAAACCGCCGGTCCGCCGCCGTTGGATGGGCAAGTGCAGCGGGCGCTGCTGGGCTTTTACGAGCGCGGCGGACGCATCGAGGAGTTTTTGACGCTCTGGCCGCTGCTGCGGGCGACGGGAGCGGTGACGCTCTCGCTGGCGGACGCGCGGCGCGCGGTGGAGCGGAGCTTCGACACGCGACAGACGCACAAGGTGGAGGTGCACCGGCTGGACTGGGAAAAGGACGCGCCGGAGCTGGCGCGTGTCGCCGGGCTGCTGCTGCCCGCCTGGCCCGCGGAAATTCCGCTGGGGGAGGCGTTGCAGAAATTCCGCGCGGTGTGCGCGGCGCTCGACCTCGAGGAGCCGGAAGGCTGGGGCCCGCTCGACGCGCTCGCGGGGCGCGAGACCGGGGCGCTCCCGGGGAAGGTGGTGCTCGACGCGCTGGGCTCGTTTCTGCCGGAGAAATTCCCGGTGGCCGCGGCGCCGGGCCGCGGCAGCTTCGCCCGGGTGACCCTGGGCACGTGGCGGCGGATGGAAGGCGTCGCGTGGTCGCATTTGATCCTGGTGGAGAGCAACGCCGGCGTCTGGCCGCCGCGCCGCGACCCGAGTTGGTGGCTGACGGACGAGCAGCGGACCGCGCTCAATGAGCACAGCCGGTTCACGTTGAGCCTGTTCACCAGCGAGGACCGCGCGGCGCTGGAGCGGGCGGGTTACCAAGGACTCGCGCGGGACACGCGGCAGGAAGTGATTTTTACGGCGGCGCTGTTCTCGGAGAGCGAACCCGAGTTGAAACTCGCGCCGAATGCCTGGCTTGAGCGCGTGATCTGGGCGCAGGGCCGGGCCGCCGAGGCGGGTGGGCTCGAGGCGGCGTTTGACCGGCTGGCGGTGGAGTTGCCGCCGGCCGCGACGCCGACAGACGTGTCCGCGTGGAGCGCGGTGTGGCAGGGCCGGCGCGACGCGGCGCGGCCTTTCGATGAATTTTTCTTTGCGGGCGATCCCGGGCTCATCACCCCCGGGAAACTGTCGGCGAAGCGCGTGGAGCGCGGCGTGCAGGATCCCGCGGAGCTTTGGTTCGAGGCCGTGCTGGGGGCGCGGCGCGTCGGGTGGGAACCGCTGGCCCGGACGCGGCGCAAGGCGCTGGGCCAGCAGGCGCACCTGCTGCTGGCGGCGGCGCTGCGCAGCACGGAGGTGACGAAGGGTTTCGGGGAAATGCCGCCGCTGGGGGAAGCGCAGGAACGCCTGGGCGCGGCCCTCGCGGCGCGCCGCGGGTGGTGGCCGGCGGATCGTTACTGGGATTCGTTTCATGCCGAGCTGGCACAGATCTGCGCGGCGCTGCTGGCGAATGTGTACGCGCTCGATGCCGGCCGGTATGTGGCGACGGAGGCCTGGCTGCCGGCGCCGGCGGAGGTGGCCCGCGGGGCGTGGCGGCTGCCGGTGGTGGGACGGATGGACCTGGTGCGGCTGGACCGGCCGGAGTGGAGCGGTGCGCACGTGGACATCGTGGATTTCAAGACCGGCGGGGACCTCGATCTCTCGGTGGAGCGGATGGCGCGCAGCGGCGCGTCGCTGCAACTCGGGGTGTATCTCGCCGGTGCGCGTTCGCTCGGCGCGGCGAGCGGGCGGGTGTGGATGCTCAAGCCCGAGCCGGGCGAGAGCGCGATGATTGATTTTGGCGGACTCGACGCGGCCCTCACGAAACTCGACTGGCTCGCCGCGGCGATGGCGCGCGGGGTGTACGGCGCGCTGACCAAGGACCGGTCGGATTACGCGCCACCCGGATACTTGTGGCCGCTGGCGAGCACGCCGGTGCGGCACGCGGTGCTGGCCGCGAAGTTTGCGGCGACGTTTGGGGCCGGGGAACCGGAGGCGGACGATGAGTGACGCGCCGCTGATCGACCAGGAGGCGCGGGACCGTTTTCGCGACGAGTGGGACGCCAACTTCGCGGTGAGCGCGAATGCGGGCTCGGGCAAGACGACGGCGATCTCCGAGCGGCTGGCGGCGATGGCGCTCGACCCGGCCGGTGCGGTGCGGCTGCGGAAGACGGCGGTGGTCACCTACACGAAAAAAGCCGCGGCCCAGATCGAGCAAAAGGCGCGGCAGGTGCTGCTGCGGCGGATTACGGCGCAAGAGAGCCAGGACCTTTCGCCGCTCGACCACCTGGAGGGCGCGTTTTTTGGGACGATCCACAGCTTCTGCCTCAAGCTCGCGCAGATGTACGGGCAGACCGTGGGCATCAACCTGAACCCCACGGTCGTGGCGGAGGACGACGCGGCGCTGTGGGAGGAATTTGTCGAGCAGGACCCGATGGATTTCACGCGGCTGAGCGCGCCGGAGCTGGCGGTGTTCCTGCGGTTTGTCCCGCTGGAGACCATTTTTGAATTTGCCCGCACGCTGGACGCCGGCACGGCGCAGACGTTGCTCGCGCGCGGACCGTCGGGCCCGCCGCCCGCGCCGTCGTCGTCGGTGCTCGCGGAACTGCTGGCGTTGGCGCCAAAGGGCGCGGGCCGGAAAAACACCCTGCTGAGCCAGCAGCGGGCGCAGGCCTGGCAGGCGGCGTGGGAGCGGGGCACGGGCTTCCTGCCGATGTACGAGCCGGCGGGGAAATCCGCGGCCGTTGTGGAACTCACGCAGGCCTGGATGGCGCCGTTGAAACACTGGCTGGCGGACGCCGCGGCCGTGCTCGCGGCGGAACTGGCGGGCCGGTACCGCGCGTGGCGGTTCACCCGGGGCGTGCAGACGTACGTGGACCAGATTGACGCGGCGATGGCGGTGCTGCGCGACGCGACCCTGCTGGACCGCGTGCGGACGGAAGGCTGGCGCATCATCCTCGACGAGGCGCAGGACACCGACCCGCAGCAGTTCGCGGTGCTGGTGGAGCTGGCGCGCGCACCGGGCGCGGGGCGCGGGGCGTGGCCGCGGGACAGTGGCCGGGACCAAGCCGGGCCGCGGCCGGGACATTTCTGCATGGTGGGAGACGGGCAGCAGGCAATCTACGGCAGCCGCGCGGACATCGGGAATTTTTCGCGCCATGTGGAGGCGTTCCGGCGCGGCGACGGCGGGGAACTACTGGAGTTCCAGGTGACGTTCCGCGCGCCGCAGGCCGTGATTAGGCTGCTCAACGCCACGCTGCCGGCGGCGTTCGGACCGGAGCGGGCGGAAAATTTCGGGCTGCCGCCGGAGCCGGACGCCTCACCGCCCTTCCTGCAGGTGCGCTATGTGCCGCTGGAGGCGGGACGGGGCAATGAAGCGGGCCTGGTGGGCCGGCTGCCTCTGGTGCTGCCAGTGCCCGCGCCGAGGAAAGTAGAGGAGTGGCTGACGGAGGAGGCGCGGCAGGTCGCGGAGTGGCTGGGGCGGCACGGTCCAGCGGCGGTGGGCGCGCGCCGCTGGGGCGACGTGGCGGTGCTGGCGCCGCGCAACGAGTGGCTGGCAACGGCGCGCAAGGCGTTTGAACACGCCGGGCTGCGGGTCGCGCTGCAGACGCGGCGGAATCGCAGCGGGGATCATCCGGTCTACGCGTGGCTCGCGGGCTTGCTGGCGGTGTGCGCCGACCCGGAAAACACCTTCGAGTGGGTGGGCGTGCTGCGGGAAATTTTCGGCGTGAGTGATGCGCTGATCGCCGCGGAGCTCCGCCGGCACAGCAAGTTTGAGTGGGAAGAACCCACCGTGCACCCTGCGCCGCTGGCCGAGGCGCTCGCGAAAATGCGGCCATTTGTGATGCGTGTGGATGCCGCGGGGCGGGCGCTGGAAACATTTGCGAGCGATCTCGTGACGATGGCGGGGCTGGCGGAACGCGCGCAGGCGCTGGATGCCAGCGGCGGTTTCGGGAGTGAACTCGACCGGTTGCAGGCGCAGGCGGCCGAACTGGGCCTGCAGGGGGCGGGACCACGCACCTGGCTCGCGGAGCTGCTGGCGCACCTCGAGGACGGGCGGCCGGCGGGCAAGCCGGTGGACGATGCAATCAACCTGCTGACATCCCATTCCGCCAAGGGTCTGGAATGGCCGGTGGTCATTGTGCTCGGGTTGTGGCGCGGGATCGGCAAACCGCCGGAGCCCGGGCTGAAACTCGTGCGGGACACCCGAGGGGGAACGCAGGTTTTTTTCGACCTCGCCAGCCTGCCGCCGGCCACCCGGGAATCACGGGACCGGGAGCGAGTGCGGGAGCTGACGCGGCTGCTGTATGTGACGCTGACCCGGGCGCGGCGCGCGCTCATCGTGCCCTGGGGGGCGGGATTTGGCGGCTCGCAGCGGGAGCATCCGAGTTTTGGGGAGTTGTGGGGCGCGGATTTGGAGGCGCTCGACGCCCTGACCGGTGAACCCCGGGTGGCAGCCGCCCAGCTGGAGGCGGAAGTCCGCCCGGTGACGGTCAAAGCGGCCGGCCTCAACCTGCCAGCGGTGGCGCCGCTTCCGGCGCGCTTGCTGCCGCACCAACTCGCCCATGCGCCGGATGCGGTGCGGCTGGCGCGGCATGAGACGGGAGTGGATGAACCGCTGACGGGGGGCGGTGGGGATGATCCCATTCAATACGGGCTTTGGTGGCATGAGACGATGGAATCACTGCCGTGGACGGAGGATGAAGCGGCCGTGACCGAGCATGGGGTGAGTGCGATGCAGGCGGCGGACGCGCTGGGCTTCCGGGCGCGGGGCGAGGAGGAATGGGCGCGGCTGCGGGCGAGTGAGACGTGGCCGGTGTTGCGGGAGGCGCGGTGGACGCGATTGGCGGAAATCGGAATTTTCGCGCCCTTACGGCAGGAAGGGTGGATCGACGGCGTGATTGACCTCGTGCTGCACGATGCCGCGGCGGGCGAGATTTGGGTGCTGGACTGGAAAACGAACCGCCGCCGAACGGGCGAAACGGATGCGGCGTTGCTGGCGCGGCTGGTGGCGGAATATACCCCGCAACTTTCGGCCTATGGCGAATGCCTGGCGGGCTTTTTTCCGGGCTGCCGGGTCCGGCGGCTGGTTTTCTCCAGCGTCGCCGGGGCCTGGAGTGACACCGGTGGGGAGAAATTCTAGCTTTACAGGGCGCGCTGCGCCTCGCACGGTGCGCGCTTAATTCTCTTACACCATGGGTAATCTCAAAAAGAAACGCCGGCTGAAAATGTCGAAGCACAAGCGCCGGAAACGCCTCAAGGCGAACCGTCATAAAAAGCGCACGTGGCAGAAGTAAATTGGGGCCGGCGCTAAGGCGCCGAGCCCGATTGACCGCAAACCCGCCGTTAATCGCGGCGGGTTTTTCATTTTCCGGACCGGAACGCTCCCAATTCACTCGGACGGCTTGGAATCCAGCGCGAGCCCATGGGCCGCGTGGTTTCCCGTTGCCGGCCAGATCGAGCTGACAGCACCCGATGATGTTTCATTATATGCTGTCGTGGAATTAATTAAAAATTAATCGAGATACTGGCGTGGAGATTGAGCCCGCGCTTGGTGGTGATTCGGCAGGTATTTTGGCGAGTTGAAGGCGAGGTGACGTTGTTTGGCGTTCCAAAGCTGGGATTCAACCTGAAGCGATGGCCGGTATGAGCCATAACCTTGGTATTATCCGCCGCTAGGGGCTAAAAATACCCCCTTAAAAAACCTTCATGAAGAAAAGGTAAATGGCTGTCTGACAGCGAGTGGGGGAGGAAAATAGGCTTGTAATGGCGGATTTTTCTGCCGATTTTTTGAGCTTGGTTTGCCCTATGTTGCACAGCGTGGTTGCGGACTGACCCACGATTTTCCCTCAACTGACCACCTAGAGTGTTAACCCCACCATCATTGACCATTTTCTAACGGAGCGAACAAGATCTGCATGTTTTTTTCCACCAAGACTAAAGGCTATTTTGTCGAGCAATCCGACCATACGATGCTGCTGGCGCGCACCTCTGCGCCTGTCGCCCCGATGGTGATTGAGGAGCTCCGCATGTGCTCGGTGGGAGATGCGGATGCCATCGCGGAGGCGATCCACGTGGTCCAACCCAAGGCCGGTCCCAGTGGCTACATGTATGCCTGCTGTGGGGTTTACCCAGCCAAGCGTCTCGTCCGCCGGGCCACAATTGAGGTGAAGCGCACCAAGGAACCGACCTATTTCCCGGAGTTGC
Organism: Verrucomicrobiota bacterium; assembly: GCA_003402695.1. GTDB lineage: Bacteria > Verrucomicrobiota > Verrucomicrobiia > Opitutales > Opitutaceae > Opi-474. The sequence continues at coordinate 922 of QQNC01000113.1, read as the reverse complement.
TCACCACTCAGTTCCGCATCGAGCCGGACAAGTATACCATTCACCTGATCAATGCGACGGATGGCACGGACTACGACGTGGCCAGGTCGACGCAAAAGGACGTGCTTTTCTGCGGCCTGCCCGCTGAAGACATCATCACGGTACAGGACGGACTACTGGCCTCGGGCATCTACCCGGATTCGCTTGAACTCGGCACGGTTTCGACCTTGGGCGCCCTGGTGGATTACTTCGCCTTCACCAAGTCCAAGACCCCGACGCTGGTCCTCGAGGTCGGCACCGATATCACGCACTCGTTCATCGTCTCCTCCGCCGGGGTGGAAGCCTCCCGCCCAATCCCGCAGGGCTTGGATGCCATGGTCCCCATTGTGCAGAAGGAACTGGGCCTCAAGGACGAGGAATCCGCCAAGAAGCTGTTTTATTCGAACACCTTTGATTTCACCGGCATGGGTCCGCTGCTCGTTAAGAAGCTGCTGAAGGAACTGCAGTCTTCCATCGGTTTTTACGAGGTGCAGACCGGCCAGTCCGTCGGTCAGGTGATCTGCACCATGCTGCCGGCGAAACTGACCTGGCTCGATGGGGCCATTGCCTCCGCCCTCGGCGTCTCCAGCACGAAGCTGGATCTCGTCGCCTGGCTGCAATCCCGCCAAGTCACCCTGCCGGAAGGCGTCGCGCCGGACGGCGTCGATCCCCGCTGGCTGGGCCTGTTCAGCCTGATGGCCAACCAACCTCCCGCCACCACATCCGCCGATGCCCTCGTTTCTGAAAAAAAAGCCTGAGGCCAACACCGCCTCGGAGATGGCCCCTGGCATCCGAACCTGCGCAATTTTGCGCGGTTGCCGGATACCAAGGTCGTGCGCACGGCGTTTTTCATCAATGGCGCGTCCGTCTTTATCGCGCTCGGCCTCCTGCTCTGGTTTTCGTA
>QQNC01000112.1 GCA_003402695.1 Verrucomicrobiota bacterium | reverse complement strand
TTCGCCGGTTAGAAGTAACCGGCCTTCTTCCGGTCTTCCATGGCGGCTTCGGAGGACTTGTCGTCGGCCCGGGAGCCGCGCTCCGTCACCCGCGCGGCGGCGATCTCGACAATGATGTCGTCCACGCTGTCGGCGGGGGACTCGACCAGGCCGGTGCTGATGATGTCGCCGATGGTGCGCACGCGCACGACGAGATCGCGGACGTTTTCGCCGGGCTTGGGCGGGACGATTTCGTTGACCGGGAACCACTGGCCGCCGCGGCGGACGCAGGTGCGGCGGTGGCTGAAATAGATGCTCGGCACGGCGAGTTGTTCGCGGCGGATGTATTCCCAGACATCCTGTTCGGTCCAGTTGCTGAGCGGGAACACCCGCATGTTTTCGCCCGGGTTGAGGCGGCCGTTGTAGAGGTTCCAGATCTCGGGCCGCTGGTTTTTCGGGTCCCACTGGCCGAAGTTGTCGCGGAAGCTGAAAAAGCGCTCCTTGGCCCGGGACTTTTCCTCGTCGCGGCGCGCGCCGCCGATGCAGCAGTCGAAGCGGAACTCCTCGATGGCCGCGAGCAGCGTGGGGATTTGCAGGCGGTTGCGGCTGACTTCGCCGGGAGCGGGAGTGGCGAGGCCCGAGGCGATGGCGTCCTCGACGCGGCGGATGATGAGCTTGGCGCCGAGTTCCTTGGCGCGCACGTCGCGGAAGGTGTTCAGTTCGGGAAAATGGTGGCCGGTGTCGACGTTCAGCAGCGGCAGCGGCAGGTCGGACGGCCGGAAGGCCTTTTCCGCGAGGCGCAGAAGGCAGATGGAATCCTTGCCGCCGGAGAAGAGCAGGGCGGGGCGCTCAAACTCGCCCGCGACCTCGCGCATGACGTGAATGGCCTCGGTCTCCAGGTATTGCAGGTGGTCGAGATGGTAGTCGGACACGGATTTGGAAATGCGACAGGTTAAGGACAAAGGGCGGAAGCCGTCCCTCGCCCTTCGATATTGAGAAATATTATTTAGCGGGCGGTGGCAACAGCCTGGCCGCCCCAGGCGGCGTGCAGCCCGCACTCGCGCTTTTCGTCGGCCTTGGCCGGATCGAAATAATCCCACTCATTGGGCAGCTGGTGCCGGGTGAGATAAGCCTCGAGGTCCGCGTCGGTGGCATAGAACAGCGGGCTGATCTTGAGCGCGCCGAAGTTCGCGTCGAGGGACACGATATCGAGGCCGGCGCGGTTGGAATTTTGCACCTGGCGCAGGGCGGTGAGCCAGACCGTGGGGGCGAGCTCGCGCATGCCGCGTTGGAACGGCTCGAGTTTCATCTGGGTGCTGAAACGCTTCAGATCCTCCTCGTCGGTGAGTGCGGGGAGCGGGCCGTAAATCGCGTCGCGGTGGGCGGGGGTGAGGCGCGGCAGGTAGGGCTTGAGGTTCAGCTTCAGCTGCGTCCGCAGCGCCTCGGCGTGGTGATAGGTGGCCGGGCGGTTGTAGCCGTGGTCCACCCACAGCACGGGGATGTCGGGCTGGGCCTGAACAGCGAGGTGCAGGATGGCGGCTTCGAAGGGCCGGAAGTTGGTCGAGACGAGGGCGCGGCCCTGGCTCTGGGCGAGGGCCCAGCGGACGATGGCGAGCGGCGACTGTGAGCGCAGCTCGGTGTTCCAACGGGAAATTTCTGCGGTAGACGGCATGGACGGAGAGGCGAAGTTCGGGAAAAGGAATCAGGCGGGGGTGTCGGTGCTGGCGGGGGCCGGCGCGGCCGCGGCGGCGGCGGCGACCTCGGGCCAGAGGACGCGGGCGGCAAAATCGCCGAGGCGCTCGGCGGGCTGACGACCGGCTTTCCAGCGGATCAGGATGGGGCGCAGCTCGGCCTCGAGCTCGGTTTCCTTGATGACCTCCTTGTAGACACGATTGAGGCGGGTGCCGGCGGCATTGCCGCCCAGCCAGAGCTGGTAGCGTCCGGGAGCCTTTCCCACGAACGCGATCTCGGCCATGTACGGCCGGGCGCAGCCGTTGGGGCAGCCGGTGGAGCGGATGATGATTTCCTCGCCGCCGAGCCCAAGCTCACCGCCGAGTTTCTCGATGCGGTCAATGAGGCCGGGCAACATGCGTTCGGATTCCGCGAGGGCGAGGCCGCACGTGGGCAGGGCGGGGCAGGCCATCGCGGCGGCGTGCAGGATGGAAGCCTGCTGGTCGACCTTCACGCCGTGGCTGGCGAGCAGGGCGGTGACCGCGGCGCGCTCGGCGGGCGGGACGTTGGCGAGGATGATGTTCTGGTTGGCGGAGAGGCGGAACTCGATCTGCGGGAATTTTTCCGCGGCCTGGCGCAGCGCGGTTTTCAGCGTGTGGCCGGGCACGTCCTTGATGCGGCCGGTCTCGACAAACAGCGTGAGGAAAAGGGAGCCGTCCACGGCCCGATGCCAGCCGTAGAGATCGCTGGTGGTGGTGAATTCGAACCGGCGGACGCCGGAGAGCACCGGCCCGGCGCGGCGGACGATCTCGGCGTAGAGCCAGGCGGTGCCGCGCTCCTCGACGACGTACTTGAGGCGGGCGTGCTTGCGGTTGGTGCGGTCGCCGAAGTCGCGGTGGATGGTGAGCACGGCCTTGGCAATCTCGACCAGGTGTTCGGGTGTGAAGAAACCGATCACGTCGGCGAGCCGGGGGAAAGTCTGCACGTTGCCATGGCTGCGGCCCATGCCGCCGCCGACCGCGAGATTGTAGCCGACGACGCGGTCATTCTCCACCACGGCGATGAAACCGAGGTCGTTGGTGTAGACGTCCATGTCGTTCACCGGCGGGATGACGAACGAGACCTTGAATTTGCGCGGCAGGTAGGTCGGGCCGTAGAGCGGGTCGACGAACTCCTGGTTGGCGGGCTCGGCGAGATTGAGCTGCACATGATCGATCCAGATCGAGTGATAGGCGGGGGTTTTCGGCGCGAGGGCCTCGACGACGCGCAGGCTGTCGGCGAAGACCTGTTCCCGGGCCTTGGTGTAGGCCGGCGTGGGCGAGGCGGTGATGTTGCGGTTCACGTCGCCGCAGGCGGCGAGGGTCGAGAGGAGCGACTCGTTGATTTTTTTGACGAGGGTGCCGAGGCCGGACTTGAGGACGCCGTGGAACTGCAGGCTTTGGCGCGTGGTGATGCGCAAGGTGTTGTTGCCGAAGTTCGTCGCGAGGTCGTCAAAGGTGATCCACTGCGCCGGGGTCATGACTCCGCCCGGGATGCGGCCGCGGATCATCATCATGTACTTTTTTCCGGTCTTGCGGAGGTCACGGTCGTCCTGCTGGTAAATGCCGTGGAACTTGAGGAATTGCTCGTCGTCCTCGTGAAAACGATCGGTCGTGGGGTCCAGCAGGGTCGGGGCAATGCCGCCGCCGAGGGTCGGATCGCCCTGCTTGAGCAGTTCGTTCTTGGTGAGGGGCAGGGTGGCGGCTTCGGACATGGGAAAGTTTATAGTTGATTAACTAAGTTAAGAACTCAAGTAATGATTCTATGCCGAGTAAAGACCTAAACAGAGCCTATATTAAGGTGGCCTCGGGAGGGCGTGTCACGCTGGTCGGAGCCGGCCCAGGCGCGGTAGATTTGATCACGGTACGCGGTCAGAAGGCGCTTTCTGAGGCAGATGTGGTTGTCTATGATGATTTAGCAAATTTTGATTTGCTCGAGGTTTGCCCGGTGGGAATCGAAAAGCTCTACGTGGGCAAGCGCGCAGGTCGCCATGGTACGACGCAGGCTGAAATCGGGGCGATTTTGGTGCGCGAAGCGTCGAAAAACCAGCATGTGGTCCGGCTGAAAGGTGGGGACCCGCTGATTTTTGGGCGCGGCGGCGAGGAAGAACAGGTCCTCGCAGAAGCAGGCATATCCTTTGAGATCGTCCCGGGCGTGACCGCGGCGGTGGCGGCCGGGGCGGTGACAGGGATCCCGCTGACGCATCGCCAACATGCCTCGGCCGTCGTGTTCGTGACCGGTCACGAATGCAGCGGCAAACCCGGCGATGCCGCGGTGGACTGGCCCGCGCTGGCCCGGACCCGGGCGACGCTGTGCATTTACATGGGGGTGCGCCGGCTGGGTGGAATCGCCGCAGAATTACTGGCGGGCGGACTGCCCGGGACCACGCCGGTGGCGGTGGTGGCGAATGCGACGATGCCGAACCAGTCCGTGCACATCGGTGAGTTGGAGTCGGCGGAAACGCTCACGGCGGCGCTGGAAGGCCAGCCGGCGCTGATCATCGTCGGCGAAGTGGTCCGGCTGGCGGAAATCCTCGCGCAGGCCCGCTCGGCCTTGGTGGAATTGCCGGCATGAGCAAATCGTCCGCGGGCCACAAAATGCCGCGTGGCTCAGTGCCTCCCTATGTGCTGCTGGTGGACAACGGTTCGCTGCAACCGGCCGCGACCCGGCAATTGCGCAAAATTGCGGCGGCGCTGGGACGACGCTTAGGTAAAAAAGTGACGCCGGTCTCGCTGCTGCACTCGGACCAGGTGCCGGCAAAGAAACTGGGCGGACGGAAGGCGGAAATTCTGCGGAGTGCGGTGGAGCAGCGCCTGCACCGGGGCGGTCGGGAGTTTGTGATCGTGCCGCTGTTTTTCGGCCGCAGCCGTGCGCTGACGGAGTTTATTCCCGAGCTCATCAACCAATGGCGGTTACAGGAGCCGAAGCTGAAGGTGCGTCTCGCCGCGCCGTTGGCGGTGGGCGGCGATGACCAGCTGGCGCGGATCCTGGAGACCCAGGTGCGGGCGAAACTCACGCCGGGATTTTTGCGCGGTCAGCGCGCGCGGGTGGCGCTCGTGGACCACGGCAGCCCGGTGAAAACCGTGACGCAGGTTCGGAACCGGCTCGCGACCCAGCTGCGTCGCCGGCTCGGGCCGTCGGTGGCGGGCGTGGCGCCGTGCAGCATGGAGCGGCGTCCGGGGGCGGACTACGAATTTAACGAACCCTTGCTGGAAACCCTGCTGGCCACTTCGCCGTGGAACACCGGACCGGTCATCGTCGCGCAGCTTTTTCTGCTGCCGGGCCGGCATGCGGGTCCGGGGGGCGACATTGAGCGGATTTGCCGGCAGGCCCGGGAAAAATCCCCCGGACTGCGCACCGTGCGAACCAAGTTGGTGGGGGAGGACCCCGCGCTGGAGGCGATCTTGACGGATAGATTTCTCGCGACGAAATAGGGCGGATCGTTTTTAGTCGGTGGTGCCAATGACCCCCGAGCAACTGGACGTCGAATTTCCTTTGGGCCCCGACTCGTTGCCGCAGCCCGGCGTGCCGCCGGGCCGACTGGAGAAATTTACCTGGTCCACGAGCCGGGTTTTTCCCGGCACGGTGCGCGACTGCTGGATCTACGTGCCGGCGCAGTACGACGCGGCGAAGCCGGCGTGTGTGCTGGTGGTCCAGGATGGCGAGGCGCACTGGCAGCCGGAGCGGCGGTGGCGGATCCCGTCGGTCCTCGACAACCTCATTCACCAGCAGGCGATCCCGGTGACGATCGGGATCTTCATTAATCCCGGGGTCATTCCGGCGTCCGCCGCCGGCGCCGCCGCGCACTCTAACCGTAGCTTTGAATACGACAGCCTCGGCGACCGGTATGCGCGCTTCCTGATGGAGGAGATTTTGCCGGAAGTCGGCCGCCGCTACTCGCTGGCGCAGGAGGGGAACAGTCGGGCGATCATGGGCGGGAGCAGCGGTGCAATGTGCGCGTTCAATGCCGCGTGGGAACGGCCCGACGCGTTTGCGCGCGTGCTGAGCATTGTCGGGTCCTACACGCCGATGCGCGGGGCGGACACGCTGGCGCCGCTGATCCGGATTACCGAACCGAAGCCGTTGCGGGTGTTTTTGGAAAGCGGCGCGCGGGACTTCAAAATCTTCTGCGGCGACTGGTGGACCGCCAACCAAGCGCTGCTCGCGGCGCTCGAATATGCGGGCTACGAAGTGAATCACGCGTGGGCGGAGCACGCCGGTCACGATGATTATCACGGCTCGATGATTTTTCCGGCCGCGCTGCGCTGGCTCTGGCGAGATTACCCGCAGCCGATCCAGGCCGGGGTGAATTCCCGGCAGGCGCTGGCGCGGGTGACGGTGCCGGGCGAGTCGTGGGCGCTGGTGCCGGGCGAATACATGTCGGCGACGGCGCTGACGGCGGGTCCGACGGGCGACGTATTTTTTTTCAGCGCCTACGAGAAATCTGTCTACCGGGTGGCGGGCGACGGCCCGGCGGTGAAGTTGGCGGAGGGATTCGACGTGGTGCAGAGCCTCAGCTGCGTGGCCGACGGAAAACTGTATGCGTGCCAGCCGGGCGCACGGACTATCCTGGCCTGCGATCAGGACGGACGGGTGGAGCCGTGGCTGGCGGACATCGATGCTCACAGCGTGGCGTTTGCGGCGAACGGCAGCGCCTACGTGACTGATCCGGTCAACCGCGGCGTCTGGCTGATCACGCCTGCCGGCGATCGCCGGGTGGTGGCGAAGGATTTTGGCCGGCCGGCGGGCGTGGCGCTGGGCATGGACGGATCACAGCTGATCGTGACGGACGAGCTCGGCTGGGTCGCGCACCTGTTCACGATCCTGCCGGACGGCGGGCTGGCGAATGGCGCGCCTTATTTTCCGCTGCATCGCCCCGGCGACGAGGCGAGCGGTCCGACGGCCGGCGGGCTGGCGGTCAGCCGGCACGGTTGGGTCGTGTTTGCGACGGAGCTCGGGCTGAAAATTTCCGACCGCAACGGCCTGATCGCTGGTATCATCTATCCGAAACGCGGGAAGCGCGTGGACGGCGTGGCGCTGGGCGGGAAGGGGCAGGACCGGCTCTATTTCACGGACGACCGCTGCGTGTATCGCCGCAAAATCAAGAATCCGGACAGCCTGTGGTGTTAGCCGCGCAATCGCGGGACGGCCGCGCCGACGCGGCGGAGATCGGAGTTCGCTGCTCGAAGATCGGAACTGCCAACGGTGAACCGACTGCCGGCGTCTGACAAACTCGCGGAATGTATCCTTCCGATCTCAGGCGCCGATCTCCGATTTGCGAACTCCGATCTCCGCTGAGCGGCTCGGCCGCTCAGCAAATCCGCTGCTTCGGCTTGAGGTAACCGTCGTCCCACGCGCTCAGCTTGAGCGGAAGTTTTCGCCAGTAATACTTCAGGTCCTCGGATTGCCAGTGGGCGTAAATTTCGTCCCACTTCAGGGTGCAGTGCGGGTTGAGTGAACTGTTGTCCACGACTTCGTCGACCGGCTGGTATCGCACGTCCATTGAGAGGCGGATCTGGTCCTTGAACTGACAGCGCGCGGCCTTGTGCACGGTGTGGCAGGGGAACGTGAGCACGTCGCCGGCCTCGTAGTCGCCTTCCATCCAATCCGTTTCGGTCGGGCAGAGCGGCACGGCGAAACCACCGGCGCCGCGGGCGGGCTGGACCGGGAGGTAGCCGTGGGTGTGCGAGGCGCGCAGCACCATCAGGCCGCCGAGCGGTTTCGGGCAGTCGCCGACAGGAAACCAGCAGGTCCAGGTTTCCGCGCAGCCTTGGATGTAGGGAAAATCCTGGTGCGGGGGCGTCGGCACCATGCAGGTGTGCGGCGTGACGAGGCGCGCGATGTGGCGCGGATGGACGAGCACCTCGCGGCCGAAGAGCTTCTGGTAAATTTCGAGCAGGCGTGGGTGGTGGGGCAGACGGTGGAAACGCTCAAGCTTCTGCACGTCGTGGTAGGCGTCGGCGGTGACGCCTACATCCGTGCGGTGCATTTCCTCTTCGGTGAGGCGGTTGATGGCGTCGTAGTCAATCAGGCCGCCCAAGGCATCCTGCCCGGGCTGGCGCCAGCCGTGCAGCTCGATGATGGCGAGCATCTCCGCGCGCATGGCGAGCACCTCGGCCTTGGGCAGCCGCTGTTTGAAAAACAGGTAGCCGTCCTTCTTCGCGCGCGCCTGCAGGGCGGCGGGCTCGGCGAGCAAGGGCGTCGAGTCTACGAACTGGCTCCTGCTGATGGATTTTGGGGCGGCGGCCGGGGCGGAGGACATGGGCGAGCGGCCAAAACGTGCGCGAGGCCGCCGGTTTTGTCCAGCCGCGGGCTCAAGGCGACAGCGCAAAAGTTCCCCTGGCCCAAGGCGGAGTGTAACCCATTGGGTTACACTCCGCCTTGGGCCAGGGGTGGCGGCGGGGGCAAGGCGCCCGGATCAAAGCCGCCGGATCCACCCGAAATTTTTCACGTGCAGAGTCCGGTCTCCGGCCTACGTTGGCGCCATGGCCCCGCCGAATCCGGACGACGAAGAGATTCTGGAAATCATCGACCAGCGCCGCCCGCCGCCGAGCCCGGTGAAATACGTCGTGCTGGGTGTCGTCGCGATTGTCCTGATTGTGACCGGTTACCTGTTCATCCGACATTTCACGC
>QQNC01000111.1 GCA_003402695.1 Verrucomicrobiota bacterium | reverse complement strand
GGGCATCCGCCGAGCGAACATTCATCACTGCGCACTTGCCTAACGAAGGCGGCGCAGGGTTTAGTCGCCCGCCTCGTTTCCGTATCCCTTCCAACCCCACCGTGAGCACCAAACATAAACAAATCGGCCACGCCGACCACACCAAGGATGCCGCCGCGCGCGGCCTGGCCGGCAAGCTTCTCCGTCCCATCAAGATCACCATGCTCGGCGCGGGCAGCGCGTTCACGCCGCGGCTCATGAATGACATCCTGCGGATCCCGGGCGACCAAGGTGGCACGATTGCGCTGGTGGACATCGACCGCGAGCGGCTCGACACGATGGTCAAGCTGATCACGCGGCTGACGCAGCAGATCGGGAAGACCAACTGGAAGGTCATCGGCTCGGCCGACCGCCGGAAGGTGCTGGGCGGCTCGCACTACATTGTGAACTGTATCGAGGTCAGCGGCACGGCCTGCGTGCGCTTCGACAACGACATTCCCGCGAAGTACGGCATCGACCAGTGCATCGGCGACACGATCGGGCCCGGCGGCCTGTTCAAGTCCATGCGCACCATCCCGGTTTTCCTGCAGGTGCTGAAGGATGCGGAGGAGCTTTGCCCCGACGCGATCGTGCTCAACTACACGAACCCGATGGCGATGATGTGCCTCGCGGCCGGTCGGACCTCGTCGATGCAGATCGTCGGCCTGTGCCATTCCGTGCAGGGCACGAGTCACCTGCTGGCCGAGCGGGCCGGTGTACCGGTGAGCGAGATGGACTGGGAATGCGCGGGCATCAACCACCTGGCGTGGTTCACCAAGCTCGAGCATAACGGCAAGGACCTTTACCCGCGGCTGAAGCGCAAGGCGGCGGCGGAAGTCGCCCGCGCGCTCAAGGACGGCCGCGCGAAGAACCCGAAGATGCTCAACCACCACGAGTGGGAAGCGCCGCTCTGGCACAAGGATATCGTCCGCAAGGACATGATGCTGCACTTCGGCGCGTTCATCACCGAGTCCAGCGGCCACCTCTCGGAATACCTGCCGTACTACCGCAAGCGGAAGGACCTGATCTCGCGCTACAGCCGCGAAGGCTACGAGGGCGGCACGAGTTTCTACGCGAACAACTGGCCGACCTGGCGCAAGAACGCCGACAAGCAGCGCGCGCGCATGCTCGCCGGCAAGGAGGCGATGGAGTGGGAGCGCAGCTGGGAATACGCTAGCTGGATCATCGAGGCCCGCGAGAAGGACACGCCCTACCGCATTCACGGCAACGTGATGAACAACGTCGCCGGCGCCGGCCAGCTGATCACCAACCTGCCGGCCGACGGCTGCGTCGAGGTCGCCTGCATGGTGGATCGCAATGGCATCGATCCCACGCGCTACGGCGCGCTGCCGCGCCAGATGGCGGCGCTCTGCGACTCGAACATGCGGATGTTCGACCTCGGCGCGCAGGCCTGCATCGAGCGCAGCAAGGAGCTCGCGATCTACGCGCTGATGCTGGACCCGCTCACCGCCGCCGTGTGCAGCCCCGAGGAGATCAAAAAGATGACCCTCGAGATGTTCGCCGCGGAAAAGGCGTACCTGCCGGGGTATCGTTGAGCGCGGGGCGCTCAGCGATTAGGATAAGGGGTAAGGTTTAAGCGAAGGACAGCAGCCAAGGTGGGCGGGCACGTCCCATCCCCGCATTTACTGCGCTCAGAAATGCAGCGACAGAGACGTCGCCGCCCACCTCAGACGCGCTTGCCGAGGATGACCAGGTCGCGCTCGGTGTCGTCGAGTTTCGCCACGCGCGGCAGGTGTGCCCAGCGCTCGAAGCCGGAGGCGGCGAAGAGCCGCAGGCTCGGTTCGTTGTGGGCGAAGATATAGCCGAGCACGGTGTGCACCCCGAGGGTCGGCGCGTGGGTCAGGGCGCGGGTCAGCAGCTGCTTGCCGAGGCCAGCCCGGCGGTGTTGCTCCGCGACGTACAACGCGATCATGATCGTGCCATCGTAGGCGGCGCGGGGGAAAAACGTGTCAAAGCTGAGCCAGGCATGGATCTCGCCGTTTTCCTCGGCCACCCAGATCGGGCGCGTGGCCGGGTCGTGCGCCTGGAGCCATGGCCGCCGGCTGGCGACGGTCACCGGCTCGAGGTCCGCCGTGACCATGCGGCCGGGGATGATCGAGTTGTAGATGGCAACAATGGCCGGCAGGTCGGCCTCGACGGCGTTACGGATGGTCATCGCCAGTTATTTCCTGATGAAGCGCAGCAGCCAGAGGAAGAGCAACGAACCCACCACGGCACAGATGAGCTGCCCGAGGAAATTGTGAGCGCCCAAGCCCAGGAGGTTAAAGCAAAAGCCGCCCAGGAACGCGCCAATGATGCCAACGATCATGTTGCCCAGGAGCCCAAAACCCTTGCCCTTGGTGATGAGGCCGCTGATCCAGCCAGCGCACCGACAAGCAGGAAGACAACGAAGCTTTGGAACGTCATGTCGCTAGTCTGGTGGGCCGCGGCGGCGGCGCGAGTGAAATTGCGTCGCGGTGGACCGAAGGGCGGGCGGGCATGTCCCGCGCCGCGTGGGTTCTCGCGCCGGCCGGGCAAATTTTGCGGCGTCCTTGCGGGCGATTCGGAAATGCGGGCATCGGGGCATGCCCGACCACCCTCAGGAATCCGTCGCCGGCCGGGTGAATTCCATCTTCTTGAGGATGTCGGCCAGCCGCAGCCGGAGGATCTCGTCCTCCTCGGCGGTGGTTTTCCGGTATGAACTGCGCTCGATCACGCGCTCGGCGAGCTCGGTGCTGATGATGTAGATGGTGCCGCGGCGAACGAAGACGAGATTGCCGCGTTTTGCGACGGCCGGCTTGTCCTCCCCGCTGATGAGAGTGCGCTTTTCGCTGAACATCGATCCGCCCGGCAGGAAGGTGTAGGCGAGCAGGGCGCCGTTCATGATTTCCGGCTCGAAGCGCTCACTCTCGGTGCGGGCATCGGGAAACAGGTTGCGGAAGTCCGCCATCACAAACGCCTCAAAAAAGTAAGCGAGGTAGTCCTTCAATCCGCGGGTGGAGAGCTCCCAGCGCTGCGTCGCATCGAGGGGAAAAGCCGCGATGCTGACGTGCAGGTTGAAGCGGTCTTGGAAGGTGACGACGTTGGGCGTGTCAATGATGGTGCCGCCGAGTTCCGGCAGCACCGGGATCGCGATGCGAAAGGCGCCACCCGGGGCAATGTAGGTCCTGTCGTCCACGCGTCCCGATAGTCCCGGCTTCAAGCCCGGCCCGGGCTGGGCCAGCAACGGCCCGGCGGCGAGTAACAGGGCGAGGGGGATGAAGCGCAGCATGGCCATGACAACTAAGCGAAAAACCGCGGCCATTCAAGCCGGGCCTCACCTGTCATACCGCCAGCCGGCGCCAAAGTTCCACGGGAATGGCTTCCGCCCGGGTTTGGCCGGACAAACCGGCCGCGGTGAGTTGCGCCACCCAGGCGGCGCCTTCGTCGGGCAGCAGCCCGCGCAGGAGTCCGCCGACCTGTTTCCGGCGTTGCTGGAAACAGGCGCGAATCAGGGTCTTCACCGCGGAGGGAAAGACGTGAGGCGCCGGTTTCCGGACGAGCACCAACAGGTAGGACTCGATGTCGGGCTTCGGGTAAAAGCAGGCCGAGTCCACCTTGTGTCCAGGGGCCACGTCATAGGCCGCCTGGAGAAAAACGGAAATGGCCCCGAACTGCTTGCCACCGGGCGCGGCAGCGTAGCGTTGCGCGGCTTCTTGCTGGAGCATGAGGACCATGCGATCCGGCAGCGGACCCGAAAGAACGGCGTCCATCCATGGCGTGGAGATCGCGTAGGGCAGGTTCGCCACGACCTTGAAGCCAGCGGCCGCGCGCGCGGCCGGGAGTCCGGCCAAGGGTTGGTCGATGGCATCACCCTCGAGCAGATGAAGCCGGTTCGCAGCGGACGGGAGGACGGATTCCTCGAGATGCAGGTGCAAGTTGCGGTCCTTCTCGACGGCCCAGACCTCGGCGCCGGCGGCAAGCAGGGCGCTGGTCAGCGTGCCGAGGCCCGGCCCGACCTCAACGACGGTGTCCCCGGGGACGATGGCGGCGAGCTCGAGGGATTTGCGGACGATGTTGCCATCCACGAGAAAATTTTGCCCGAGAAAACGCTTCGGCTGGTGGCCGAGCTTGGCGAGCAACTCGCGCGTGGTCGTGAATGAGAGCGGCGGCATCAGGCGGAGCGCAGCTGCGCGACAAGGACGGCGGGATCGGGGGCGCGCATCAGGGCCTCGCCCACCAACACGGCATGGGCGCCGGCGGCGCGGACGCGGGCGGCGTCGGCCGCGGAGTGAATGCCGCTCTCGCTAATGGCGATGATGTCGCGCGGAAACTGGGGGATGAGGCGTTCGCTGAGGGCAAGGTCGGTCTGGAAGATGGCGAGGTCGCGGTTGTTCACCCCGATGATCTTCGCGCCATGGCGGAGCGCGCGGGCCAGGTCGGCCTCGTGGTGGATCTCGAACAGCGCGTCGAGCCCGGCGGTGTGGGCGGCCGCGGCGAGCGGCTTGATTTCCTCGTCAGTCAGCGCACGCACGATGATCAGGATCGCACTGGCCCCGGCCTCGCAGGCCTGCACGACCTGAATCGGGTGGACCATGAAATCCTTGCGCAGGCAGGGGATGGCGGGCGGATGGCTGCGAAAATGGGCGGTGACGCCACGGAGGTCGTCGAGTGAGCCGCCGAAGAATTTGCCGTCGGTCAGGACCGAAAGCGCATCCGCACCGGCAGCCTGGTAGCGCTTGGCCTGATCGGTGGCATTGGCGCCGGCCTTGATGTCACCGGCAGACGGCGAGCGGCGCTTGATCTCAGCGATGAGGGCGAGTTGGCCATCGGCCCGGCGCAGGCCGGCGGCAAAGGACGGTGGGCGGCGGGCGGCGAACTGGGCGAGCTCGCTTTCGGACACGGGGCGGACGAGCGGGGCGATTTCGCGCCGCTTCCATGCCATGATCTCGGTGAGCTTGTCGGACATCACGCCCACGGAACACACGGAACACCCGGAAGACAAAGCCGAAAAAAATCGTGGGTGCTTGTCATGGCGGGGCGCCAGCAGGTGACGAAGCAATCCAGTGGGATGGATTGCCACGCCCGGCTGCGCCCGGCTCGCCCTGACAAACTTGCGGGCAACTCCTGATGGAGGGGTGATCAAGCCAGCCTAGCGTTGGAAATTTTTCCGTGTGTTCCGTGGGTTCCGTGGGCAACTTCCGTCCATGAGCGCAATTGATGAGCTTCGGCAAACCATGGCCCGGCTACGGGCGCCCGACGGCTGTCCGTGGGATCAGGAGCAGACGCACGCCACGCTGGTGCGCTGCCTGATCGACGAGGTGAGTGAGCTGATCGACACAATTGACCGCAACGACCTGCCGCACATGCGCGAGGAGCTGGGCGATGTGCTCATCCAGGTGGTGTTTCACGCGCGGCTGGCCGAGGAAGCCGGGCTCTTCAATTTCGACGATGTGGCCCGCGATATTAACGAGAAACTCGTGCGCCGGCACCCCCATGTGTTCGGCGCCGACAAGCTGCAGACTTCGGAGCAAGTGCTCGTCCAGTGGGAGGTCATCAAGGCCACGGAGAAGAAAAACGGACCCAAGCCGTCGTCCGTGTTCAAAAATCTGCCGCCGCGGCTGCCGGCGCTGATGTTCGCCGAGGCGGTGTGGAAGCAGATCGCGAAAAAAAATCTGCCGGTGGGCAAGTCGGTGGATTCCGCCCAGGTGGCCGCGCTCAGCCCCCATCTCACGGAGGAGCAACTCGGCCGGATGCTGTTTGAGCTCACGGCGGCGGCGCAGGCGAAAGGACTCGATCCCGAGGACGCGCTGCGCAAGCACGCGAACCAGGTCATGCGCGATGTCGAAGCCCGCCTCCAACCCGCGACCGCCTGAGCTGCCGCCGGCAGTGGTGGCTGATTGGTGGCTGCCGTTCGCGGACTACCTTGCGAAGGAACGGCGCTACTCGCCCTACACGCTCCGCAACTATTGGCAGGCGTTTGCGGATTTTTACCGCTGGCGCACCGCGGCGGGCGTGGCGGCGATGGACTTTGACGGGCTGGGTCCGCGCGAAGTGCGCGACTTTGTGATCGAGGCGCAGCGGCGGTTTGGCCGGCGGACGCTGCACAACCACGTGTCGGGGCTGCGGGCTTTTTTTAAATTCTGGCTCGCGCGGGAGAAGGTGAAACGGAATCCCTTCACCGGCGTGCCGCTGCCGAAGCTGGAGCGGCGCCTGCCGAAGTTTCTCACGGAGGAACAGATGGTGAAACTGCTGGGCGGGCCGCAGCAGTTGCTGGCAATTGGCAGCTTGGACGCGTTCACCGCCTGCCGCGACCGGCTGGTGATGGAGCTGCTCTACGGCGGTGGACTCCGCGTGAGCGAGCTCGTGGGGCTGAATTACGGGGCGATCGACTTCGACGCCGGTGTGGCGCGCGTGCTCGGCAAGGGACGCAAGGAACGGCTATGTCCGCTCGGCAAAGTGGCCACGGCATTGCTCACACAGTTCAAGACGGAGTTCGCGGGCGAGGTGCGGCCGAGTTCTGCCGTCGTGATCGATGGCCGGCATCACCGGCTGCCCGTCCGGCAGGTCCAGTTGATGCTGAAGCGTTATCTAGCGCTCGCGGAGCTGCCGATGGACCTGACGCCGCACAAACTGCGTCACTCGTATGCGACGCACCTGCTGAATGCGGGGGCGGATTTGCGGCTCGTGCAGGAATTACTGGGTCACGCGCAGCTGGTGACGACCCAAGTGTACACGCATGTCAGCGTGGCGCGGCTGAAGGAAATCCACGCCCGTGCGCACCCGCGCGCTTGACCCCCGGCCGCCGTGCGCCCCGTCCCAACTCACTCGAGTCAAAGTAACCCAATAGGTTACTTGGACTTGGAGTCGCGGTCGCCGTGGCCGCCGAAATCCCCGTCCGGCAAAGTGTAACCTATTGGGTTACATACCCCGGCGTTTCAGGGATTCTCTGTCGCCCGGGGCGGCAAAGTGGCGGGGGGCGCGGCGATGCTACAATCCCTTGATCGAGGCCGTGAACACCTCGCAGGCGCGGTCGATGGCGGCGCCCTCGTGGGCGGTGCTGATGAAGCCGGCCTCGTACGCGCTGGGGGCGAGGTAGACGCCGCCGTCGAGGCAGGCGTGGAAGAAACGGGAGAAGATCTTGGCGTCACCTTGCAGGGCGGTGGTCAGGTCGCGAACCGGCGTCGGGGTGAAGAAGATACTGAACATCGACCCGCACTGCGGAACCTGGACGGGGATTCCCTTGGCTTTCGCGGCGGCAAGGACGGCGTCGCGCAGCTGGCGGCCGAGGGTGTCGAGGCGCGCATAGGGGTTGAGTTCCTCGAGGAGCTTGAGACCGGCGATGCCGGCGGCCATGGCGAGCGGGTTACCGCTGAGCGTGCCGGCCTGGTAAACCGGGCCGAGCGGGGCGAGGTAGTCCATGATGTCGGCGCGTCCACCGAAGGCGCCCACCGGCAGACCGCCGCCGATGATTTTGCCGAGGCAGGTGAGGTCGGGGACGATTTTTTCCCGCTCCTGCACGCCGCCTTTGGCGATGCGGAAGCCGGTCATGACCTCGTCGAAAATGAGCAGCGCCCCATGCCTCGTGCAGGCCGCACGGACGTGGGCGAGGTAGCCCGGGTCGGGCATGATGAAACCGACGTTGCCGCAGTAGGCCTCGAGGATGACGCAGGCGATCTGGCCGGAATTGGCGGCGAAGCCGGCGTCGAGCGCGGCAGTGTCGTTGTAGGGCAGCACAACCGTCTCGCGGGCGAAAGACGCCGGGACGCCGGCGCTGTCGGGGTTGCCGTGGGTTAGGGCGCCGGAGCCGGCCTTGATGAGCAGCGAGTCGGAGTGACCGTGGTAGCAGCCGGCAAACTTGATGATCTTGTCCCGCTTGGTGAAACCGCGCGCCAGCCGGATGGCGGACATGGTCGCCTCGGTGCCGCTGTTGCACATGCGAACCTTCTGGATCGAGGGCACGAACTTCACGATGAGCTCGGCCATCTCGACCTCGTAGGGATTTGGCGTGCCGAACGAAGTGCCGTTCTCCAGGGCCGTTGCGACGGCGGCTTTGATCTTGGGATGGTTGTGTCCGTGGATCGCCGGACCCCAGGTGCAGACGAAATCGATCAGCTCGCGGTCATCCGCCGTCGTGAGGGTGGCACCCTGGGCCTTCTTCACGAAGAACGGCGCGCCACCGACAGAGCGGAAGGCGCGGACGGGGGAGTTCACGCCACCGGGGATGAGCTGGAGGGCGCGAGTGAAGAGATCGTTGGAGGCTGACATATCGTAGTTCGATTTAGCCCACGTATTTCTGCACAATGGGGATGCGGCGTCCGACGCCGAAGGCGAGGGGGGTGATCTTCAG
>QQNC01000110.1 GCA_003402695.1 Verrucomicrobiota bacterium | reverse complement strand
GGGGTGGAGTTTGAGTTTAATTGCGAGCCGCTCCCGCCCCCCGGCGCGCTGATGTGCGTCCATTTTGGCTCGGTGGGGGAGGCGCTGCAGGGCGTGCTCATCGCGCTGCACCAGAAGCCGAGTGGCGTGGAGCTGATCGACCGCCATATCCTCGAATGCACGCGCACCAACCTCGAGCAGGCGAAGAACCGTTTTTTTGTGCAGGGGGATCCCGGTGCGATCCTGGTGGTTGAAATCCGCCGCGAACAGCGGGCGGAACTCGAGGCGGGGATGTGCGCGCTGGAGGCGGAGTTGCGCGCCGCGGGGCTCGGTTACGCGTTCCCCGTCCTGTGGGGCGATGAGTGCAACCGGGTCTGGGACCTCCGCCGCGCGGGCCAGGGCCTGATGAGCAATGTTGTCGGTGACGCGAAGCCGCGCGAAGTGGTCGAGGATACCGCCGTGGCGGTGGAGGACCTGCCGGCCTACATCGGCGAGTTCGACACGCTCATGCGCGAGAAATACGGCATCGCCTGCGTGTATTACGCCCATGCCGGGGCGGGCGAGCTGCACACGCGTCCGCTGTTCAACCTCAAGACGGAGGCGGGGCTGAAAATGTTTCGCGGCATCGCGACGGACGTCGCGGCGCTGGTGAAAAAGTACCGCGGGTCGCTCAGCGGCGAGCACGGCGACGGCCGGCTGCGCGGCGAGTTCATCCGCTTCATGGTCGGTGACGAGTGTTATGCGATGATGCGGCGCGTGAAGGACACGTTTGACCCGACGGGGCTGCTGAATCCCGGCAAGATCATCGATACCCCGCCGATGGACACCTCGCTGCGGCACGGGCCGGGCGACGCGACGCCGGATTACCCCACGATTTTCAATTTCAGCGCCACCCAGGGCATCCTGCGCGCGGCGGAAAAGTGCAATGGCTCCGGCGACTGCCGGAAAACCGCCCTCATGGGCGGCACGATGTGCCCGAGCTACATGGCCACGCGCAACGAGCAGGACACGACCCGCGCCCGCGCGAACATGCTGCGGCACATGCTCACCCATCCGCACGACGCCTCCCGGCCGTTCGACAGCAAGGAGATCGCGGACGTCATGGCGCTCTGCCTCTCCTGCAAGGGCTGCAAGTCCGAGTGTCCGTCCAACGTGGACATCGCGCGGCTGAAGGCCGAGTGGCAGCAGCACTACCACGATGCGCACGGTGTGCCGCTGCGCTCGTGGCTGGTCGGCACCTTCTCGCAGTCCATGGCGTTGGCTTCGCTCGCGCCGGGCGTGTTTAACTGGGCGGTGACGAATCGGGTGACGAGCCGGCTGATCAAGAAATTCGCCAAATTCTCGCTCTTGCGCAGCATTCCCAAGCTGCAAGCCACGACGCTCAGACGCTGGCATGCGCGGCATGCGAATCAGGGCGGCCCGTGGACGAACGGGCGGGTGTTTCTCTTCTGCGACGAGTTTACCAACTACAACGACAGCGACGTTGGCATCAAAGCGGTGCAGCTCCTCAACCGGCTCGGCTACGAGGTAATCATCCCGGAGCACGTGGACAGCGGGCGCGCGCAGCTTTCGAAGGGCCTCGTGCGCTGGGCGCAGAAGCTCGCGACCCGGAACGTCGAGTTGCTCGCGCCGGTGATCACGGCTGAGACGCCGCTGATCGGCCTCGAGCCCTCGGCGATCCTGGGTTTCCGGGATGAGTATCCCGATCTCGTGCCCCCGGCGCTGGTCGAGGCGGCGGGGCGACTGAAACAAAACGCCCTGCTCTTCGAAGAATTCATCGCGCGGGAAGCCGACCGGGGAAAAATCAAACGCGAATCGTTCACGACGTCACCGCGCGCGATCAAGCTGCACGGCCACTGTCACCAGAAGGCGCTTTCCTCCCTCTCCCCGGCGGTGAAAGCGCTCGAGCTCCCCGCCAACTACAAAGTCGCGATCATCCCCAGCGGTTGCTGCGGCATGGCGGGATCGTTCGGCTACGAAGTGGAGAACTTTGCCATTTCGCAGCAGATCGGCGAACTGGTGCTCTTTCCCGCCGTGCGCGCCATGCCCGCTGATTCCATCCTCGCCGCCGCCGGCACGAGCTGCCGCCACCAGGTCAAGGACGCCACCGGCCGCCACGGCCAGCATCCGGCGGAAATTCTCCACGACGCGCTGGTTTAAAACACGCCGGGGATGAGCCGCTTCGTCGAGCGGGCATAGGCGTGGTAGGACTCGCCGAAGGTGGCTTCCAGCGCGATTTCCTCGATGTAGATGCGGTAGGCGAGGGCGAGGGCGATGGGCAGCAGGATTGTCACGATGGACAGCCAGTTTTGAAACGTCGCGGCGAGGGCCAGGAAGGCGAGCATCATGCCGCTGTAGGACGGATGCCGCACGAGGTGATACGGGCCGCGGATGATGAGCTCGTGGTCGTCGGCGATGGCGACATCGACGGTGAAGAATTTCCCGAGGGAGAGAATCGCCCACCAGCGCAGCACCAGTCCGCCGGCGAACAGCGGGCCGAGGACCTGGGCGACGGCCCGCGGCAACGGATAATGGAACGCCGGGAGCAGGTGCGCCACGAGGACCCCGCCGATGATCGCCGCGGTGATCGTGACCCAGAGGACGGCGAGCGAGCCGCCGTCCCGGCGCTTCGCCTTGGTGCCGGAGCGCCGCAGGTAACTCAGGGCCAGTTCCGAGACGACGTAGATCAGGCCAAGCTTGGCGGGAAGATTCATGGCGACTCAGGTGCCGTAGAGCCGGTCGCCGAAATCTCCCAGGCCGGGCATGATGTATTTTTTCGCGTTCAGGCCGCGGTCGAGCGCGGCGGTGAAGATCGGGAGCTTCGGGTAAT
Source organism: Verrucomicrobiota bacterium (assembly GCA_003402695.1). Classification (GTDB taxonomy): domain Bacteria; phylum Verrucomicrobiota; class Verrucomicrobiia; order Opitutales; family Opitutaceae; genus Opi-474. Next base: position 5,565 of record QQNC01000110.1, on the reverse strand, counting down.
GGCTTTGCACCTCGGCCACGCCCTCGGGCGAGCTTACGATGCTGACGAGCGTGATGTCGGCGCCGCCGGCGTCACGCACCACGTCAATCGCCTTCACCGCGGATCCGCCGGTGGCGAGCATCGGGTCCACGAGCACCACGCGGCGGTTGGTGACGACTGGCAGCTTGCAGTAATAGCTGCGGGCGATGGCGGTCTGGTGGTCGCGCTCGAGGCCGATGTAACCGACGCTCACGTCGGGAAAAATATCCAGGAACGGCTGCACCATGCCGAGGCCCGCGCGCAGGATGGGGACGACGACGAGGGGCTCATGGGCCAGTACACGGCCCGTCATCGGCTCCAGCGGGGTCTCGATCGCCTTGGGCTCGGTCGCGAGGTCGCGGGTCGCTTCGACCGCCAGCAGCAGGCTGATCTGGTAGCAGAGCGTGCGGAACGTGGCGGGCTTGGTCGTCTTGTCCCGCAGGTGAGTGATGACGTGAGCCGCGAGCGGATGATCAAGAACGTGCAGCATGGCCGGAGGGTGGGGCCCGGGAGGGTGAAACTCAATCCCGGCGAATGGCTTCCCCTTAAAACCGCTCAGGGATTCAGGATGAGCGTGTGCACTGCCGGGCCGGGTAACAGCGGGCCGGGGGTGCCGTGCACCCAGTTGGCGTGGCCGGCGCGATAATACGGTGAGAGCGGGTGGCCGCTCTGGCCGCCGGACATCTGGAACAGGCCCTCGGCTTCGCGGCCGGGTGAGACGGCGAGGCGCATGCTGGGACCGAACGTCGGCGTCTGGACCCGGGGCATGTTGGTGTCGCCGGCCAGCGGATTCGCCGGCATGTTCAGCCAGCCGCCGAGCCACGCCGGCAGCATGCGGCCGAACGGGTGCATGATGCGCGCGGTGTTGCGGCGACCCCAGGTGGCTTTCGCGAGGGAAATTCCTTCCTTGTCGATGTCAGCGATGGTGGCATCGGCGGCGGCGAGCAGGAGCGCGTCCCACGAGGAGTATTTCGGGTCGAGGAGGTGCGCGGGCTTTTCCTGGAGGATAGTCCATAACGCGTCCTCGGTGTGAAACCGGGCTGATTCAAACCCCGGCATCTGCTCCACGCATGAGGCAAAGATGGGCGAGAGCGCCAGGTCGGTCGCATGCAGGCGTAAGCCCCGCACGAGCCGGTAACCGGCGGAATCGATGCTGGCGACGGCGCCCCAGTGCCCGGCAACCTGCCGGAGTTCGGCGCGTTTCGGGTGGCCCGCGACGGCTTCGGGCGTGAGCACGGTGAGCAGCAGTTGCTGCCAGCGTTCGAGGAACAGCGCCCGGTCGTCGAGCTGGATGCCAAGCAGGTCGTGCGGCGTGGCTTTTTCGAGCGCGGCGAGATCGTCGCGAATCTGGGCCGCGCGTGGAGGCGTGGCGTAACCGCCGTCGCCGAGCAGGGCGAGAGCGGCGCCACCGACGATCCGGTTGTTGGCGGTCCACACGCGGCCGCTGGCGGGGGCGATGACGGCCGGGACTTGATCCGGGGGCAGCAGCCCCTCCCAGCGCCGGTCGCCAAACGTCCACGAGGTGGGCAGGCGGCCGTCGAAGCCGACGCGTTGCGGAAGTTTACCGATGATGGTCCAGGCGACGGCGCCGGAGGAATCGGCCACGACAAAATTGTGCGCGGGCATGCCGGAACGGTGCGCGATCGCGACGGCCTCGGCGGCGGTTTGCGCCGTCTCCAGCCGGATGAATTCGAAATTGGTGGCCGCCGGATCGTAGGCGACCCAGTGGAACGCGAGCGGGCGGCCCTTGCCGTCCGTGGCGATGAGGGGGCCCCAGGCGGTCCAGGGGTATTCGACCGACACCGGGTTGCCGCCCTTCACGCGGATGACATCGGGGCGCTTTTCAATTTCCAGCAGATCTGTGCGGCCGGGAAGCTTGTAGAGCGAGTGATCGATGGCGTTGACGTCGATGGTGACGAGATCGCTGGTGTCGGCGTAGGCATCCGTCAGACCCCACGCGATGTGGCCGTTGCTGCCGATGACCACGAACGGCAGTCCGGGCAAAGTGACTCCGGTGATGCGGCCGGCGACCGGGCCCTGCCACTCGAGCGAGGCGCGGTACCAGATGTTGGGTACGCCAAGATCGAGATGCGGGTCGTTGGCCAGCAGTGCGGCGCCGGTGGCCGTGTGCGCGCCGGAGAGGGCGAAATTATTGCTGCCGGGCAGCAGGTCGGGCTCGCGGGGGTCGTCGGTGGCGAAGAGCTGCGTCGAGCGCAGGGGCGCGCCCCGCGCCACCTTGGCCGGCGTGCGCAGGTCAATGATCGAGGCCGGGGGAATTGGCGCGAGCGGGGCGGTCGTGCCGTCGAGGGCGGCGTCACCGGGCGTGCTGACGGGCGCGAAAAACGCCACGCCGGCGGTCCCAAGCTGGTCGCGCAGGGTGGCAAGTGAAAGTTCGTAGGAGCCGGTGGAGTCCTGCAGGTCGAGCGTCATCGCATAGATGATGAGCAGGCTGTCCTCGGGCTTCCACGGCGCGGGCGCGAGGCGCAGCACGAAGTATTCGAACGGTTTTTTTGGCAGCGCGCCGAGGCCGGCGTTGACGCCGGCGGTGTAACGGGTGAGCAGGTCGCGGTCGGCCGGCGCGAGGCCGGCGAGGACCTTTTGCGCCAGCGCCCGGAAGCCATGGCGGCGTGTGGCGCGGTCGAGGGGGAGGGCGAGCTTGCCGAAGAGCTCGGAAAGTTCGCCAGCGCCCCGGCGCCGCAGCAGGTCCATCTGGAAAAACCGGTCCTGCGCGTGGAGGTAACCCAGGGCGCGGGCGACATCGCCGCGGGTGGCGGCCTTGATCAGGGGCACGCCGAGGGCGTCGCGGGTGACGGTCACGGGCGCGCCGAGGCCGGCGAGGGCGGCGGAGCCGTCGAGCTGCGGCAGACTGTCGCGCAGCTGGGCATAGAACCAGGCGAAGGCCAGGCCCGCGAGCAGCACCAGCACGCTGAGCACGCTGCCGAGGAGACGAAGGCGTTTGCCGGCGGGGGAGGTCATGCGGCGATGGCCGAGCGGATGCCGGCGATGATTGAGGCGGGAGATTGCGCGATGTCCACCACGAGGGCGCTGGTCGGTTCCTCAAGCATGGCCAACTGGCTGTCGAGCATGGCGGGTTTCATGAAATGGCCCTGCCGCCCGCTGATCCGGGACCAGAGCAGCTCGCGGGTGCCACGGAGATAAACCAATTTCACGGGCTCGGCGTCGCGCAAGAGGACGGCGCGGTATTTTTCCGTGAGCGCCGAGCAGGTGACGACGGCGCTTTCATTTTTTTCCAGCCGCGCCTCGATGTAGCGGCGGATGGCCGCGAGCCAGGGGGCGCGGTCCGTGTCGTCAAGCGGGGCGCCGGCACTCATCTTGGCGACGTTGGCGGGGGGATGAAACGGGTCGGCGTCGGCAAATTTCCAGCCGAGCGTCTCCGCCAGCAGGCGACCGATGGTGGTCTTGCCACTGCCTGCGACGCCCATGAGGAGCACGACCATGGGTAGCAGTCCTCAGGCCAGCCAGGATTTGGCGGTGACGGGATCGCGATCCTCGTCGAAGTCGATGTAGTCAAACATCGTGAGGACGGTCTGATGCTCGAGATGACTTTCGGCGATGCGCTTGGCGAGGGTCTCGGCGCCGGCGTCGCGCCAGCCGCGTTTCATCATGAAGCCGTTCCAGATCTCGCATTCCTCGTCGGTGCGGGCGCCGCCGTGTTCGTGGGCCCAGGCGAGCAGCTGCGCGTCGGTCGCGCCGCCGGCGAGCACCCGGGCCTTGAGCTCGTCATAGGCGACGCGGAGGAAGCTGCAGCAGCGCAGGTCGAAACCCTTGCCGAGATTGGGGACATAGTCGGCGACGGGCAGGGTGCCGGCGGCGTGCTGGCGGATTTTGTCGAGCATGCGGCCGAAGTAGACGATGCGGCCGACTTTGGCATAAGGACTGCGCAGTCCGGGAACGGTAGGCATCCCCGCAGCCAATCGAAAAGTACGCGGGAGAAAATCCCAAACTGGTCAATCCCGCCAGAAATACACCGCGGTGCACAGCAGCGCGGAGATCACCGTCGGCCCGATAATCCAGCCGGCATGGAAGTTCAGGTGGTATTTGCCGACCAGCCAGACCACGAGGAAGCTCTTGATGACGATCAGCACCCAACCGGCTGCGATGGCCTGCTCGATGCGGGGATTCCGGGGGGAGCGCTGCTTGACCCGAATCTCTTGCACGAAGCGGTGCTCGTAGTCGGGCGGCGGCCGGCGGGTGATGAGCTGCAGAAGGTTGGCGAACATAGGGTCCTCGGGCCTGCACCCTAGCCCAAATGGCCCGAATTGAAAGTGCCGTGTCCTCATCTGCTGGCGGCGGCCCGGCAAAATGCCGGCTTACGACAAGGTCTGTGATTGAACTCGTCGAAACCGCTGCTCAGAACGTGCGAGGTGGAACCTCTTCTCGCAACCCGGCTGCAACGTTGACATGAACCACGCGACGCAACTGACCCAGGCCAACGGCAAGTCCGGCCAGCACACCTTGCGCCCGGATGTTGAGTCATTTTACCACCTCGCGCATGGCGGATTTGAGGGCAAGGCCTGTCAGGGCACGGCCTGCTTCGCCGCCCGTCATCTCAATCCCCCGCGCTGGGCCGAGGCGATGGAGAACAACCCCCGGGTTTACTGTCTCGGTGAGTGCTTTGCCGCGCCGGCGAAGGGCCAGACGAAGCCGCGCCCGCCCGTGAAGGTCTGCGCGCGCGAGGGTATCGTGCTCGGCCGCATCGCCAACGGCGGGGCCCGCACGCTCGCCGCCTATCAATCGCAGGGTGGGTACGCCGCGTTGGCCAAGGCGCTGGCGCAGCCCCCGGAAGCGGTCCTGGCCGCAGTCGACAAATCCAGTCTCCGCGGCCGCGGCGGCGCGGGCTTCCCGACCGGCCGCAAGTGGCGCTCGGTCGCGACCCAGCCCCCCGGCTTGAAATACGTCGTCGCCAACGCCGATGAGGGTGACTCCGGGGCGTACATAGACCGCTACCTAATGGAGGACGACCCGCACAGTCTGATCGAGGGCATGATCCTCGCGGCCTACGCGGTGGGGGCGGCGAAGGGCTACATTTACGTGCGCGCCGAATACCCGCTCGCCGACACCGTCCTGCGCACCGCCCTCGCCGACGCGCGGGCGGCGGGCTGGCTCGGGGCGCTCGTGGGGGGCACGAATTTTAGCTTCGAACTCGAGGTTTATTCCGGCCACGGCAGTTACGTGTGCGGCGAGGAGACGTCGCTGCTGCGCTCCATCGAGGGCAACCGCCCCGAGGTCATGGCGCGCCCGCCGTACCCGACCGAGCGCGGCCTGTTTGGCCGGCCGACGCTGCTCAACAACGTCGAGACGCTCGTCAACCTTCCCTGGATCGTCACGCACGGTGGTGAGGCGTATGCGGCGATCGGTTTCTCGAAGAGCCGCGGCACGAAGGTGCTTTCGCTCAACTCCCTGTTCAACCGGCCCGGCCTCTACGAGGTCGAGTTTGGCGTCACGGTGCGGCACATCGTCGAGGAACTCGGCGGCGGCCTGCGCAAAGGCGGCCAATTGAAGGGCGTGATCATCGGCGGCCCGATC
>QQNC01000109.1 GCA_003402695.1 Verrucomicrobiota bacterium | reverse complement strand
GCGGTCCAGTCGCGCACCAGCGGGTTCTTCACCTCGCCGATGACGCCGCGCTGGATGTTGACGAAGGTGCAGCCCCACTCGTCGGTGAACTCGCCAACGACATAGGGCGCGCCGCGGGTCGGGGCGGTTTGCCGCTCGTGCCCCGGGATCGCCGTGAAATCGGGCGGAAACTCGCGCTCCAGCGCCGTCAGCTCGAGCGGAAACCGCTCCGAGGCGATGGGCAGGACCCACAGGTCGCGCGGCGCGCGCGGCGGGCCGGAAAAATCCAGCGTTCGCTGCACAATCTCACGGGGAGTGGCGCTCATGGGGAAAGTCGGAGGTTAGAGGGCAAAAGGCAGAGGTTTTAGGAGGAGAGAGATTCGGATGTCGGATACTTCTGCCTTCTGCTTTTACGGTCACGGCAGCATCAGCTCGTCGATGTAGGCGTCCTCGAAGCCGGGCTGCAGGTTGAGCTCGATGGATTCCAGCCGCGTGCAGGCCGACTGCATCTCCGCCAGGAGACTGCGGTCGTTGAGCGCGAGGAAGGCGCCGCCGAGCGAAGTGTTGCCCACGACCTGGATCTGCGCGGGGGTGAAGCCGGGCAGCAGGCCGCAGCCGATGGCGTGCTCGAGGGAAAGGTGGAGCCCAAAGCCGCCGGCGAGATAGAGCGTTTTCACGTCCGCCGCCGCCACACCCAGCAGACTGAGCAGTGTATTGATGCCGGCGGCGATGGCGGCCTTCGCCTGCAGCAGCCGTGAGATATCCACCTCGGAGATCCACACCGGGCCCGAGGCGCCGCGGGCGTGCAGCTGGAGCTTTTGGCCGTACTCATCCGCCTGGACCGCCGCGCCCGCGCGGACCACGAAGTCCGGCGCGAAGCGCCCGTTCTGCTGCAGGAGGCCGCGCCGCCGGCCTTCCCAGAGAAAATCCACGTAGGCCGAGCCGCAGATGCCGATGGGCCGCGCCTCGCCGCCGATCACCCCAAGTTCCACGCTGTAAGGGTCGCCCTGCAGACGGATGCGCTCGATCGCGCCCTTCACGCCGCGGGTGCCGTTCGTGAGGCCCGCGCCCTCGAAGGCCGGACCCGCGGCCGTGGCGCAACCCACGAGGCGGTCGCCCACCTTGGCGATGATCTCGCCGTTCGTGCCAACATCCACCAGCAGCACCGGGCCCTCGTTGTAGAGCAGCCCGGTCGCGATGACACCGGCGGCCAGGTCGGCACCGACGTAGGCGGCGGGACCCGGCAGCAGATGGACCTTCGCCCCGGAACCGCCGAACGCGAGGCCCAGCTCGGCCGGCGCGTAGATCCGGTGATCGAGGAAGACCGGCTTGAACGGATGCACGCCCAGCGGGCCGGGATCCACGCCTGCCAGCAAATGCTGCATGGTGGTGTTGGCCGCGACGGTCATCACGCCGACGTCCGCCGCCGCCACGCCAGCCTGCGTGCAGGCCGCCTCGAGCAAGGGCTGGATCGTCTCCACGGCCACAGCCCGCTGCATCTGCTGCACCGCGGCGGGGCTCTGGTCACACCGCTGGATGCGGGTGAGCACGTCCTCGCCAAAACGGATCTGGGCGTTGAAGGCCGAGGCTTCCCCGACCACTTTGCCCGTGGCGAGGTCGGCGAGCAGCAGCGCCACCGTGGTCGTGCCCACGTCCACCGCCGCGCCGAAGCGCGCCGTGGGATCGAGCGGATCGCGGGCCCACGGGACGTTGATCTTGAACTCCGCGACGATCGACGGCTCGTGCTTCAACATCGAGCGCGCCGGCACCGTGATCTCCGCCGCGCCGTCCGGCCGCAGTTGGCAGGCGCGCAGTTTATCCCCGGGCGCCGGTGCGACCGCGGCGCCGCTCGTCAGGTGCCGGAGACCCCCCGCGCGCAGCCCGACCTCGCAACCGCCGCACAGGCCGCGGCCGCCGCAGCGGGTGTTGAGCGGGTGCCCGTGGCGGGACAACAGCTCGGTCAGCGACCGCCGTTCCTCGCCAGGCGCGAGTTCGATCTCCCGCTGACCCTCAGGAGTTTCAAGCTGAAGTTTGTGACTCATGAAGAGGCGGATTCGGGTTCGGCCCGGATAATGGATTCGTCCGCCGAAAGGCGGATGACGTGCCGGGGAGGCACGATGAGAAAGCGTTTTTCGTCCCAGTCGCCCCGCAGCAGGGCCTGGAGTAGCTCGGGATTGCCCGGGACCCGGTCATAGCCCCAGTTGCGGCAGGCCGCGCAGCTCTGCGTGTACGCCTCATCCTTACGGGTGTCGCCCAGCTCCATGCTCACATAGGTAGCGCGGTTGTAGTGCGCGAGTCCCTCCCGGTCCTGCTCGATCAGGAACTCGACATCCTCGGGGTCGAACTTCCGGCCAAATTCCTCGCGCAGCCGGGCCTCCCGGTCCGGGCCCGGGATCTTGCCACCGCGAATGAAGCCCGGGTTGTACCAATAGGTTCCGGGATTGTCCTTCACGTAGGCGGCGTACCGGTCCTTGTCCCCGAGGAACAGGGTCGTGCAGTCATGCGCCCGGGCGAGGATGATCGGGCAGCGCGCATGGCGGATATTTTCCACCCCCCGGCCGCACAGGCCGAAGACCAGCACGATGGCCTCGACGGCGGAGTTGGACTCCGCGCGCTGCACCGCCCGCTGCAACTCCTGCTGCAGCCGCGCGGGATCCTCATGCAGCGCCAGCGGGATGAAAACCAGGTCCCGGACGCGGGGGTTATCGCGCAGAAAATGACGGACTTCCGGCTCAAGCACCTCGCACGAAATGACGGAAATGTTGTATGAATTGGACATAGGGGAATGGGGTCCAGCAGGGCGGCAGCCACCCTTCCATGACTGTAAACCACCCATCGCAGATACTGACAAAGCACGCTGCATGTAGATTATGGCATTTCTTATGTATCGCCCGGGTTCCGGGCGGTCTTCGCATTTACTTCGGGTGGCGGGACGTCCTATAACGCGGGGATGCCCCTCCTCACTGAACTGACCGCCGCCGTTGCCGCCGGGAAGCGGACCGACACCGTGCGACTCACCCAGGAACTTCTCGCGGCCGGCCTTGCCCCGCAGACCATTGTCGAGACCGGCCTCGTGCCCGGCATGGCCATCGTGGGCGACAAGTTCAAACGCAACGAGATCTTCGTGCCCGAGATGCTCGTGGCCGCGCGCGCCATGAAGGAAGCGCTGAAGATCCTCGAGCCGCTGCTGGCCCTCGCGGGCATCAAGCCGAAGTACACCGCCCTCATCGGCACCGTCCAGGGCGACCTGCACGACATCGGCAAGAACCTCATTTCCATGATGTGGCGCGGCGCGAATTTCGCCGTCGTCGACCTCGGCACCAACGTAAGCCCGGAGAAGTACCTGGCGGCCGCGGTGGAGCACAAGGCCAACATTGTCGGCCTCTCCGCCCTGCTCACCACCACGATGCCGGCGATGAAGGAGACGGTGCGCATCCTCAAGGCCGCCAACCTGCCCGACATGAAGATCATGATCGGCGGCGCGCCGATTACCCAGGCTTTCGCGGATGAGATCGGTGCCGACGGTTATGCCGCCGACGCTGGCACAGCCGTGGACATCGCCAGGAAACTGGTTGGCGCGGCGGCCTAACCGGCCCCGTGCCCCGGCCCTTCCGGGGTTCGGCCATGAAAACCATCTCCATGACGGGGTGCGAACGCGTGAACCGCATGTTCGCCCGGCAGGACCAGGATCGCATTCCGCGCTGTGATTCCTTCTGGCTGGAAACCATCGCCCGCTGGCAGCGCGAGGGGCTCAAGGGCGACTACCACGACGTCATGCTTCGTCTGGGCTCTGATTTCCAATCGCTCTGCTGGAGCTGGCCGTGCCCGTTCCCCGGCAAACGGGAGATCCTGTCAGCGGACTCCGAGACCGAGACGGTGCGCGATGCCTGGGGCGGCGTGGCCCGGCACTGGAAGGCCCGCTCCGGCACACCTGAACACATCAGCTTTGGCTGCGACTCGCGCGAGGCCTGGGAAACCATCTACCGCCCGGCCATGCTGGCCGTCCCGCTGCAACTTGACATCACGGCCGCCCTGCAGGCCCAGCGGGAGGGACGTGCCCTCGGACGCTGGACCCACCTGACGGGCGTCGAGGGCTTCGAGGCCCTGCGCCGGCTAATTGGCGACGAGACCTGCCTCGTCGCGATGATTGAGGACCCCGAGTGGGTGCGCGACATCGTGAAGGTGCACACTGACATCGTGCTCCGCTCGTTCGAAGCCCTCCTTGCGGGCGGCGTGAAGGCGGACGGCCTCTGGATCTACGGCGACATGGCGTACAACCACTCGACCATGTGCTCGCCGGCCATGTACCGGGACCTCGTCTGGCCGGCCCATAAACGCATGGCGGACTGGGCGCATGCCCGCGGCCAGCGCGTCATCTACCACACCGACGGCCATGTCCGCGAGGTGCTCGCGCTCTACATCGCCGCCGGGTTCGAATGCCTCCAGCCGATCGAGGCCAAGGCCGGCATGGACGTCCGGGAGTTCGCCCCCCTCTTCGGCGACCAGCTGGCCATGTTCGGCAACATCGATGTGATGAAAATGGGCACGAACGACCTCGGCATCATCGAGGAGGAGATCCGCACCAAGTTCGCCGCCGGCATGGCGACGCGCGGCTATGCCTACCACTCCGACCACTCAGTGCCGCCGCAGGTGAGCTGGGCCACCTACCAGGCCATCATCGGTTTCGTCGAACGGTACGGCACCTACTAATTTCCATGAGCGCGACCATCATCGAACCCTTCCGCAAAAAATGGCGCGGCCCGCTCACCGACCGGGCGCGCTTCGTCCGGCAGCTGAACCGCCAGCCCGTCGACCGCTGCTTCAACATGGAGTTCGGTTACTGGGACGACAACTTCAAGCTCTGGCCGATGTTCCGCGACCACGGCATCATGAACAATGAGGACGCCGACCGCTTCCTCAGCTTCGACCGCACCGCGATGGTTGGTTCGCCCTGGATGCACCCGGGGTTTCCGTATGAGGAAATCTCGCGGACGGCCACCACCCGGATCCTGCGCAACGGCGACGGCCTGATCGCCGAGGTACCGCTCGACGGCCACGACACGATTCCCCACTACCTCGAGGCCACCGTCAAAACGCCCGAGGACTGGGCCAAGGTGAAGGCCGAGCGCTTCGACCGCCGCCATCCCGACCGCAAGCCCGACCTCGCCGCGATTCTCCGCGACCACCCCGCGGACCGCGACTACCCGCTCGGCGTGTGGGCCGGCTCGATGATCGGCAAGATCCGCGACATGCTCACCGTCGAGGGTCTGGCCTATGCGGTGTACGATTATCCCGAGATGGTGGAGGACATGGTCGAGACGTCCTGCCTGCTCGTGGAAGACTTCCTCGATGCCGTCCTGCCGCAGGTGAAGTTCGACTACGCCGGCGGCTGGGAGGACATCTGCTACAAGAGCGGTCCGCTCGTCTCCGTCGATTTCTTCCGCGACATCGTGGTGCCCCGGTACAAGCGCATCGGCACCAAGCTGCGCGCCGGCGGCGTGGACCTCTGGTGGATTGACTGCGACGGCGATGTCCGGCCGCTGATCCCGCACTTTCTCGCCGGTGGCGTGAACACGATGTTTCCCTGGGAAGTCAACGGCTCGGGCCATCCCGGCGAGTCGCTGGACCGCTGGGGCCCGGAACTGCGCATCATGGGCGGCGTGGACAAGATGGTGCTCGGCCGCAGCCGCAAGGACATCCGCGCCTGGCTCCAGTGGCTCGCGCCCTACGTCGCGTCGGGCGGCTACATCCCGTTCTGCGACCACCGCTGCCCGCCCAACGTCGATCCCGACGACTACCTCTACTACCTCGACCTGAAGGAAGAGCTCTTCGGCCTGCGCGGTTAGCCGCCCATGCTTTGCCCGGCTCGCACCCCAAATCGAAAATAGAAATTCGCGATTCGAAAATACCTAAGATGACTTCCCGGGAAAAAATCCAGCGGGCGCTCGCCCACCAGTCCGGTCCCGTGCCGGTGGATTTCGGCGGCACCGGTCTCACGGGTATGCATGTGAGCTGCGTCGCCGCACTGCGCGACCACTACGGGCTGCCCCGCCACCCCGTGAAGGTCTGCGAGCCGTTCCAGATGCTCGGTGAGATCGAGGATGATCTGGGCCGCCTGCTCGGCTCCGACTGCGTCGGCGCCAACGGCCGCGGCACCATGTTCGGCTTCGCCAACGAGGGCTGGCACGAGTGGCGCACGCCGTGGGGCCAGCTCGTGCTCGTCCCGGAAGGCTTCCGGCCGCGCGAGGACGCCAGCGGCGACGTCTATCTTTTTCCCCAGGGCGACACCTCGGTCGCCCCCAGCGGGCACATGCCGGGTGGTGGCTATTTCTTCGACGCGATTGTGCGCCAGGAGCCGATTGACGAGGATCACCTCAACCCCGCGGACAACTGCGAGGAGTTCCAACTGCTCAGCCCGGCCGACCTCACCCACTGGCGGACCGAGTTTGCCCGCGTGCACGGCGAGCAGCGCGCGGTGGTCTCCGGCATCGGCGGCACCGGCTTTGGCGACATCGCCCTCGTGCCGGCGGCCTTCCTCAAGCACCCGAAGGGTATCCGCGACGTCAGCGAGTGGTATATCTCCCTCATCGAGCGCCGCGACTACGTGCACCAGATCTTCACCCACCAGTGCGCGGTGGCGCTTAAGAACCTGGAGACTTACGCCGCCCTTGCCGGCGACACCGTGGACGTGCTGGTGATCTGCGGCACCGATTTCGGCACGCAAAGCTCCCAGTTTTGCTCGCCGGAGGCATTCGACGACCTCTTCGCTCCGTACTACCGGCAGATCAACAACTGGGTGCACCGCCACACCAAGTGGAAGACCTTCAAGCACTCCTGCGGCGCAGTCCGCCCACTCATCGACCGCTTCATCGACGTCGGGTTCGACATCCTCAACCCGGTGCAGTGCTCGGCGAAGGACATGGACCCCGTTCGGCTCAAGGCCGACTTTGGGAGCCGCATCGTGTTTTGGGGCGGCGGCGTGGATACGCAGCGCACCCTGCCCTTCGGCACCCCCGCGGAAGTGCGGGCCGAGGTCACGTCGCGCCTCCGGGCGTTTTCACCGGATGGCGGCTTCGTCTTCAACACCATCCACAACATCCAGGCCCGCACGCCCGTCGCCAACATCGTCGCGATGGTGGATGCCGTCCGCGACTTCAACGGCACCGCCGCCTGAGCCCATGAAACCGCCCGCCCACCGCTTCATCCCGGAAGTCGCCCGTGCCCGCTATGAGGCGTGGTGGCGTTGCGCCCGGGTGGACCGCCCGCCGGTAAGCCTCTGGGTGAAGACGCCGCACCCCCTGCGCGCGCCGCGCTCCACGCACGCCACGCTGCGCGAGCGCTGGCTCGACGTGGAGTATCAGGTGGATTGCGCCCTGACCGGACTCGAGACCAACCCGATCCTGGGCGACACCGCCCCCTCCTACCTGCCCAATGTCGGCCCCGACCTCACCTCCACGCTCTTCGGCGCCGAGCTGGTCTTCGGCGAGAACACGAGCTGGTGCCAGCACACCGTGCCGGAGACCGCGGACTGGGAGCGCTTCATCGCGACCCCGCCGGATTTCGACAACGTCTACTGGCGGACCATCGACGCGATGATCACGCGCGCCGCTGAGCGATTTGAGGGACGCTACTACGTCGCCATGCCCGACCTGCATGGCAGCTTCGACATCCTCGCCGGCGTACGCGGGCCGGAAAACGTCTGCCTCGACCTCATGGACGAGCCGGAACTGGTGCGCCGCGCCAGCCTCCATGCGTCCCACGCCTACGTGGAGGCCTACCGCCGGCTGTACCAGCGGCTCACCGCCCTCGGCCAGCCGAGTACGACCTGGTGTTCCTACCTGCACACGGGGCCCGCCTACATTCCCAGCTGCGACTTCTGGTGCCTCGTCTCCAAAGAAATCGCCCAGGAATACGTCCGGCCCACCATCGAGCTGGAGATGGCGCCGCTCGAACGCTCCATCTTCCACCTCGACGGCCCGCAGGCCCTGCACCACCTCGACCTGATGCTGAGCCTGCCCGGCCTGAACGCCGTGCAATGGGTCTTCGGCTCCGGCCACGGGCCTGCCGCCAAATGGATCGACGTCTACCGGCGCTGCCTCGCCGCAGGCAAGGCGCTCCAGATCCTGGCGGACGATCCCGCCGACGCGCTGACCGTCCTGCGCGAGCTCGGCCCCGACGGCCTGTGGCTCACGATCTGCACGCCGTTCGCCAACACCGATGAGGCCACGGATTTCCTCGATACGGTCCACCGGCTCTCCCCATGAACGCCCGCGAAAATTTCCACGCCATGATGTCCGGCGGGCGCCCCGAGTGGATTCCGCTCAACCTGCCCGTCACGCCGCCGGTCGCCGACCTCATCGAGGCCCGCACGGGGGTGCGCAGCTCGGAACTGGCCTTCGAGACGGACTTTGG
>QQNC01000108.1 GCA_003402695.1 Verrucomicrobiota bacterium | reverse complement strand
TCGATCCCGGCGTCGAGCATCGGCGTGGCGAAGCGCTCGCTGGCGATCGCGCGCGAGTGGGGAGCGGAGCGCGTCCAGTGGGGCGTGCCCGTCGGGCAGCATGCGGCGATTGCGGAGAAAATCCGCCGGATCGCGGCGCACGCGTTTGCGATGGAGGCGATGCTGATCGTCACCTCGCGCATCGTGGACCGCGACAAGAAGGCCGACATCCGGCTCGAGGCCTCGATGTGCAAACTCTGGGGCACGGAGAAGGCCTGGCTGTGCCTCGACGACGTCATGCAGATCCGTGGCGGCCGCGGCTATGAGGACGTGTCATCGCTGAAGGCGCGCGGCGAGAAGCCCCACCCGGTGGAGCGCCTGATGCGTGACAACCGCGTGACGACGATCTTCGAGGGTTCCTCGGAGATCATGCGGCTCTTCATCATGCGCGAGGCGCTGGACCCGCACCTCAAGATCGCCGGCGTGGCGCTGAATTCCGAGCGGCCGTGGGGCGAGCGGCTCAAGAGCGCCTGGGCGGCGGCGAAGTTCTACACGCTGTGGTATCCCGCGCAGTGGCTGCCGTTCAACGGAAGCGCGCCGGCGGACATGCACCCGCATCTGGCGAAGCACTTCAACCGGGTTGCGGCGCTCAGCCGCAAGCTGGCGCGCACGCTGTTCCACCAGATGGTGAAATTTGGCGTGAAGCTGGAAAAGCGGCAGGTGCTGCTGGGCCGGCTGGCGGACATCGGGGCGGACCTCTTTGCCATCGCGGCGAGCTGTGTGTTTGCGCAGAAGCTGCTGCGCGACGGCGAGCCCGAGGCGAAAATCTTCGCCCTCGTGGATGACTTTGCGGCGCAGGCCCACCTGCGCATCGCGCAGAATTTTACCGGCGTCGGCAATAATTCCGACCAGCACGGCTACGACCTCGCGCAGGAGATCATCGCCGGCGAGCACATGTGGCTGGAGCGGGGGATACTCTGACGGTCATGGGTCCTGGGTGATAGGTCATGGGAGCGGGGATGTCTGGGAGCGTAGGGTTCCGGTCACGTCCCCTCACCCATAGCCTAGCACCTAAAACCCGCGTCTTTGGGCGCATATTTCTTGTCGTGGACGCCGGCCGTTCCACGATGGCGGGGTGTTTGCCCCTTACCCTGAGTGGCGCCGCGGGTGCGGCGCCTGGTTGTGTCTGACGTTGCTGCCCTTCGCCCGGGCGGCGGCGCCGGTGTCCGATGACACTGCGGCGGCGTGGCAACTCATGGCGGACCACCTCGTGCGCGACGCCTATGTCCGGCTCGATCAGGTCAAAGGCCCGCCCTCGCGCGAGCAGGACTTTGCCCAGGCGGTGGTGGCCGTGGATTACCAGCCCGTGACCCAGGCCCGGCTGCACGAGGCGGAGGCGACGTTTGCGGCGCTGGCGGCCGGCCACGACGAGCTTGCGGAGGCCGCCGCCTACATGCAGGCGCGGCTGTACCAGGTGCATTTTCAGCAGTTGGACTATCCGCGGGCGGCGGCGCTCTACCGGGCGCTGGCGGAGCGGCACCCCGAGAGCCACTGGGCGCAACTGGGCCTGGTGAAGCTGGGCCTGCTGCTGCTGTACGCGCTGCCGGAACCGTCGGTTCCCGCGGAGCGCATCGGGGCGGCGACGGCGCTGCTGGCCCGGATTCACGAGGAGAAACTTCAGCGCGACCTACACCTGCAGATCGCGCGGGCGGGGACTTTCTACGACCAGCCGCTCGACTCGGTGCTGGCGCATTTGATCGAGGTGAACCGCATTGGCGGCCTGGTGGGCCAGGCCCCGGAGGACCTCGCCGTCGAGCTTGGGGAACTTTCGCTGCGCGCGGGGCATTATGCGCAGGCGCGGGGCTATTTTGAGGCCTACCTGCGCGACTTCGTGCCGAACCTGCGCAGCGTCACGGTGCGGCGGCGGCTGGAGGATCTCGCGGCGCTTGAGGCCAAGGCGAAAGGGCTCCGGCCATGAAAAAACGCCGTTCCCGTTACCTGGGCCTCGGCCTGCTCCTCGCAGGCTATACTTTTGCGCTGTTTTGGGTCTTCACGCGCTCGACCCCGGTGATTTCCAGCCGGCCGGTGACGATTCGCATCGCGCACTGGCAGATTGAAAAGGGGCCGCCCGACGGAGTCGACGCGATCATCAAGCGCTACGAGGAGCTCAATCCCCGCGTGAAGGTGGAGCAGGTGTTGGTGCCGGGCCGCGTTTATAATCAGTGGATGCGCACCAATCTGGTCGGCGCCACGGGGGCGGACCTGATCGAGTATGGCGTCTGGCTGGACGGGTTGACGGACATCCCGGCGCGTTATTTCGAGCCGATCACGGACGAGATGATGCGGCCGAACCCCTACAACAAGGGCACGGCGCTGGAGCACGTGCCCTGGGTGCAGACGTTTACCGACGGCCTGATGAACCAGCGCGTGAATGCGCCGGATCCGGGCCAGTTTTATGCGGTGACACTGACGGAGGTGTCGGAGCGGTTGTTCTGCAACCAGGAGCTGCTGCGGACCATCACCGGCACGGACCAGATGCCCGCGACCTTTGCGGATCTGCGGGTGGTCTTTGAACGGATCCGGGCCTACGCCGCCCGCACGGGCCGGCCGATCTATGCCATGGCCGGCGCCCGGGACAACGCGAGCTGGCTGATGCAATACCTGCTGCAGGGCGCCATGCTGCAGCGCAGCCAGCGCAACGACCGCCAGGGCAACCTGGCCGTTTACCCGTGGGAGGAGTTGGGCCAGTACCTCGAGGGCCGCTGGAACTACCGGACGCCCGAAGCCCAGGCCGGGCTGGCGCTGATGCGCGAAGTCAGCCTGAACATGAAGCCTGGCTTTGTGCAGTCGCTGCGCGACGCGGCCACCCAGGAATTTCTGCGGGGCGACGCGGTGTTCATCTTTGCCGGCACTTGGGACGGCACGAGCCTCCGGCGCCTGGCGACCTTCCCGATTGCCGTGTACCGCTTTCCGCAGCCGACCCGGGAAGACCCGGTGATGGGGCCCTATTTCTACGGGGCGTTTGCCGATGGGGGCGGAGGCACGGCGATGGAATTTTACCTCAACAAGTCGAGCGCGCACCCGAAGGAGGCCATCGATTTCATGCACTTCATGACCAGCGTGGAGGGCAACCAGCTGTTCACGGACCACAGCGGCTGGCTCCCGTCGATCCGGGAGGTCAAGGTTCCGTCCGACATCATGGCCTACCGGACCCCGCTGGACTGCTATTCCTTCGGCGCGGAGTACATGACGGGCATGGGCTCAACGGTCGCGGCGGCCGTCATGCGCAACCTCTACCTGCTGACGGAGACGCACGGGAGCGTGGACCAGTTTGTGAACGCGATGGAGGCCGCGATGCCGGAGGCGGTGCGGACGGATTTGCGGAAGGAGATCAGCAACCGGGCGATCATCGTCCGGCCGCAGGATGTGACCATCATGGCCAACGCGGCACTTGGCTGGCGATCAGGACCGGAGGGCAGCCCGCTGCTGGCCCGCGAGCGGCTGGAAAGTTCCCAGACGCAGTCGGAAGGCCTGATGTTGCTGATGGGCCGGCAGCTCGAAGTGGCCGGCCCGGGCAAGTGAGGCCGCGCGATTTTTTTCCGGTAGTGCTTGTCGGAACGGGTCGAACTTCCACCATGGCGGAGTTTTTCCGTGTACCCGCCGCGAAGTATTTTACCCCTGTTGTTGATCGGTCCGCTGCTGGCGGCCGGCGCCGTCGCGCCCGCCGGTCTGGACCGGGCCTGGAGCGCCCTGGCCGACAGCCGCCCGCAGGACGTGCTCCGGCAGCTCCGGCGCGACGCGGACTCGCGGGCGGACCGGCTCGTCTGGGCCGCCGCGCGGATCGGGGCGCAGCCTGCAACGGACGCTAACATGCGCGAGGCCGAGGTGGTGCTCGCGGAGCTGGAGACGGGTCCGGATGAAATCGCGGCAGAGGCGGCCTATCTGCGGGCGCGGATTTACCAGCTGCACCTGAACGAGCCGGATTTTGCGCAGGCCGCCCAGCTGTATGCCGAACTGGCCCGGCGCCAGCCCGAGAGCCACTGGGCGCAGCTGGGTTTGGTGAAGCTGGGCCTGTTGAAACTCTACCTTCTGCCCGACCTGGCCGACCCTGGGGCCGACCGCCTTGCGGCCGCGGAGGCGCTGCTCCCGCGCATCCACGAGCCGCTGCTCCGCCGCGACCTGGAGCTGCAGATCGGGCAGGCCGGCATCGTGCTGCACCAGCCGCAGGCGCGGTTCCTGCCGCATCTGATCGCCGCCGCCCAGGCGGGCGGCATCACGGGCACCGCGCGGGAGGACCTCATCGTGCAGATCGGCGTGCTGTCGGAACGCGCCGGCGACTGGGCGCGGGCCCGGGAATACT
Source organism: Verrucomicrobiota bacterium (assembly GCA_003402695.1). GTDB lineage: Bacteria > Verrucomicrobiota > Verrucomicrobiia > Opitutales > Opitutaceae > Opi-474. Next base: position 4,336 of record QQNC01000108.1, on the reverse strand, counting down.
TTGAGCGTTACCTCGCCGACTACCCCACGAACGTCCGCGCCTTCACCATCCGCCAAAAGCTCGGCAAGGTGACCCGCCAGCTCGCGCAGGAGGGCGGCGCATGAGGCGGCTCCGGGCCAAACTCGGCCTCGCGCTGCTGGTGGGAGCGTACGCCGGCGCGTTATACTGGGTCTTGACCCGGTCCGAGCCCGTGATCCACCGCCGCGAGGTCACGATTTATTTCGCCCACTGGCAGATTGAGCGCGGGCCGCCCGACGGCATCAACGCGGCGATCAAGCGCTACGAGGAACTCAACCCGCGCGTCCACGTCGTCCAGCTGCAAATTCCCGGTGCGACGATCTACCCACAGTGGATGCGCTCGAACCTCGCGGGCGAGACGGGCCCGGACCTGATGGAGTGGGGCGCCTGGCTGCCCGGCCAGAAGGATATCCCGGCGCGGTACTTCGCGCCGTTGACGGCGGAGCTGGCCAAGCCCAATCCCTACAACCGCGGGACCTCGCAGGAGAAAATCCCGTGGCAGGACACGTTTCATGACAAGCTGCTCGCGCCGAAGCGGGACTCGCCCGACCCCGGCCAGATTTACGCAGTCAACATCACCGAGTCCACGCTCCGGCTGTTCTGCAACGTGGAGCTGATGAAGGAAATCCTGGGCCGGGTGGTGGTCCCGAAAAACTTCGACGACCTCCGGAAAATCTTCGCGCAGGTGCAGGACTATTCACGGCGGACCGGCCGCACGATCCACGGGCTGGCCGGCAGCCGCGACACGACGCGGTCGGTGGCGCAAAGCGTGATTTTGGCGCCGCTGCTGGGCGTGAATCAGCGGCTGGACGACGGCGGCACGTTGTACCTCTACAACCGGCAGGTGCTTGCGGCCTACCTCGCCGGCCGCTGGCGCTACAGCGAGCCCGCCGTGCGCGCCGGGCTGCAACTGGTGCGCGAGACCACGAACGCGATGAAGCCGGGATTCATCCAGTTGCGCCGCGACGACGCCATGATCGAGTTCCTGCGTGGTCAGGCGCTGTTCTTTTTTTACGGCACCTGGGATGCGACGAGCCTGCGGCGGCTGGCGTCGTTCAAGATCCAGCCGATGAAACTGATGCAGGCGATGCCGGACGACCCGGAGGTCGGCCGGTACGTGGTGGGCCAGGGCGGCGAAGGCATGGGCGAGACCTCGCTGTCGATGTATCTGAACAAGACCAGCCGGCATCCGGCCGAGGCCCTGGATTTCCTGAAATTCCTCACCAGTGTCCCGGGGCAACAGCTCTTCACCGATGCGAGTCTCTGGCTGCCGGCGGTGAACGGCGCGGTGGTGCCGGAGGCGATCCGAAATTTCCGCGACTACCAGGAGGGGATTTCCTTCGGCCAGGCGCCGTACGACATGATCGGGACCGAGGTTGGCATGAATTGGGACCGGAATTTCTACCGCCTCTCCGGCGAGAATGGCAGCGCGGAGAAATTTGCCGCGGCCCTGGACGCGGAGATGCCGGCCGCGGTCCGCCAGGACCTGAAGGCCGAGCTGCGGGCGACCCTGGTGCTGGTGAAGCCGCAGGATCCGGTCATCGTGGGCTGGGCGGGTCTGACCGGGGACAAGGCGCGAATCCGCCGCGAGGAATCCGAGGCGGCGCAAACGATGTCCGAGGGCCTGGCGCTGCAGATGAAGCTGCAGCTCGAGTCGGCGAAGTAGGAGGCGGGGGGTATCCTTAACGCGCCAAGGATTTCCTTTGTCATTCTTCGCTGCGCTCAGAATGACAAACCGAAGTGGTCGCCGATGCCCCCATCGGCGAAGCGTCGGTGGGGACCCCGCCGCCCACTCAAGGTAGCGGGGTTGAATGCCCCGCCCCGCCTCAGCAGATCATGCCCTGCTTCGCGCGGGGGCCGTGGCCGGCGGGGTTGACGCCAACCCAGCGGGCGTCGGCGGGCTGGCTGGCGCGCTGGTAGCGGGTATCGGACGAGAGCCGAACGCGGTCGGTCTGGTTGTCCAGACTCGCGTGGATGAGGGTCATCTTGAAAGTGAGGAAGTCGCCCGGCTGGTACTCGGCGGTGAGCCAGCGGCCGCCCATTTTTTCGCGGAGGGAAACGGGATTGTTGGTCAGCCAGCCCGGGTGGCTCCAGCCGCCCTTGCCGACGACCTTCTCCACCTCGCGGGGGCGGTTCTCGCAGTACAGGTCAACGTCCACCTCGAGATAGTTCTTCAGGCGCTCGGCCTGAAGGTGAGAGCCCTCGAGCACGATGAGGCCACCGACCTCGAGGGGCACCTCGCCGTAGGGGATCCAGCAGCTGAGCAGCTGGTGCGTCCCGCGGCTCATGTAGACGAGGTCGCAGTGCGGGGGCGTGCCCTGGCCGCGGCTGATCGCGCGAAACCAAGTGTGGTCGAAATGCCGCACCGGTTCGCCAAAAAGGTTTTCGTAGAAACCCAGCAGCTCCGGGCCGTAGACGACGCGGTCGATCGCGGGATTGTCCTTCGCGAGATCGCCGCGGAAACCCAGGGCCTTGTCCGCCCGGCCCACGCCCTCGATGGGGGAAAACGCGGGATCGAGTGCGCCCTCGGCGGCGAGCCGGTCCGTCACGGAAGCGCGGGCGGACCGGATCAGGTCGCGGTTGAAAAAACCGGGGATGAACAGATAGCCGTCCTCGTCCAACCGCTGGTTGAGCACGCCGGGTTGGCCGAGGCAGTCAGCCGACGACCGCAGTTCGCCGAAGGACTCGGGCGAGAGGTCGAGCGCATGTTGGTAGGAAAGCAGGGGGGCGGAGGTGACCATGGGGAACGTGGTGACGGCGGGGAAAGGGCTGCGGGAAACTAGAAGAACCCCGATTGCAGGCAACTGCGATGTGGGGGTTGCAATTGACTGCGACTTTTCGCGGGGAGCGGTGTTTTCAGGGTATGAACACTCTCGGGAAAATCCTCCTCTGCACGCTGCTGGCGCTCGTGGCCCTCCATCTCTTTCCGATCCTGCTCATCCCGGCCGGACTCGCCCTAGCGGCGCTCCTGGCCCTCGGGGCGCTGTTGGTGGGCGTCCTGGCCGCGCTGCTGGGCGCCGGGCTCTCGCTGGTGGTGGGCGTGCTGGCGGTGGTGTTGGTGGTGGTGGCGGTGCTGGCGCCGATCTGGCTGCCGGGGCTGGCGATCTACGGCCTGGTCTCGCTCTGCCGCCGCCCGGCCAAGGCGACGGCCTGAGGATGGAGCGCAGGCGGGGATGCCGGCGCGACGTGGTTTTCGGTTGGCGGGGTGCACGGCGCCGGGTTTGCTCGGCGGCACATGACGGGCGAACTTCCCTCCAGCATCATTGCCGGCATCAGTTTCATCGGCCGGGGCGGCGGCCAGGTGAAGGCGCTGGGCGGGTTCAAGAAAGGACACCACACGGTACCGGATGCGGCGAATGCGGTGACGAATGCGTTCCTCGGAAAAATCTGCGGGCCCGAGCTGGCGGAGCAGGCCGAGAAGCTGTTTCAGGACGTGCGTTCGCGGCTGGGCTACAAGCGGAAGGACGTCGCACTGAACGTGACCGGGGCCCTCGCGGTGCTGACGGCGAAGGATTTCACGGTGGAGATTTTTTACGCCCTCGAGGAGTCGGCGCCGGGACGCTACGGCATCACGACCACGCTGCGGGACCTGCAGGACGGGGACCTCGCGCAGCGGGAAGAGTTCGCGGCGGTCTTTGCCGGCAAGTTCACGGAAATCTCGTTCGCGCTGAAAAAAGGCGCGCGCGTCGAGGCGATCATTGACGTGATTGAGGCGCTCGAGGGTGAAGGTGGGCTGGCGGTGAGCTATCCGTCGGACTGCCGCGAGTGCGTAATTCGCGTCGAGGGCGTGGACGCCGTCGTCCGCTGTTCCGGTGGAACGCTGGAGATGGTGTTTTCGCGCGCGGGTGCGCCGCATGAGCTGATGGCGGGCTTTGCCGCGATGCGGGGGGCGTTCGCGGTCAACCGGGTGCTGGCAGGATTGTTGTAGTTTTTCTTACAGGCGGAAACGGAGAGAACCGAGGAGGGTTCGGGATGGAACACTCTGTTTCCACCGTTGCCTCTGTAAAACAGGCCGTGAGCCAACGCCGTTCCGATAAAAAATCACTCGCCCGCCGGGCGGGCGGCCCGCTAATCCGGGGGGATGCTTTTTGCCCCCTTTGCCGGTGAAACCGTGTGTCGCCGCGTGGCCCCTCCCGCCGTGCCGCATGGCACGCCGAACATGGAGCCCCGGCACGCGCTCGATGGCGCGGCGTGGCTCTGGCACCCCGACCTCGCGGAGGGCGAGCCGGGTGCCGTGTTGTTTCGGCTGAACGTGAAGGCGGCGCGGGCGGAGACCGTCCGGCTGCAGGTCAGCGCGGATTTGTGCTACACGCTGGCC
>QQNC01000107.1 GCA_003402695.1 Verrucomicrobiota bacterium | reverse complement strand
CGGCACGCCAGCTCTCGCGGTGCTTGCGGATCCAGTCCAGCAGCGCGCGTTCAAACCCGATGTCGTAACCCAGCCGCTCGGATTCCAGCCACTTGTGTTTCAGGATCTCCTCCCGCTCGGCCAGGAATTCCTGGTAGAGGCTCGACTGTTTGACGAATTCGCGAGTGATCGCGGGCTCTTGGGCGGTGGAAGTCATGCAGCGTTACAGCGCGAAGAAACATGAGAGCGAGGCAACGTTGGGTGTCAATGCCTGCAATTTTCCAATATTTACAATGCCTTGGGGGCCGGGGCCGCGAGCCGCGCCAGCAGGGTCTCGGCGATGCCGCGGAAGACCTCCGCCGCCGGGCTCTTGGGCTCGCTAACCACGATGGGGGTGCCCGAGTCGCCGCCCTCGCGGATTGCGGTGATGAGCGGCACCTGGCCGAGGAGGACCGTGCCGAGTTTTTCGGCCGTCAGGATGCCGCCGCCAGAGCCAAAGAGGGTCTGCTTCTGGCCGGCCGCATCCGTGAACCAGCTCATGTTCTCCGCCACGCCGAGGAGCGGCACATTGACCTTCTGGAACATCAGGCCGCCCTTGCGCGCGACGTTGGTCGCGGCGGGCTGGGGTGTCGTGACGATCACCGCCCCGTCCAGCGGGAGGGTCTGCACGAGGGAAAGCTGGGCGTCACCGGTGCCGGGCGGCAGGTCCACGACCAGCACATCGAGTTCGCCCCATTTCACGTTTTGGACGAACTGCTGGATGGTCTTCATGATCATCGGGCCGCGCCAGACGACGGGGGTATTGTCGTCCACGAGGAAGCCCATACTCATTACCTTCACGCCGTGCCGCTCCATGGGCACGAGCGACTCGCCATCCACTTCCGGCCGGCCCTGCAGGCCCATCATCAGCGGCACGCTGGGGCCGTAGATGTCGCAGTCCATCAGGCCGATCCGCCCTGCGCGGCCAGCGGCAGTCGAAATCTGGGCGAGGGCGCAGGCGAGGTTGACGGCGAAGGTGCTTTTGCCGACGCCGCCCTTGCCGGAGGCGATGGCAATCGAGTGCTTGATGCCCTTGGGTGCGCCGGCCGGGGCACCCGCGGCGCCGGGTGCACCCGGGGCGGGGGCCTTGACCGGTGACACGGCGATGTCGATCACGGTGTCCTTGACGCCAGGGAGGGCGCGCAGGCACTGGTCGACCTCTTTCTTGAGGTGCAACGGGATCTTCGGGTCGCTCGTGGTCAGGGTGAGGGAGACCCGGGCGGTGCCATCCACCAGCGCGGCGCTGCGCACCAGCCCGAAGGACACGATGTCGCGGCTGAAGCCGGGATACTTCACTTGCTTGAGATGCTCTTTGAGTTCGTCGGAGGTCACGGGGGAGAAAATGGTGGGCGGAAGGGAAATAAAGTTGTTATGCGCGGTCCGGGTGTAAATAGAAATGCCCGGTCTTCATATCCCGGTCCCAGCCCTTTTTCCCTCCCCATGCAAAAAATTCTGCGCCTTTTTCTCCTGCTCGCCCTCGTCGCCGCGCCCGTGCTGGCCCGCGACCTCGGCGAAGTCGTCGTCACCGCCGAGTACACGACGGTGCCGGTCCGCGTCTCGGCCAACACCCCCGAACTCAACGACCTCGCGCTGCGCGCCTTCCACGTGCACGGCCGCTACCGCCTCACCGCCAGCGGCTACTCCTACGACATCAAGTTCTCCCAGGTGACCGGAACGCAGGTCCGCGTGGACATCACGAAGGGCATGGCGGGCACGCCCTATTCGTCGGACGTGGCGACCGGCCGCGACGCAAGTGATGCGTTGCTGCGCGCCGCGGACATCGCCGTGGTCAAGACCAACGGCGTGGGCCTGAAGGGCTTTTTTACCGCCCGGATCGCCTTCATCGGCGGCGGCGGCGGTCGGCGCGAGATTTACACCAGCGACCTGTTTTTCCGCCGGGTGACGCAGGTCACGCATGACAACGCGCTGGCGCTGTTCCCGCGCTGGTCGCCCGACGGCTCGAAGCTGCTCTACACGAGTTTCTTCAAGTCGGGCTTCCCGGATATTTTCCAGATCGACCTCAACACCTACCAGCGCACGACGTTTGTGAGCTTCAAGGGCACCAACGGCGGCGCCCGCTACAGCCCCAACGGCAGCCAGGTGTCCATGGTCCTCAGCGGTGAGGGCAATCCCGAGATCTACATCAGCAACGCCCAGGGCCGGCAGGTTTCACGCAAGACGCACTCGGACTCCGGCAAGGCCTCGCCGTGCTGGTCGCCGGACGGTTCCCGTCTCGTGTTTGCCATGGAGCCCGGTCCGCAGCTTTACACCATGTCCACCGGCGGCGGTTCGCCGTCGCGGCTGATGACGGGCTTCAGCTACGCCGCGGAGCCGGATTGGAGCCGGACCAACCCGAACAAGATCGTCTGCACCGTGCGCAGCGGTTCGTACCAGATCGCGGTCTACGACCTGTCCAAGGGCAAGGCGGAGATTGCTTCCAAGGCGCCGTTTGACGGCATCGAGGCCAGCTGGCTCGCCGACGGCCGCCACGTGGTTTACACCGCGCGCGACCGCAGCACGAGCCGGCTCTGCATCCTCGACACCGAGACCGGCAAGAGCACGCCGATCAGCCCAAGCAGCTTCGGCCCGGCGATGCAGGGCAACGTCTGGACGCCGTGAGCCGCGCCCTGGCGGGCGCCAATGCCAGGGAACAGGGAGCAAAGGGCAGGGGCTGGCCCCTTTTCAGCCTCTTGTCATTCTGAGCGTAGCGAAGAATCCAGTGAGGGGGCGCTACGGCTTTCGGCGGCGTCCAAGTGGATGCTTTGCCCGCTATGGCGGACTCAGCATGACAATCGGGCGGGGTCGAAGTCCTCTCCCTATCTGGTGGTTGGATGCTCGCACCCAACGTTGCGCGCCAGCGCGCAACCCACGTAACGCAGAAAAGCCGCGCCTTTTTTCGGCGCGGCTTTTTGTTGGGCGAATTGAATCCGCGTGAATGACTTACTTCGTCGCGGCGACGAAGTTGGCCTCGGCCGCATCCCAGTCGGCGACGTTCCAGAAGGCCGCGATGTAGTCGGGGCGGCGGTTCTGGTAGTTGAGATAGTAGGCGTGTTCCCACACATCGAGGCCGAGGACGGGCTTGCCCTCGATGCCGGCGACGGCCTTGCCCATGAGCGGACTGTCCTGGTTGGCGGTGGAGCCGATCGCGAGCTTCTTGTCGGCGCCGACGTAGAGCCAGGCCCAGCCGGAGCCGAAGCGCGTGGCGCCGGCCTTGGCGAAGTCTTCCTTGAATTTGGCGAAGCCGCCGAGTTGGGCTTCGATGGCCGCGGCGAGGGCGCCCTTCGGCGCGCCGCCCTTGCCCGGGCCCATGACGGTCCAGAAGAACGAGTGGTTGGAATGACCGCCGGCGTTGTTGCGCACGCCGCCGCGGATGGCCTCGGGGACCTTGCTCAGGTCGGCGATGAGGACGTTGACATCGAGCGCGGCGAGATCGGCGTGATCCTTGAGGAGATTGTTGGCGTTGGTGATGTACGCCTGTTGGTGCTTGCCGTGGTGAATTTCCATCGTCTTCGCGTCGATGTGCGGAACGAGGGCGTCGAGAGCGTAGGGGAGTTTCGGAAGTTCGTAGGCCATAATGATATAATTTTCGGGTTGGAAGGAGACTCCGTCACCCTGCCGCGGCTCCGGCGCGCCGTCAACTGCGGGCGCGTATTTTGGCGGGTAGGGCGCGTTACCCCTAACGCGCCGCCGGCTCCGCCCGCATTGCCCGTCCAGCTCAAATCGCTCCGGCGCGTTCAGGATAACGCGCCCGACCTCAATCTTCAGACCGCTTCAGCTTGAAGAACGCCTGCAACAATTCCCGGCACTCCGGCTCGAGCACGCCGCCGGCGGTCAGTTCGACATGGTGGTTCACACGGGGGAGGTCGTTGAGATTTGTGGCCCCGCCGAGGCAGCCCATCTTCGGGTCGGGCACGGCGTAGCAGACACGCTTGAGCCGCGACATCAGCGTGGCGCCGGAGCACATGGGGCAGGGCTCCTTCGTGACATAGAGCGTCGCACCCTCAAGGCGCCAGTTGCCCAGCTTCGCGGCGGCCTGGGTCAGGGCGAGCATCTCGGCGTGGGCGGTGGGGTCGTGCGCGCCCTCGACGGTGTTGTGGGCCGCGGCCAGGATCTCGCCGTTGAGCTCGATGATGGCGCCGATGGGCACCTCGTCCTGCCGCCACGCGTCAATGGCCTGGTTGTACGCCAGGCTCATGTAGAAGGCGTCGTCACGCACCAGCTGAGAAGGGAAGCGCTTCTCGAACGGGCAGGCGAGGGGCGGTAGGGGGTCGGCCATGTGATTTTTGGAGTAGGTTGCGCGCTCGCGCGCAATGGGACGCGCCAGCGCGCCACCTACGCGGTAAAGCCTTGCTTACGAGGGGTATTTCCCCCTTACAATGCGCTTTTATTATCGCTGACCTACCTATGACGCAACCCCTGACCCACACCTCCCACCATGGCTGATAGCAATTCCATCGAAGTGGAGGGCAAGGTCGTCACGGTACTGCCGGGCACGATGTTCAAGGTGCAGCTGTCCAACGGGCACATCGTGCTCGCGCACATCTCGGGCAAGCTCCGCAAGAATTTCATCAAGATCGCCGCGGGCGACACGGTGAAGATGGAGATGAGCCCCTACGACCTGGAGAAGGCGCGCATCACGTTTCGCGTCAAGGAGCAGAACTCCACCTACCGTCCGCCGCCGCGTCGCCGCTTCTGAGCGCGGCCCGTTGACTACCGCTGCGTCATTTTTCACGCCATGCGGGTTGATCACAGCCAGGCGGCTCCCGCGTTCGCGAACGACATCGAGGCGTTCCTCGGCTTTCTCGGCCTCGAGCGCGGCCTGTCAAAGAACACCCTCACGGCCTATCGCAGCGATCTCGACCAGTGCGCTGCCTTTTTGGCGAAGCGGCAGGTGGCGGACTGGCGGAATGTTACTCGCGTCCAGGCGGGCGAGTGGGTGCATTCGCTGAACGGCCGCGTCTGCTCGCCGGCGAGCCAGGCGCGCAAGCTCACCGCGCTGCGCGGACTCGCCCGCTTCCTCGTCCGCGAAAAAATCCGCGAGGACGACTTCACCCAGCTGCTCGCGGCCCCGAAGCTCTCGCGGCGCATCCCGGGCACGCTCACCCTGGAGGAAGTCTCGCGCCTGCTGGCGGCACCGACGGGGGGCGACGCCCGCGCGCTGCGGGACCGGGCACTGCTGGAATTGTTTTACTCGAGCGGACTGCGGGTGTCGGAGCTCGCGGGGCTCACGTTGCAGCAGGTGGACCTGGAGCAGGGTTTTATCCGGGTCTTTGGCAAAGGCTCGAAGGAGCGCGTGGTGCCCGTCGGCGGGCGCGCGGCGGACGCGGTCACGACGTGGCTCGTTTCCGGCCGACCGCAGCTGGTGAAACCGCGCACGGGCAGCCAGCTGTTTCTGAACAACCGCGGGGCGGCGCTTTCGCGCGTGACGCTCTGGAAGCTGGTGAAAAAATACGCTGCACGCGCCGGCATCACGAAGAACGTGAAGCCCCACGGCCTGCGGCACTCGTTCGCCACACACCTGCTGACCGGCGGCGCCGACCTGCGCGCCATCCAGGAAATGCTCGGCCACGCGAGCATCTCGACGACGCAGATCTACACCGCGGTCGAGACCAAGCGCCTGGTGGACCAGCACGCGAAGTTCCACCCGCGCAACCGCGCCTGACCCACCTCCCGCATGAGTGCCATCGGCCAGTCTGCGCGGCGAATTTTGACCGGGGTCGGCTACGTGGGCTCCGTCGTGGCCCCGCTGCTGCTCCTGGTGGATCTGCCTGCCAACCTTCCGCAGGACTGGTCGAATCACCTCTGGATGATCGGCTATTACGGGGACTATTTCCGCGCCCACGGCAGCCTGCCGACGGTGATGAACACAGGGCCGGCCGTGGGGCTGGCCCAGCCGGTATTTTATGCATGGTTGTTTTATCCCTGGCTCGGGATTCTGGCCGCCGCCACCGGCGCGGCACTGGCGGTGCGCGTGGCCGTCCTCGCGATGCTGGCGGGGCAGTTTATCGCGCTGGTTTCCACCGGACGGAAAATATTCGGCGAGTCGCGACTGGCCTATGTCGTGGCCGTCTCGATGGTGTGGGGAACGTATTCCCTCACCAACCTCTACAGCCGCGGGGCACTGGCGGAGTATTTCGCCACAGGTTTTTTTGTGACCGCCCTTGCGTGGGGGACTGGTGCCGTCGTGGCGGGTGACCGTCCGTCCCGCTGGTTCCAAGGTTGGCTCGCCGGATTTTTCCTGCTCCTCACCGCCGGCACGCACGCACCGACAGCCGTCCTGGCCGCGGCCTTCGTCGCCATGCTGGCCATCGGCGGCGGGCTTGCCAGCGGGCGCGCGGCTTACCGCCAGTGCATGGGCCGCGGGGCACTGTTTGCCGCGGGCGGATTCTTCGCCGGTGCCATCATCGTTGCCCCCTGGGTTTACGCCAACGGACTGTTCGCCCGTAAACTTTCACTGGTCCGGAGTGGCAGTGCCTTCATTTTCATCCCGGAAAAATGTGATACCCTCTGGGGCCGGTTGGCGCCGTTTCCCTACGATGCCTCCGCCGCGGAAAATGGTATTTCTGGACTCGGCACCGCCTACTTGGAGGCGCCGATCAACCTCGTCTTGCTGGGGCTCCTGCTCTGGAACCTCGAACTTTGCCGCCGTAACCGGGCGGATGGCATGGTCCCCGGGGCGGGGTCCCGTACAGGCAAGACGATCCTAGTTTTGGCCTGCGGCTGGTTCCTGTTTTTGGGTCTGCTCTCCGTGTCCCCTTGGTTCGCAGGATTTTTCCAGGGCCTGGCGCCCTATGTCCAGTATGTCTACCGGCTCGTGAGCCACTGCAGCGCGGCGTTGCTGGTGGCTGTTTTTGCCTCGGGTGCGTGGGTGGCCCGGCAGGGTGGATACCGGCGACACTCGCATGAGACTTCCCTGATCGCGGGCGTTTGCCTCACGGTGGCGATCCTCGGGCTGGGGATCAAATTGCAGCATGCGTCAGTGGTCATTGCGGCAGAGGGTGACCGACCGGCGTCCGTCGCCCGGCGGCAGCGGGAAGTGGTTCCGGATTACACCGTGCCGGCCTCGGTGCGGGAACTGACCGACGCCGAGCGGCGCGGGGCCGCCGCGGTTTCATTTCCCGTCGGGGGGGAGCGGGGCGAATCTTGGCGAAGTGGGCTCAATCCAAGTCGATCAACCCCACGCCGGCTGGGTTCGGACGAATGCGGTGGTTTTCCCCTGGCTAAAGCTGGAAAGCGACCAGCAGGTGTTAAACGGGGACCGCTTGGCGCGAGCGGATCATTTTTTGGCCGTTTATTTGCCGCCGGGCCGGAGCGAACTCCGCGCGGTCTGGCAGCCGGACCGGACTTGGGCGCTGCTGAACCGGCTCTCGCAGGCGGTGTTTGCCCTGGTCCTGCTGGGCACGCTCGGCTGGGCCATGGCGCGCCGGTTTGGCCGGCGCACCGCCGGGGCGCTTACTTGATTTTGCCCAGTGTCCGGGCCGCGGAGCCCACGCCGTAGAGGACCAGCAGGGCGCCGAACGGCACGAGGATGACGCCGAGCCCCGGGTCGCCGTCGTGGATGACAAGTCCGCCGAATAAAAACCCGAGCGGCAACAGCACCGAGCCCCAGAGCAGGGCGAGCGACGCCGGTCTTGTCAGTTCAAACCCCTTCACGGTACGCAAGGTCACGCCGGCGGCGATGTTGACCAAGGCGAACAAGGTGCCGTGCGCATGGGCGAGGGTGAACATCAGCCGGCGCATCTCGACATCGACATCGAGGTACCAGCCCAGCTTGAAACCGTGCAGCGCCTCGAGCACCACGCCGAGCGTCAGGAAGGCAAACAGGGACCACCAGCCAAAGCGGAGATGTCGGTCGGAAGAGTTCATGGGAAAAGCGAGAGGCGAGACGCGTTGGGTGGTGGGCGAGGGGTGCAGCCGGACGGATTATTCGGCGAGATAAACTTTCCGGTGGTTGCGCTCCTGCAGCATCCGGTCGAGCAGGTCCTGGCGGAACGAGCCGTCCGCCTCGAGCAGGGTCTCGGGTCGGTAACCGCCGTTCGGGTTGCGCTGTTCGAACCACCATTTCCGGTAGGTCAGCGCCACGGCCTCCTTCTGTTTCCCGTCCGCGACGGTGTAGTCAAAGTCATAGCCCGAAAAACCCGGCAGCGACTGGAGCGATTTCCAGGAGGCGAAGCGCACCGCGGCGTACGGGTCGTTGAGCTCGAACGCGAGGAAGGGATAGAGCCAGTCGTGGCCCGCGGCCTTTTGCGCGGGCGCCCAGCCCATGCTCCACGCCACGAGCAGGCGCTGCTCGGCATCGCCCTTCAGCAGCCATTGCACGCCCGCCGAGAGCGCGTGATCGTCGGCGGAGAGCGGCGGGGATTTCTGCCCGTACCACGCGGAGAGCCGGTCCGCCGTCCACGCCAGCGGTTGGTCGAGGTGGCAGAGATTGCAGGCGTTGGGCCGGCCGAGCTCGGTGCTCTCGCGGACGCTCGGGTTCGAGATCTGGTGGCTGCGGATGGCGCGCAGGAGACCGTAGGTCGTGTGCGGCATGTGGCAGTTGTAACAGGTGCTGCCGGCTGACTCCGCCGGGTGGTGGGTGTGGGCCGTGAGGGCGGTCGGAGTTTTCAGCCCGGGATGGCACTGGAGGCACGACTGGTTGGTCGTCACCTCGGGTTTCAT
>QQNC01000106.1 GCA_003402695.1 Verrucomicrobiota bacterium | reverse complement strand
GAGAACGCCGAGCCCTTGCCCACGTCGCCGTAGCCGCAGACGCAGGCGACCTTGCCGGCGATCATGACGTCGGTGGCGCGCTTCAGGCCGTCGGCGAGGGACTCGCGGCAGCCGTAGAGATTGTCGAACTTCGACTTTGTGACCGAGTCGTTGACGTTGATGGCGGGCACGCGGAGTTTGCCCTTCTCGAGCATCTGGTAGAGGCGGTGGACGCCGGTGGTGGTCTCCTCGGAGACGCCGCGCCATTCCTTGGCCATGGTCGTCCAGCGGAGCGGGTCTTCTTGATGGACGCGCTTGAGGACGTTCTTGATGACCTGCTCCTCGTGGGAGTCGGAAGGCGTGTTGACCCAGTCGCTGCCCTCCTCGAGCTCGCAACCCTTGTGGATCAGGAGCGTGACGTCGCCGCCGTCATCGACAACGAGCTGCGGGCCCTTCCCACCGGGGAAGTTGATGGCCTTGAGGGTGAGATCCCAGTATTCCTCGAGCGTCTCGCCCTTCCAGGCGAACACCGGCACGCCGGACTGGGCGATGGCGGCGGCGGCGTGGTCCTGGGTCGAGAAGATGTTGCACGAACACCAGCGCACATCGGCGCCGAGTTCCTTGAGGGTCTCGATCAGCACGGCCGTCTGGATGGTCATGTGCAGCGAGCCGGTGACGCGGACGCCGGCGAGCGGCTTGGACGGGCCGAATTTTTTGCGGACCGAGACCAGGCCGGGCATTTCGTGCTCGGCGATGGTGATTTCTTTGCGCCCCCACTCGGCGAGTGAGAGGTCCTTGACGTGGAAGTCGTGCGCTTTGGGCGCGGAGGATGCGGTAGCCATGGTAGTGATGATTGAGAGTTTACTTCACCGCGGCCTGGAGCGCGGCGATCTTGTTGGTCTGTTCCCAGGGGAGGCCGGCTTTGCCGAAGTGACCGTAATTGGTCGTCTGGCGGTAAATCGGACGGAGGAGATTGAGTTGGCTGACGATCTCGGCGGGTTTGAAGCCGAAGACCCGGGTAACCGCGCGGGCGATGCGCTCGTCGGAGACCTTGCCCGTGCCCATCGTGTCCACGTAGACACTGACCGGGTCGGGATAGCCGATGGCGTAGGCGACCTGGAGCTCGGCGAGCTCGGCGAGGCCGGCAGCGACGATGTTCTTGGCGACCCAGCGGCACATGTAGGCGGCCGAGCGATCCACCTTCGACGGATCCTTGCCCGAGAACGCACCGCCACCGTGGCGGCCCCAGCCACCGTAGGTATCCACGATGATCTTGCGGCCGGTGAGGCCGGAGTCGCCCTGCGGGCCGCCGATGACAAAGCGGCCGGTCGGGTTGATCAGGAACTGGGTGCGCTTCGTGAGCATCCGCTTCGGGATGACCTTCCGGATGACGTGATCGATGAGGTAGCTCTCGATCTGACGATGCTCGACGTCGGCGGTGTGCTGCGTGGAGATGACGACGTTAACCACTTCAACCGGCTTGTCGTTTTCGTAGCGGATGGAAACCTGGGACTTCGCGTCAGGGCGGAGCCACGGGGCCTTGCCGGACTTGCGGATCTTGGTGAGCAGGCGGCCGAGGCGGTGGGCGAACATCACCGGCGTCGGCATGAGCTCGGGCGTCTCGTTGCATGCGTAGCCGAACATCAAGCCCTGGTCGCCGGCGCCCTGCTCGGACTTTTTCTTGCCCTTGGCCTTCTTGGCGTCGACGCCCTGCGAGATATCAGGCGACTGCTTGGTGAGGTAGTTGTTGATGAAAACGGTGTCGGCGTGGAACACGTCGTCGCTGTTCACGTAGCCGATGTCGCGGATGGCCGCGCGCACGATCGCCTCGTAGTTCAACGTGGCCTTCGTGGTGATTTCACCCGCGAGGATCACCATGTTGGATTTCACCATGGTCTCGCAGGCGACACGGCTGAAACGGTCCTGCGCAAGGCAGGCGTCAAGCACGCTGTCGGAAATCAGGTCCGCGACTTTGTCGGGGTGTCCTTCACCGACGGATTCGGAGGAGAATACGAATTTATTGGCCATAAGAAGTTTCAGAAGGAAACCCGCGAGGCCGGGTCTAGCAAGCTCAATATCAACGCATATCGATTTCCTGATGCGTCTTTTCGTCATCTTATCATCCTGCTTGGCATCAATTCATTACGCGCTTGCCGCCCTCGCGCCTCCGCCCTTAATTGCGATCTTCGCCCGGGCCCCTGCCGGTGCCGACTCCGCCACCCATGTCGCCCCTACCCGTCATTGACCCGGAAGGCATCCGCAGCCTGCGCGCCCTGAATCCGGGCGATCATGACGAGTTCCTCCGTGAGATCGTGGGAATCTTCCTTGAGGACATGCCACGACGCCTGACTGAGCTCGACTCCAGCCTGGCCACGGGCGACGCCGCGAAATTTTCCCGTGCGGCCCACAGCATCAAGGGCAGCTCCGGCAATCTCGGGGCCATGGCGCTCCGGGAGGTGGCCGGCAAACTGGAGCAGCACTCCCAAAAAGAGGGCCTCGGTGACGTCGCCCAACTGCTTAACGAGCTTAAAGTTCAGTTCGAACTCGCGACGGCGGAATTGAAGAAACTGCTCGAGACCTGACGGCCGGCGGGCGTGGCCCGGCGCCCCCTACCCTACAGAAAAAAACCGCGCTGCTTTTCCGCGATCGGCAGTTCCGCGCGCTCCATCACCTTGAGCAGGTCCTCCCAAATCAGGCGCTTGGACTGGTTCGACTGGTTGCGGAGAATGTAGCTCGGGTGGTACGTCACCATGAGCGGCTTGCCGGCGAATTCCTTCCAGAGGCCGCGCACCTCGCCGAGCGTCTTGAACGTACCCGGGCCCAGCAACCCCGAGGCGGCGACCGATCCGAGGGCGACCAGCAGCGCCGGGTTCACCACTGCGATCTGCGCCTGCAGATACGGCAGGCAATAGGCCAGCTCCGGCGGACTGGGCGGCCGGCTGCCATATTGCACGCCACTCACATCCACCGGCATTTGCGGGCGCCAGTTCATGACATTGCCAATGTAAACGTCCGCGCGCTTCAGACCCATGGCGCCAATCATCTTGTTGAGCAACTGGCCGGCCGGCCCGACGAACGGCTCGCCCTGCACTTCCTCCTCCGCCCCGGGGGCATCGCCCACAAACATGATCTTTGCGTCGAGGCTGCCCACGCCAAACACGACCTGCTTGCCCGGCCGCACCTGCGCGCAGCAGAACTCATCGGCGAGCACCCGGGCCCGCAGCGCGGCCCAACGGGTGGGCTTGTCGCCGGCCGGCAGCGTAAACGGCACCGGCGCCGGGATCGCCGGAACCGGGGTTGCCGCCGGTTTGACCGTGAAGGTGCGCTCCGGCGCCTTGTAGGGGACCGATGCCTCCGCTGTCACCACTGGCTCCGGTCCAACCGCTGGCTCCGCCGCAACCGCTGGCGGCGTGGATGCCGCCGGCCGGATGCCCGCCCGTCGAGTCAGGGCCGTGCGGAGTTGCGCGAGGCTCGCGTCGGACACGGGCAACGACTTCACGCCGCTGGCCTTGAGTCGTTTTAGCTCGGCGGTGAGGGCATGGAGTGAGGCGTGCATGGAGGACAGGTCGCGGCTTATTTCAATTTCACCCGCAGCACGGCCGTTTCATTGCCGCGGCCGACCAGCAGCACAAACTCCGCCCGCTGGGCGTCGGCTTCGATCGCGCCGAGCTTCTGGGCCGCGGCGGCGAAATTGCCGACCTCGGTCCCGTCGATTTCCTTGATCCAGTCGTCGGTCCGCAAACCGGCAATGGCGGCGGGACCGTTGGGCTTCACAAAATGTGCCATCACGCCGGCCAGGCTGCTCGTCTTCACGCGCAGCGCCACGGCGTCGGCGTAGACAAATTCGCGCGCCGTCAGTCCGATCCGGTCAAAATATTTCCGGTCCGCCTCGGTCGTCAGCCGCGGTTCCTCCCCCAGCACGACAGGCAGGTCCAGCCGCGTTTCGCCGCGCAACACCGTAAGTTTCAGGGTCTGGCCCGGAGCCCGGCGCGCCACTTCGCGCTCGAGGAAGCCCACGACGACCCGGTCGGGCTTGAGTCGCGGGAGGGGCGCGCCGTCAACCGCTAGGATGACATCGCGGGCCTTCATGCCGGCCTTTTCGGCCGGGCTGCCCTCGAGCACCTCGCTGACGACCGCGCCCGATTGGTTCTCCAGTTTCAGGAATCGACCCACATCCGGATCCACCGCCTGCAGGCCGGAAGCGCCCAGCCAGGCCAGCGGCCGGCCGTAGACATTCGCCGGCACCCGGCCCAGGTGCGGCAGCACCTCGGCGGCAACCTGAAACACGCTGCTCTCCTCGACGTTGACGAGGATCACCGGCGTGCCGTTCCGATCCATGCGGGTGAACTGCACAAAACTCTGCCCGAACGAGCTTGCCGCGAGGCCGAGGAACTCACCCGCCAGGTTGAAGACCGGCAGGCCCGGTCCCGCGACCTCGTGTAGCGCGACGGCGGTGCGCTGCGGCAGCGATTGGATAAGCGCGATCCGGCTGTCGAGCAGGTACGGTGCGAAGTCCTCGTCCTTGTTGCGCAGGCCGATTCCCCAGACTTCCTCCGCGATCGCAGGCTCCGCGGCGGTCTTCGCGGCAAACGTGGTGATCGGGATGAGCTCGCCGCGGATCGACTCCGCCGCACGGACAAAATGCCAGCCAGTGAGCGCATCCTGCCCGAGATAGACCGCCGGCACACTGGTGGAACTACCGGCGCGGTAGACCTTGAATTCCTTCAGCTGCGTCGGGGTGATGCGCGGATTGATCGCGACCGGCGGGAGGATGATGGTGCCGTTGCGGTCAATGACCGTGCCGTAGCAGACGCTCGGCCGCCGGTCCGTTTCCGTCTCCGTGTAGTACTCGACGGCGGCGACGGATTTCACCCGCTCGGCCCACAGTGTCGGCAGGTCCGCGGCGTGTCCGGTCAGCAGGGTCAGGAGAAACAGGGCGAGCAGGCGGCGGTAATTCATGGCTTCAGGACGTAGAGGGACACTTCGCGGTTGCGCTGGGCTTCCACGAGCACCGGCGCGGGTTTGGCCACATAGGCCGTGTGCAACGCCTGGACCATGCCGAGGTTCGTAACGGCCTGCCGGTTGATCTTGGTGATGATGTCACCGCGCGACAGCCCCGCGACATCGGCCGGAAACCCGGGCTGCACGCCAATCACCAGCACGCCGTTGGCGTCGTCGAGCTGGTTGTCCCGCGCATAGGTGCGCGTGACCTTGCGCACGCTGAGACCCCATTTCTCCAGCACCCACTCCTCGCCCACCCGGCTTTCCAACTTCTCGGTGACGACGGTGTAATCAGTGGTCTGGGCGCCACGCTTGACACTGAGCTTCACTGGGGAACCGGCCGGCATGCTGGCGATCATGTTCTGGATGGGCGGCAACTGCTCAGGAAAACGTCCGTCCACCTTCACCCCATTGACCGCGAGGAGGATGTCGCCGCCGCGCAGGCCGGCCCGGTCGGCCGGCGAACCCCGGTCCACGTTGTTGACCAGCATGCCGGTGTTCAGCGCGAGGGAATAAAAATTCTCGAAGTCCTGCAGCGCGCGCGGGACGAGCCCAATGTAGCTGCGCGTAAGGGTGCCGTCCCGGACGAGTCCGTCCATGACGCGCCGGGCCGTGCTGGCCGGGATCGCAAAGCCGAGGTTGTTCGCGCCGAGGTAGCCGCGCGACGAAATGCCGATGACCTTGCCGTCCTCCGTGACCAGCGGGCCGCCCGAGTTGCCGGGATTGATCGCGGCGTCGGTTTGCAGCCAGGTGTTGAAGGAACCGGTCTCGTAGCCGTTCACCCCGCGGTTGTCCTCAAAGTAGCGCCGGTTGTTCGAGATGATTCCGCGCGTGGCCGTGCGGGTCAGACCGAACGGCGTGCCGACCGCATACACAGTCTGCCCGACAAAAAGATCGTCGCTGTTGCCGAACTCCGCGTGGGTGAACTTCAACCCGCGCCGCTTCACCTCCGCCAGGTCGATTTGCAACACGGCCAGGTCGGTCCAGTGATCCCAGCCGACCAGCCGCGCGCTCACCCGCTCCAGGCTCGCCAGGGTCACGGACAGCTCAACGGCCCGGGGGCTGGCGACGTGGGCGTTGGTCAGGATCAGGCCGTCCTTGGTCAGGATCACCCCCGACCCGATGCTCGCGGACAGGCGTTTCGCACCGTCCTCGAAGGCCACCTCCCGAACGTCGATCCGCACCACGGCATCAAAGAGCTGGTTGAACCCGCGGGTCATTGCCGCCGACGCTGATACCGTCAGCAAAAGGCCGGTGACGAATACTTTGAGCATGATTGACCGGGGGGATGAAAACTTCACAGTGATAAATTCAACGCGATGTCTACCAATTGCAAAGATTACAACTTCCTCGAAATCGAGCCCTACTGGCAATCTTTCTGGGATAAAAACCATTCTTTCCGGGCGGAAACCGGCACGGCGAAGCCGAAGTACTACGTGCTCGACATGTTTCCTTACCCTTCCGGCGCCGGCCTCCACATCGGCCACCCGGAGGGCTACACCGCGACCGACATCATGGCCCGCTACAAGCGCGCGAAGGGCTTCAGCGTGCTCCACCCAATGGGCTGGGACGCTTTCGGCCTGCCCGCGGAACAGCATGCCGTCAAAACCGGCACGCACCCGTCGTCCAACACCCAGAACAACATCACCAACATCAAGCGGCAGATCAAGTCGCTGGGATTTTCCTACGACTGGGACCGGGAAATCGACACGACCGACCCGAAGTATTTCAAGTGGACGCAGTGGATTTTCCTGCAGCTCTTCAAAAAGGGCCTGGCCTACGTGGATGAACGCCCCGTGTGGTGGTGCCCCGAGCTGCGCACCGTCCTCGCCAATGAGGAAGTCGTGGACGGCAAGAGCGAGGTCGGCGGCTTCCCCGTCGAGCGCCGCAATCTCCGCCAGTGGGTGCTGCGCATCACCGCCTACGCCGAGCGCCTGCTCGCGGACCTGAAGGACGTGGACTGGCCCGAGTCCACCAAGCGCATGCAGGAGGCCTGGATCGGCCGCAGCGAGGGCGCGGAGGTTTTGTTCGGCCTGGAGAACAAGGCACTCGGGCCGCTGAAGATTTTCACCACCCGCCCCGACACGCTCTTCGGCTGCACCTACATGGTGCTCGCACCCGAGCATCCGCTCGTCGCGGCCCTCACCACCGCGGACCAGAAGGCGGCGGTCGAGGCGTACAAGAAAAAGACCGCCGGCAAGAGCGACCTCGAACGCACCGACCTCGCCAAGGACAAGTCCGGCGTGTTCAGCGGTTCCTTCGCCCTCAATCCCATCAACCAGGAGCGGGTCCCCATCTGGATCGCCGACTACGTGCTCATGGGCTACGGCACCGGTGCGATCATGGCCGTGCCCGCGCACGACGAGCGCGACCATGAGTTCGCCGTGAAGTACGCGCTGCCAATTCTCCAGGTCATCGAGCCGAAGGCTGATCACGACGTGGAGCTGCCCTATGTGGGCGATGGCAAGCTCGTCCGCTCCGCCGGTTACTCGGGCCTCGACTGGCCCGAGGCGAAAAAGAACATCACCGCCGACCTCACCGCCCGTGGCGCCGGCCAGGCCACCGTCAATTTCAAGCTCCGCGACTGGTTGTTTTCACGCCAGCGCTACTGGGGCGAGCCCTTCCCGATCGTCTGGCTGAACGAGGCCGACTACCGCCGCGCCATCGCCCACCGCGCCGGCGATGTGCCCGCCAACCCCGTCATGTTCAACAGCGGCGGGGTCACGCAGTACGCCCTGCCCCTCCCCGCGAGCGCCCTGCCGCTCACGCTGCCCGACGTCCAATCCTACCTCCCGAGCGGCAACGGCGAGAGCCCGCTCGCCAACGAGACCGCGTGGCTCGAGATCTGGTTGAACGTCGAGACCGGCGCCGCCGTGCCGGCCGCCTCCGCGAAACCCGCCGGCGACGCCTGGGTGCGCGGCCGCCGCGAGACCAACACGATGCCGCAGTGGGCGGGTTCGTGCTGGTATTATCTGCGTTTCACCGATCCGACGGACGCCGCCGCCTTGGCCTCCCCCGCGGCGCTGGAATATTGGGGTATGCCCGACCTCTACATCGGCGGCGCCGAGCATGCCGTGCTCCACCTCCTCTACGCGCGCTTCTGGCACAAGGTCCTGTTCGACCTCGGCGTCGTGCCACAGAGCGAGCCGTTCAAAAAGCTGTTCCACCAGGGTATGATCCTTGGCGAGGACGGCGAAAAAATGTCCAAGAGCAGCGGCAAGGGCATCACGCCCGACGCGCTCGTCGCGAGCCACGGCGCGGATACGCTGCGCCTCTACGAAATGTTCCTTGGCCCGCTCGAGGCGGCCAAGCCGTGGAATGCCCAGGGCATCGAAGGCGTACACCGTTTCCTCTACAAGGTCTGGCGCGAATGCATCGGCCGCGAGGGCGAGGTGAACCCCAAGATTACCGACGACGCCTCCGCGGATTCCGCGGAACTCCTCCGCCTGCTGCACGAAACCATCAAGAAGGTCGGCGATGACATCGAGAGCCTGAACTTCAACACGGCCATCTCCCAAATGATGGTTTTCTCCAACACGCTCCAGAAAGCCCCGGCCGTCAGCCGGGCCACGGTGCTTTCCTTTCTCCAGGTGCTCGCGCCGTTCGCGCCGCATCTCGGCGAGGAACTCTGGTCCCGCCTAGGCGGAACCGGTTCCGTCATGCAGGCCGCTTGGCCGAAATTCGACCCGGCCAAACTCGTCACCAACGAGGCTAAGCTTGTCTTCCAAGTGAATGGTAAACACCGCGGAGATCAGCTCGT
>QQNC01000105.1 GCA_003402695.1 Verrucomicrobiota bacterium | reverse complement strand
GTCTCCGTCACCGAGCGCACCCGCGAAATCGGCATCCGCCTCGCCGTCGGCGCCCATGGCCGGGAGATCCAGCTCCAGTTTCTCACCGAGTCCATCGTGCTCAGCGTCCTCGGCGGGAGCATTGGCATCCTGGCCGGGATCGGCGCGTCCGAATTGGTCTCCCACCTCAAGGGCTGGCCCACGCTCGTCTCGCCGACCGCCGTGGTGATCGCGTTTTTCTTCAGCGCCGCCGTCGGCATGATCTTCGGCTATTATCCTGCCCGGAAGGCCTCGCTGCTCGACCCGATCGACGCCCTGCGTTACGAGTAACGGCGGCCCGTCCGCAGCCGTTTTTGTGTCGCCCCGGGAAAGCTTTCCCGGCGATCCTATCTCATCCCCATGAGCCCCCGCCTCCTCGTGATCTTTGCCGTCACCGCCGCGCTGCTGCGCGGCGCGGCGCCCATCGACGACGCCGTCGCGCTCTTCAAGTCCAAGCAGTATCCCGAGGCCCGCGCCGCCTTCCAGCAAATCGCCGTCACCGAACCCGCTAACGCCGCCGCACACTCCTACCTCGGCCTGCTCGCGATAAAGCGCAACGACCTCGACGAGGCCATCAAGCAACTCGAGGAGGCCACTACCCTCGCGCCGACCAACTCGGATTATTTCATGGACCTGGGCGACGCCTATGGGGCCGCCGCAGGAAAAGCCGGACTGTTTGCCCAGCTGGGCCTCGCGAAAAAATGTCAGGCCGCGCTGGAAAAAGCCGTACAGCTCAACCCCGACAACCTCCTCGCCCGCAATGGGCTGGTGTCCTATTACCGGCAGGCCCCGACCTTTGCCGGCGGCGGCATGAGCAAGGCCTACGAACAAGCCGCCGAAATCAAGAAACGCGACCCGGTCATGGGAGCGGACGTCTATGGGGCGCTCTATGTCAGAGATAAGAAATATGAGGACGCCTTCGCGGTCTTTGAGAACCTGCTCAGGACGCACCCCGACAATTACATCGCGCTGTATTCCATCGGTCGGACCTCCGCCCAATCCGGTCTCCGCCTAGAACGCGGCGAACAGGCCCTCCGCCGCTGCCTCGATCTGACTCCTGCCAAGAACGAGCCCGGCCACGCCGCGGTTCACTGGCGCCTCGGGGTGATCGCGGAGAAGCG
Source organism: Verrucomicrobiota bacterium (assembly GCA_003402695.1). Classification (GTDB taxonomy): domain Bacteria; phylum Verrucomicrobiota; class Verrucomicrobiia; order Opitutales; family Opitutaceae; genus Opi-474. Next base: position 7,829 of record QQNC01000105.1, on the reverse strand, counting down.
CCATGACCCCGCCGCCGCCCGCGCGGCCTACCAGGCCTCGCTCCAGCTGGACCCGGAGTTCAAGCTGGCCGCGGACTCGCTCGCAAAACTGAAGTGAGCCTTGCCCGCCGCAGACTTTGCGAAGGTGGGGGTTGCGCTCCCTTCATCGCCGCCTAAGTTCGAGCCCCAATGGCTGTAACGCCCCTCGTTGATCTCCACGACCTGACCAAGCGCTACGGCGACGGTCCGGTCGTGCTCGACCGCATCAACCTCGCCGCCGCGCCGGGCGATTTCATCAGTCTCATCGGTCCTAGTGGCTGCGGTAAATCCACCCTCCTCCGCCTCATCGCCGGCCTGAGCCCGCTGACCGGCGGCACCCTGCGCATTGACGGCCGCACCCCTGTGGAGGCCGCCGCCGAACTCGCCTTTGTTTTCCAAGAACCGACCCTCCTGCCCTGGCTCACCGCCGCCCAGAATGTCGGCGTGCCGTTGAAACTCCGGGATGCCCCGGCTGCCCAGCGTCTCGCCACCTGCGCCCGCGTGCTCGAGCTCGTCCGTCTGGGTGACCGGGCCCACGCCCATCCGCGCCAGCTTTCCGGCGGCCAGAAAATGCGCGTGTCCATCGCCCGCGCCCTGTCGCTCTCGCCCAAGCTGCTGTTGCTCGACGAGCCCTTCGGCGCCCTCGATGAGATGACCCGCGAGCATCTCAACGAGGAACTGCTCGCCATCCGGGAAGCGCAGGCGTGGACCGCCTTCTTTGTCACCCATTCCGTCGCCGAGGCCGTGTTTCTTTCCAGCCGCATCCTCGTGATGTCCGCCAACCCCGGCCGCGTGCACACCGAGATCGCCGTGCCGTTCGCCTACCCGCGCACCGCCGCCACCCGGCTCTCCCGGGAGTACCACGACCTCGTGACCGAGGTCTCCCGCCTCCTGCGCTCGGTCGAAACCGCCGCCGCCTGACCGCCGATGTCCAAGCGCCTGCTCAACCTCCTGCTCCCCGCCGCGACCGGCGTCCTCTTCATCGCCGTCTGGTATGCCGTGCGGTTTTCCCTGTCGGAGGACCTGCAGTTCCTCCTGCCGTCGCCCAATGAAATCCTCGGCGCCTTCCGGACCAACGGTGCCGACCTCGCCCACGCCGCGCTCAATACCGCCGAGGGGGCGCTGCTCGGCTTCGTCTGCGCCATTACCATCAGCTCCCTGCTCGCCCTCGCCCTCTCAGTCTCCTCCCTCGTGCGGGTGAGCCTCTACCCCTACCTGATGATGCTGCAGATGATCCCCGTCATCATTTTCGCCCCCATCCTGATCCTCTGGGTCGGACCGGGCCTGAAGAGCGTCGTCGTGATCACCTTCCTCATCTGCTTCTTCCCGCTCGTGGTGAACACCACCCAGGGCCTCGTTTCCACCGACCGCAACCTCGTCGAGCTTTTCCGCATGTACCGCGCCACCCGCCTGCAGGAAATCTTCCTGCTCCGCGCACCCGCGGCCCTGCCCTATTTCTTCACCGGCCTGCGCATCGCCGCCACGCTCGCCCCCATCGGTGCCCTGGTCGGCGACTACACCGCGGGCAGCTCCGCCGGCGACGGGGGCGGTCTCGGCTTCCAGGCCATCATCTACTCCAGCCAGGCGAAATACCCCGCGCTCTTTGCCACCGCCGCCGTCACCTGCGTGCTCGGCTTTGTCTTCGTCGCCGTCGTGATGGGCCTCAGCTGGCTCGCCTTGCACCAGTGGCACGATTCTTATGAGCGTTCGGACAACTGATCTTCCCATGAAAACCCTCTTCCTGCTCACCGTCGCCCTGCTGCTCCCGGCCGCCGCCCTGGCCGCCGGCAAGCCGCCGCTCACCCCGATCACCGTCCAGCTCGACTGGGTCGCCGAGCCCGAGCATGGCGGCTTTTACCAGGCCCAGGCCCGCGGCTTCTTCCGCGACGAGGGCCTCGATGTGACCATCATGCCCGGCGGACCCAACGCCTATGTCCTGCCGCGCATCGCCACCGGGCAGGCCGACATCGGGCAGGCCGACAGCACCAACACCCTCCTGCAGCAGGCCGAGGGCCTGCCCATTGTGCAGTTTGCCGCGGTCTTCCAGGACGACCCGTCCGGCCTGCTGGTCAATGCGGGCAGCCCCGTGCGCAAGTTCGAGGACCTCCAGGGCAAGACCGTCATCGCCCGTCCCGAATGGGCGTTCCTCAAGTATCTCCAGAAAAAATACGGCCTCACCGTCTCGGTCGTGCCCCAGAATTTCTCCGTCGCCGCCTTCATGGGCAACAAGGAGGCCATCCAGCAGGGCTACTTCATCGCCGAACCCTACCACATCGTCCACGCCGGCGGCCAGATGCCGCGCTTCCTCTCCACGTGGGACGCCGGGTTCCGCGCCTACGCCGTGCTCATCACGAACAAAAAGTTCGCCCGCGAGCATCCCGCCGAGCTCAAGGCCTTCCTTCGCGCCTACATCCGCGGCTGGCAGGACTACGTGTCCGGCGACCCGACCCCCGCCCACGCGGCGCTGAAAAATGCCAACTCCAACAACACCGATGAGTTTATGGCTTTTTCCCGCAAGATGATCATCGACGAAAAGCTCGTCACCGGCCGCGATGCGACCGGCGGACCGAAGCAAATCGGGCGCCTCGACCCCGCGCGCTTCACCACGCAGATCAAGCAGCTGGAGGACCTCGACCTGCTCCCGAAGGGCAAACTCACTGCCGCCACTGTCATGTCCACCCAGTACCTCCCCTAATTTGAACGCCTCCCCGGATAATCGCGCCAAGTTTCTTGCCCTGCTCCAAGCGGCCGTGGAGGAAGGCACCCTGCTCAAGCTCACGCTGGGCAAGCACCGCGGCGCCGACGCCACGCTGCAGAACCTTCTCGTGCGCCCAGTCGCACTGAAGACCGGCCTGCATCTGGCCTTCGTCTGGCGCCACGCTACACGCGACATCACGAAAAACCATCCGCCCGCCGAGGGTCTCGCGCAGATCAAACCGCTCATGGGGGCCGACTTCCTCGACGCCCACCTCTTCACCGCCACCCAAACCGCCCAGCTCGAATGTCAGCCGGACGGCTCCGCCCGACTGCGCGTGAAGCAGTCCGCGGCCACCGCCGTGGCCCCGGCGGCGCATGATCGCGCCAAAGGCCACCTGATTCCCGCGACGGCACCCTGGTTGAGTGGACTCGGCGTCACCAACAACCGCGGCCAGCCCCGCGACGGCATGGCTGACAAATTCCGCCAGATCCAGAAGTTCACCGAGCTGCTCAGTCACCTCCTCATCGAAGCCGGGCTTATTCCTCCCAAGCCACTCATCCCCGAGCTGCCCGGCGCCGACTCGGCCCTCATCCTTCATCCCTCATCCCTTCAGGTAATCGATATGGGCTCGGGCAAGGGCTACCTCACCTTTGCGGTCGCCGCCCTGCTCGGCGACCGGGCCACGGTCCGGGGGATTGAAGCCCGCCCCGAGTTGGTAGACCTCTGCAATCGCGTCGCCCGCGAGAACGACCTCCCCCATCTCACGTTCACCGCCGGCCAGATCGATTCCTATCAAGTCGAAAGTCAAAAATCGAAAATCGAAAATTCCCCGGACGTCCTCATCGCCCTGCACGCCTGCGACACCGCCACGGATGACGCGCTCGCCCAAGGCATCGCCGCCGGCGCCACGCTCATCGTCGTCTCCCCCTGCTGCCAGCAAGAGCTGCGGCCCCAGCTCACCGCCCCGCCCGTGCTCGCGGACGCGCTGCGCCACGGCATTTTTCAGGAGCGCCAGACGGAGTTCGTCACCGATGCCTTGCGCGCCCAGTTGCTCGAATGGGCCGGCTACCGCACCAAGGTATTCGAGTTCATCTCGACCGAGCACACCGCCAAGAACCTGATGATCTCCGCCATCAAGTTCCGCCCGCCCGGCGAGCCCGCCGCCGCGGCCCGCCTGCGGGCCTTCGCCGCCTTCTACGGCATCCACACCCAGCGCCTCGCCACCCACCTCGGCGTCAGCCTCGCCCCATGACGTGGGAAGATCTCGACTGGCCCGCCCTCGACCGGCTGCGTGCGGGGTTTCTGGAGGGGGCCCCGAATTCCGGACCTTATTGGAAGTCCACCAGCGACCTCGCGAGCTACGACTTCACGTATGGTGAGCGGATCGGCTGGAAATGGGACCACGTCCTGCGCGAGCTGAAGCAACGCGGCTGGTCCCCCGCCTCGCGCTCCGTCTTTGACTGGGGTTGCGGCAGCGGAGTCGCCGCCCGACGCGTGATTTCATTCTTCGGGGCGGATCGCTTCGACTCCCTCCTCGTCTGGGACCACTCGCCCGTCGCCGGTGATTTTGCCGCCGAAGCCGCCACCCGGGCCTTTCCGGCCTTGAACGTGGCCCAGGCCACGCCCGGATTCCTTTCGTCCGCGGAGCCCGTCGGCCTGCTCATCATCAGCCACGTCCTCAACGAACTCCCGCCCGAGGCCCTCGATGGCTTGCGCGAGCTGATCGCCCGCGCCGAGGCCGTCCTCTGGGTCGAGCCCGGCACCCACACGGTCAGCCGTTCGCTCGGCGCGCTGCGGGAGGAATTCCGCCCCCACTTCACTCTCGTCGCACCCTGCACCCATCAGCACGCCTGCCCCGTCCTCGCCGCCGGTAATGAGCGCGACTGGTGCCACCACTTCGCCCCCGCCCCCAGCGAAATCTTCGCCAATTCCGAATGGGTAAAATTCGGCCAGCGCGCCGGCATCGATCTCCGCAGCCTGCCCTATTGCTTCCTCGCGCTCGACCGTTCGCCCGCCACGGCCGCGCCGGTCGGCCTGTCCCGCATCATCGGCCGGCCCGAGCACTTCAAACCCTACGCCCGCGCCCTTAACTGTGACGCCACCGGCCTCGCCGAGCTCACGCTCCTCAAACGGTCCGACCCCGCGCTCTACAAGCAGCTCGACCGCACCCGGGAGCCGCTGGTCTACCGCTGGCGCCGCGAGGGGAATTCGATACTTGGACTGGAAACTTGACTCGCCCCGCCCGGACCGGGATGCTGCTCCTTTCACTTCAAACCACCATGGGCCAACAACTCAACAAGTACATCAAACGTAAACGTCGCGCTGCCTACCTGAAGCGCCGCAAAGCGCGCGTTAAGGCCGCCGCCCCCAAGAAGAAGTAACCGGCTGCGACCTACTTCCGTAATTTCCAACCGCGGCCCTGCGCCGCGGTTTTTTATTGGGGCAGGCATCAATCCGATTGTCATTCCGCACGAAGTGAAGAATCCCGTCGGATGGCATCGCCGCCCGTAAAAGAACTCCCACTGGACTCTTCGCTCCGCTCAGAATGCCAGGCCATTCAGCCCTTTTCTCCCCTTTCCATGATCAAGGTCAGTCTCATCTCCCTCGGTTGCGCCAAGAACCTCGTTGATAGCGAGATCATGATCGGCCACCTGCACCAGGCGGGCATGGTCGTCATCCCCGAGGCCGAGAAGGCCGACGTCGTCATCGTCAATACCTGCTCCTTCATCGACTCGTCCAAGGAGGAGTCCATCAGCCACATCCTCGAGGTCCACCAGAACCGCGGCCTGAAAAAACGCCGCAAGGAGCAGAAGCTCATTGTCGCCGGTTGCATGTCGCAGCGTTTTTCGAAGGACCTGTCCGGCGAGCTCGCCCACGAGGTCGACGCATTCATCGGCCTCGACCAGATCACCCAGGTCGCCCCGATCATCGAGGGACTCTACGCCAAGGAGCGCGGCGCCTCGTCCGTGCCGGACAACTTTGTCACGCCGCGCTCGACCTACATCCCCGACTACGACACCCCGCGCTTCCGGCTCACGCCGAAGCATTTCGCGTACATCAAGATTGCCGAGGGCTGCAACCACCCGTGCACGTTCTGCATCATCCCGCAGATCCGCGGCCGCCACCGCAGCCGGACCGTCGAGAGCGTCGTCGCCGAGGCCCGCCAGCTCGTGAAGGAGGGCGTGAAGGAAATTAACCTCATCTCCCAGGACACGACTTTCTTCGGCATGGACACCTGGGAGCAGCGCCCGAATCCGCGCACCCCCGTCGATTCCTCCCGCGGCACCGCCCTCACCACCCTGCTCCGCCAGCTCAACGCCATCGAGGGCGACTTCTGGATCCGCCTCCTCTACACGCACCCCGCGCACTGGAGCGACGAGCTCATCAAGACCATCGCCGAGTGCCCGAAGGTCGCCCGCTACATTGACATCCCGCTGCAGCACATCAGCGACGCCATGCTGGAACGCATGCAGCGCGAGACCAGCGGCGACTACATCCGCGACCTCATCCGCCGCATCCGCGCCGGCATTCCCGGCATCGCCGTGCGCACCACCTTCATCGTCGGCTTCCCCGGCGAAACCGAGGCCGACGTGGACGAACTCTGCGAATTCATCCGCGAGACCAAATTCGAGCGCCTGGGCGTGTTCCGCTACTCCCAGGAGGACGGCACCCGTGGCGCCAAGATGGAAAACCAGATTCCCGCGAAGGTGAAGGAAGCCCGCTGGCACAAGCTCATGGCCCTCCAGCAGCAAATCGCCGCCGAGGTCAGCAAGAGCCATATGGGCGACACCCTGAAAGTGCTCGTGGAGGAAGCTGGCGTCGCCCGCGGCGAGGCCGATGCGCCCGACATTGACGGCCGCGTTTATGTGTCGCGCGAGCTGCCCGTTGGCGAGTTCGTCGAGGTCGCCATCACTGGCTACCACGACTACGACCTGATCGCGCTGCCCAATGGCCAGAAGCCCGCCGCGTACAAGGTCGCGAAGCAGGCGCAGTGAGTCCGCCGACCGGCCGGATCGTCCGTCCGGTTATTTCGCCGCCTCGACGAACTTCCCGATAATTCCGTCGAACGACCCGTTGGTGAAAAAAATCACCACCTGCGGCTTTTCGCCGGATTGCAGGACCGTCGCCGAGAGTTTTTCGAGCAGCAGCTCATTCGTCGCCGCCGTGTGGGCGTGCACGCCCTGCGTCTCGAGATGCTCCGTGACGGCTTCCACGTCGAACCGCTCGCTCTCCTTCAATCTGTCCGCCCGGCTGACCGCCCCGATGAACACTTCGTCGGCTGTGCCCAGCGCACGGGTGAACCCCGCCTGCATGACCTTCGTCCGGGCGGTGTTGCTGCGCGGCTCAAACACCGCCGTCAGCAGCGCGTCGGGATAACGGTTTCGCAGCGAGTGCAGCGTCTCCGCCAGCGCCGTCGGGTGATGCCCAAAATCCTCGATCACCTTCAGCTTCGCGGTGTCGATTAACAGCTCCTGCCGGCGCTTCACGCCGCGGAATTTCGTCAGCGCGGCCAGCTTGAGTCGCGTCGGATCCTCGGGGCAAAGCGCCAGACCCGCCGCCAGCGCGGCCATGGCGGCGTTGCGGGCGTTGAACAGCCCCGGCTGGCTCCAGCTCACGTCGCCCCACGTCCGGCCCTGCCAGACCAGCTTGAACGTGACCGTCGTACCCTGCTCAGTGAAATCCACGATGCGCAGGTCATTCCGCTCGCCCGTGCCGACGCGCGCCGTGTGGGTCCAGCCGAGCGGGCCCAACGCCCGGAGGTTGTCGTCGTCGCCATTCAGCAAGATCCAGCCGTTGCGCGGGACGATGCGCGTCAGGTGGCTGAACGTCCGCTGCACGTCGGCGAGGTCGCGAAAGATGTCGGCGTGGTCAAACTCCAGGTTGTTCAACACCGCGATGTGCGGCGCGTAGTGGATGAACTTGCTCCGCTTGTCGAAGAACGCGCTGTCGTACTCGTCGCCCTCGATCACAAACGGAGCCGTCGCCGCGCCGAGGTGGTTGCCCGTCGGCGGATCCAGCGGCACGCCACCGATCAGATAGCCCGCCTCACTGCCATTCGCACCCAGCAGATAAGCCGTCAGGGCGGTGGTGGTCGTTTTGCCATGCGTGCCGG
>QQNC01000104.1 GCA_003402695.1 Verrucomicrobiota bacterium | reverse complement strand
GGGTGATGGGTGATGGGCGATAGGGGATGCGCGAGTGGGGCAAGCTTGCTGCCTCGCCCTAGCGGTGAAACGGCCCCATCGCCAACCGCTGGTTTCGCCGGCGCTTAGCGCGTGACGACAAACGCCGCGGTCACATCCACGGCGACGGCGCCGTCCTCGACCACGGAGGCCTTGAGCTTCAGCTTGGCCTTGCCGTAACGGTTGAGGGCCTCCTTGAACTCCGCGATGGCCGCCTGGGCGGGACGCTCGCAGATGGCGCGCAGGTCACCGATGACGGGCCGGCGGTAGGCCGCGCGGCTTTCTTTCACGACGATGTGCCAGATGGGTTTGTCGGCGCCCTTTTCATTGCGCATCAGCTCCCAGACGACGCCGTAGCCGGCGAGGGTGGCGAGGGAAACGAGGCTGCCGCCAAAGGCGGTGTTGAGCGAATTCTTGTTCTGCTCCTTGGGGGCGGTCAGGACCAGCGCGCGATCATCGCTGACCTCCACGCCGACGCCCATCGCCTTCGCGAGCGGGATCATCTCGTGCAGAAAAAGCTCCAGAGCGGGGACCTTGACCGGTTTCATTCGTGGCGGACGTTGGGGCATTAATCGGTCCACGTCAAAGCCCGTGCGGCCCGATGTCACGATAGTAGCCAGCGTCGCCCGACTTGACCTGCCGGGGCCGCCGGGCTCATTGCTGGAGCATGATTTCCGCCGGCCAAATGATGGATACCCGACTCCAGCTCAAGGTCTTCCGTGACGGCGAAGCCGGGACCGTGGCCCTGGCCGAGCTGCTCACCCGTCGCACCATTGTTTCGGTTTACATGCGTAATAATACCCCGGGCTGCGACCGCCAGAATGACAGTCTGGCGGCGCATGCGGCGGAATTTGACCGCGCCGGGTACAATCTCGTCGCGGTCAGTCGCGACACCTGCGGCTCGCATGCGAAATATGCGGCGAAGAAGAAGATCAGCTATCCGCTGGCGAGTGACCCGGAGGATTTGTTCGCCCAAGCGGCGGACTCGGTGGTCGAGAAGTCGATGTACGGCCGGAAGTTCCGCGGCCCGGCGCGCGCCGCCTATGTGCTGGACCGCGATGGCACGGTGCTCGCCGTGATGGAGAAAGTGGACACCGCGGACCACGCCGCGCAGGTGCGGAAAGTACTGGCCGCGCTGAAGTAATTTTTGTGCTGCGGGGTTGCCGCCCCGACTGCCGCCCGTAGACTTCAGGGTATGGAGCTCACGCCTCGCCGCCGCCGCTGGTTGATTGCGGGCATCGCGTTTTTCGGGGTGTTTACCGTGACCGGATTTTTTATCCTGCCACCCATCGTCAAGGCGCAGGCGGAGCAGCGCATTTCCGCCGAGCTGGGCCGCAAGGTGACCATCGGGAAGATCCGGATGAATCCCTACGCGGTCTCGATTACGATCGAACAGCTCAACATCGAGCTTAAGGACGGCACCGGCTCCTTCCTCGGCTGGGATCGCCTGTATGTGAACGTGGACGTCCTCGGCTCGATGTTAGGGGAATGGGTGCTCAGTGACATCGAACTCGATGGTGCCCACCTCGGCGTCGAGATCCTCCCCAACGGCGCGCTGAACTTTTCCGACGTGATCGCCAAGGTGACCGCGCTCGCCGCCGTCACGCCCGGCGCGCCGCCGCCGAAGCCGCTGCGTCCGATCCGGGTGGGCCGCCTCAAGGTGAATTCCGCCCGCCTGGAATTCAAGGACCTGTCCCGGGCCAAGCCGTTTGCGACCGTGCTGGGCCCGGTGACCTTGCCGTGTCCCAGTTCCGCACAGTGGGTGCGAGCGGCGCGCCCTACCAGTTCGCGGCAACCACGGAAGCGGGCGAGAAATTCACTTGGTCCGGCACGCTGGCCGCCGATCCGCTTGAATCGCACGGCAAGTTCTCCATCGAGCATCTCATTCTCGCGAAATACACACCTTACCTGGAGGACCGGGTCGTGGCCGACCTGACCGACGGGCAGCTGACGGTGAGCGGGCAATACGAGGCGTCCTTCATCCAGCAGCGCCTCACCTTGAAACTCGCGGGTGGCGAAGTGCACCTCCGCGGCCTGAAAATCAGCGAGCGGGCGAACGGCCCGGCCGCGGTGGAGCTGCCGGTGGTTGATGTCACGGGCATGGAGGCCGACGCGATCGCGCTCAAGGCCACGGTAGGCAGCGTTTCGTTCGCCGGCGGCCGGATCGGTGTCCGGCACGAGAAGGACGGATCGATCAATTTGTTGAACATGCTGCACGCACCGACCCCGGCCGCGCCCTCGGCCGCGGCTGCCGCGGCCGGCCCAGCGGCGCCCGCCAAGCTCCCGGATGCCCTGGTCAAGCTCGTCACTGTGGAGGGCCTCACGATTGAGGTCACCGATTTGGGCACGCCCCAGCCCGCGCAGCTTTTGCTCAGCAACCTCGCGGTTGAGGTGAAGAACGCCACGCTGGCCGACGGGGCCGTCATCCCGGTGGCGGCGTCCTTCACGTGGGCGCCACAGGGCACCGTGGCGGTGTCCGGCAGCGTGACGCTCCGGCCGGAACTGACCGCCGACCTGAAGAGCGAGGTGACCGGCCTCGCGATCCTGCCCCTCAGCCCATATCTCGAGCAATTCGTCAACGCCCGCATCACGCAGGGCACCGTCACCACCACGAACACCGTCCACGCCGCGCTGCCCGCGGGCGGCGGCCTGCCGGTGATCGCGCTGGCGGGTGATGTGACGGTGGAAAAGTTCGGTCTCGTCGACGGTCTCCTCAACGAGGATCTGGCAGGCTTTGGCTCACTCACGCTCAAAAATCTCAAGGCCGCCACCCGTCCGCAACTGGCGGTGTCGCTTGACGAGGTCGCCATCACGGCGCCTTACGCGCGGATCATCATCAACGGCGAGAAGGACAAGCCCTACCTCGTTCTCCTGAAGGAGGCCGACAAGCACATCAACCTTCTGGCGGTGGCCAAACCCCTCGCGCCGACCGTAGCGCTGGCGCCGGCCCTCGCGTCAACGGAGGCAGCGCCACCGCAAGCCGCTCTTCCCGCGGCCAGCCCGGCTCCGGCCGCGGTGCGACCCAAGGTGGAGGTGGGCCGCGTAGTCATTGCGGGCGGTGACTTCAGCTTTGAAGACCGGGCGATCGAGCCGCACGTGCGGATGGCGATCACGCAGTTCGGCGGCACGGTCGCCGGGCTGTCATCGGAGAACCTCGCCAGGGCCGACGTGGACCTGCACGGGATGGTGGATGGCACCGGCCCGGTGGCGATCACCGGCAAGCTCGACCCGTTCGGCGCGGTGCGCGCGATCGACCTCAAGGTTGATTTTAAGAACGTGGACCTGCTGCCCGCGAGCCCCTACGCGGGCAAGTTCGCCGGCTTCGAACTGGCGCGCGGCCAGCTGGTCGTGGATGTGAAGGTCACGATCGTGGACCGGAAGCTCGACGCGGCGAATGTCATCACGCTGAACCAGTTCACCTTTGGCGCGGCGACGAACAGCCCGGAGGCGACGAGCCTGCCTGTACGGCTGGGGGTGGCGCTGCTGAAGGACACCGACGGCAGGATCATCATTGATTTCCCGGTACAGGGCAGCCTCGACGACCCGAATTTCCGCTACGGCAAGATGGTGATGCGCGTGATGGGCAACCTCCTCCTGAAGGCGGCGACGTCGCCGTTTTCGCTGCTCGGCTCGATGTTCGGCGGCGGCGGCGATGAGCTGGCCTTTCAGGATTTTGTGCCCGGCGAAAGCCGGCTGCAACCGGCGGAGCTGCCGAAGCTCGACACCCTCATCAAGGCGCTCACGAACCGCCCCGCGCTCAGCCTGGGGATCGAGGGCAGCTACGACGCCACGGCCGATGCTTATGCGCTGAAGCGGTGGAAGCTCGCCGCTGCGGTCCGCCGCAAGATCTGGGAGACGCAGCATGCGGCCAACCCGAACATTGCGCCGCCGGACCAGCTGGTCATTTCGCCCGAGGAAAACGCCGCGATGGTGAAGCAGCTCTTCAACGAGAAATTTCCGCCCGGCACGAAATTCGGCGCCCCGCTGGCCGAGGCCCCGGTCGTGGCCGCCCCGCCGCCACCCCCGCCGCCTGGCTTGTTCAAGCGCGTCGTCAAGCTCGTCACCTTTGCGGAGCAGCGCGAAAAGAGCGCGGCGAAGAAGGCCGAGGCCCAGCGCGCGTCCGACCGCGAGCAGGCCCTGACCGCCGCGGCGGAGGCCGGGTTGCCGCTGGAGGAAATGACCGGCCGGCTCGCGGAGACGATGACCGTGGATGACAACGACCTGCGCGCGCTCGCCAGCGCGCGGGCCCAGCGGGTGCGCGACCAGTTGATCAATGTCGGTCACATCGGCGCCGACCGCCTGTTCCTGAGCCAGAGCACGGACCCAGCCAAACAGAACAAGGGCCCGCGCGTGTTCCTCAACCTGCAATAACATGGACTGCCGGACCGGCTGCGGGGCGTGCTGCATCGCGCCCTCGATCACCTCGCCAATCCCTGGCATGCCGCACGGCAAGCCCGCGGGTATTCCCTGCGTGCAGCTCCGGGACGATTATCGCTGCGCCCTGTTCGGGCAACCGGAGCGGCCCGCGTTCTGCGCGAGCCTGCGGCCAACCGAGGAAATGTGCGGCGCGGACCGGGGCGCGGCGCTGGCGTTCCTGGCGCGGCTGGAAGTGTTGTCCCAGCCCTGACCCGCGCGTCACGCGGCGGATCGATCCGCGGGGCCGGTCGGGTTCAGGAGGTGCCCGCCCAGCCGGGCGGCGAGGAACATCGCCGCGCAGGACGCACCGACGAGGCCGGCATGCAGCAGCCAGAAATTCGTGCCCGACATGTGCTCGATTAGACCGCCCAGCTTGCCGACCAGGTTGTTGCAGAGAAAAAGATGCAGCATGTAGACGCCGACCATCGTGCCTACGATCGCCTTGGGTGAGGCCCGCGCGTAGAGGGCGAGGCCGACGGGGAAGATGTTCGCGAAGCCCATGCTGTTCAGCAGCTCGAAGCCGAGCACCCAGCCGATGCCGGCCTTCTGGCCGGAGGCGGAACTCACGCCCGCCATCGCGAGGCAGCCCATGGCCGCCGTGCAGAGCGCCAGGCCGAGGGTGATTTTGTTGACCTCGCTGGGCTCCGGAAAGCGTTTCGCCCAGAGCCGCCAAAAACCCACAGCCAGGACCAGGCAGGAGACGCTCACCACGGCGTCCAGCGTGATCAGCCAGGTGGTGGGCATCGTCCGGCCGAAAAAGACCAGGCTGACGTGGTCCGGCACCCAGAGCATGTAGGCGTTGAAAATCTGCTGGTTGCCCACGGCGCCCAGCGCCAGCACCGGCACCAGCGCGATGAGCAGGAAGGTGGCTTTCTTCTCATCCCGGGTGAGCGGCGCGCGCGGGGTGGAGGCGGTTTGGCCGCGCGTGGGCTCGGCGGGCAGCCACTTTTTGCCGGAGCGATAGATGATCAGGCCGAGGATCATGCCGACGCCGGCGGCCCCGAAACCGTAGTGCCAGCCCATTTTTTCACCGAGGGTGCCCGTCACCAGCGGGGCGATGATGACCGCGGCATTGATGAACAGGTAATAGATCTGGAACGCATCGGCGCGGCGCAAATCCCCCGGCGCGTAGAGCGCACCAATCTGGCTGGCAAGGTTGCCCTTGAAGCAGCCGACGCCCGCCAGCAGGCAGAGCAACGCGAGGAGAAAGGAGCCGTCGAAAGCCATGAGAAAGTGGCCCGCGGTCATCAACAACGCGCCGAGGGTGATCGTGCGCGTCCGCCCCAGCCAGCGGTCCGCGATGAATCCGCCGGCGATGGGCGTCAGGTAGACCAGACTCGTGTAGACCCCGAAAATGGCCGAGGCGAGGGCGATGGTGGACATCGGCCCACCGTCACCGTAAATGCGCGCCACGATGGGGCGGAACCAATCGAAGCCGGCGACGTGCTCGACGTGTCCCGGCAACAGCAGCTGCCGCGTCATGTAGAGCACAAGCAGCGTCTGCATGCCGTAGTATGAAAACCGCTCCCACGCCTCGGTGAAGGCAAGGAAGCCGAGGCCGCGGGGATGGCCGAGGAAGGCGCGGTCGGCGCCCGGGGCGGGGGTGGGTGCGCTCAAGCCCGCATCATCATCAAGTCCACCCCGTACTGGCAAGCCACCCGGTGTGGCGGGGCTTGCGGCGTGACCCGGGGGCGCTTGAGTGGGGGCATGGCCAAACCCGACGAGCCGAAGATCATCTTCTCGATGCTGGGCGTCTCGAAGAAGATCGAGCGCAAGGAAATCCTCCGCGACATCTCCCTGTCGTTTTATTACGGCGCGAAGATCGGCGTGCTCGGCCTCAACGGCTCCGGCAAGTCCTCGCTGCTGCGCATCCTTGCCGGGCGCGACACCGACATTGACGGCCGGGTGCACTTCGAGCCCGGCTATCCCATCGGTTTCCTCGAACAGGAGCCGCACCTCACGCCGGGCTCGACCGTCCGCGCCTGCGTGGAGGAGGGCGTAAAACACCTCACCGATCTCACCACGGCCTACGATGCGACCTGGGACGAACTCAGCGCCGCGACCGATGACGCGGAAAAGGCCAAGATCAGCGATAAGCAGGGGGCACTGCAGGAGAAGATCGACGCGCTGGGCGCGTGGGATGTCGGCCCGCAGGTGGAGATGGCGATGGATGCCCTGCGCTGCCCGCCCGGCGACCAGCCGGTGGAAAAACTTTCCGGCGGCGAGCGCCGGCGCGTGGCCCTGGCGCGGCTGCTGTTGCAGAAGCCGTCCATCCTGCTGCTCGATGAGCCGACCAACCACCTTGATGCCGAGAGCGTGCAGTGGCTCGAGCAGCATCTTGCGCGCTACGAGGGCACGGTCATCGCGGTAACGCACGACCGCTATTTCCTGGATAACGTTGCGCAGTGGATCCTTGAGCTGGCGCACGGGCACGGGATTCCGTGGAAGGGCAATTACTCCTCCTGGCTCGAGCAGAAGCAGGCCCGGCTGGGCGTTGAGCAGCGCACGGAGGACCGCCGGCAGAAGGCGATGGCGCGCGAACTCGCGTGGATCCGCCAGTCGGCGAAGGCCCGCGTGGCGAAATCGCAGGCGCGCATCAGCGCCTACGAAAACATGCTGAAGCAGAACGTCGCGGAGCGGGAGAAGGAGTTTGAGCTGCTCATCCCGCCCGGCCCGCGGCTCGGCGCGCTCGTCGTGGAGGCCAAGGACCTGACGATGAGCTACGGCGACAACCTGCTCTTCGAAAACGTGAATTTCTCGCTGCCGCCCGGCGGCATCGTCGGCGTGATCGGCCCCAACGGCGCGGGCAAGACCACGCTGTTCCGGTTGATCGTGGGCGCGGAGAAGGCCACGGCCGGCAGCCTGCGCGTGGGCGAGACGGTGAAGATTGCCCACGTGGACCAGTCGCGCGACGCGCTGCCCGACAAAGAAACCATCTGGCAGGCGATCAGCGGCGGGGAAGAAATCATGCGGCTGGCCGGCCGGGAGATCAACAGCCGTGCCTATTGCGCGCAGTTTGGCTTCACGGGCGTGGACCAGAGCAAGAAGGTGGGCGTGCTTTCCGGTGGCGAACGCAACCGCGTGCACCTGGCGCGGCTGCTGAAGAGCGGGGCGAACCTCATCCTGCTCGACGAACCGACCAACGACCTTGACGTGAACTCGATCCGCGCCCTCGAGGAAGGCCTCGAGAATTTCGCCGGCTGCGCGGTGGTGGTGTCACACGACCGCTGGTTCCTCGACCGCGTGGCGACGCACATCCTCGCGTTCGAGGGCGACAGCTACGTCCACTGGTTCAACGGCAATTACTCGAGTTACCTTGAGGATTTCCGCCGCCGGAAGGGCAAGGAGGCGGACCAGCCCCACCGGATCAAGTACCGGAAGTTGGCGCGGTAAGGACTCGGGGTCTCACGCAGAGGCGCAGAGCCGCGGAGTTTGGCGGCCGCGCCTGGCAGCAACCTCAGCGGCTCTGCGCCTCTGCGTGAAATATCTGGTCAGCCGCACGCAGCGATCGCCCACGTGGCAGCGAACGAGCGGTCGACTTTCACGGTCAGCGGCTTGCCGTCCGTAAGAGAGGCATCGAGGTGCAGCGTGAGCGGCACGGGACTCTCCAGCGTGTAGTGCAGGCCGGCGGCGTCCTTGGTCCAGGCGATCTGGAGGACGTGATTCGTGCCGGCGACGGGGACCTGGCCGGAGACCTTGGTCAGCGAACCGGTGGCCAGGGAGACGTCGAAGTTCATCGCGCCGAGGTCGAAGCGCGGGCGGAGACCGAGGAGGGCGCGCGACAGCTGCCACGTCGGGCAGCCGGCCCACTGGTGGCAGTGGCTCCAGCGCGTGTCGAAGACCTCGAGCCACGTGGTGCGACCGTCGCCGAGCGACCAGCCCCAGCAGGTGCGGTACTGGCCGAGCACAAAATCCATGTCCCCATGCTCAATGAGCTCCGGCAGCGCGAAGTGCCCGAAGTAGGGGGTGATGAGCTGCGGGTTGTTCGCGGCGGGATCGCTGAGCCGCGGCGCGGCGGGATTGTTGGGGAAACAGCGCAGCATGTGTTCCTTCAGGAACGCGCGACCGGCTTTCGCCTGCGCGGCGTCGAAGAAGCCCAGGCGCAGTCCGAGCGCCGCGCGGTGATAACCGATGCGCGCCCAGGGGTCGCCGCCGGTGGCGAGTTCCCCGGCGAAGTAGCGCGCGATGATCGCTTCCAGCCGGTCCGCCAGCGCCTGGTGCTTGGCGGCGCGGTCGGCGTGGTCGAGCGCCGTGCACCAGCGGGTCATGTCGCGGATGGCGGCGAGGACGTGCAGGTTCACGGCCATGTCGCTCGGGCCGGGGTTGCGCACGTAACCCCAGTCCACGAAGCCCCAGCCCATGTCGTCCTTCAGGCCGTCGGGCGTGAGGTTCTTCTCGAAGGCGCCGGCATTGCCCTCGGCGTGCGCGAACATCTCCTCGAGTAGCGCGCGGTCGCCGGTCAGTTCCCAATAATGCAGACACGCAGTGATCCACTGCGCGGCGTAGGTGGTGAGGTAACCGCAGTCGCCGGGGCAGAGCCCGGCCACGAGGCCGTCCTCGCGGGC
>QQNC01000103.1 GCA_003402695.1 Verrucomicrobiota bacterium | reverse complement strand
GTGATCATGTTCTTGACGAAGTCAGCGTGACCGGGGCAGTCGACGTGGGCGTAGTGACGCTTCTCGGTCTGATACTCCACGTGGGCCACGGAGATCGTGACGATCTTGGAGGCATCGCGCACGGTGCCACCCTTCGCGATGTCCGCGTAGGATTTGACCTCGGCCAGACCTTTGCGGGCCTGGACGGCGAGGATTGCCGTCGTCGTGGTGGTTTTACCATGGTCAACGTGACCGATGGTGCCGACGTTGACGTGCGGTTTGTTGCGTTCGAATGTAGCTTTAGCCATGTGGAGTTTGAGCGTTAACGGGTTAAACGATGATTTTGACCTCTATTTTTACGTCGCAGAAGTCGTGCGACGTTGACCTGGAGCCCAGAACCGGATTCGAACCGGCGACCTCCCCCTTACCAAGGGGGTGCTCTGCCAACTGAGCTATCTGGGCAGACCAAGGGAGGGTCAAAAAACGAAAAAGAGGGTAGAAAGTGCAGGCCGTAAAATAGACCGTCAACAGCAAACTACACTTTCTCGGAAAAAACTACGGGCCGATGCAGATACGATAGAAACCCGGGGTCAGTCGCTGACCGGCATGAAGCGTTTTTACGAGGTAATTTTGGAAATATCCGTCCACCGCCGCCACCCGTGAGCTCTCCGTCAGCGTAGGCGGACCCACTAGACCCATCGCATCGACCGCCACGAGGAACTCCATCGGCTGCCAAGCCCCGCCCGGGGGGTTGGCATTGGTCAAAGGTTGGGCCAGGAGGCGTTGGCCATTTATCGCCGCCAGTATCTCGATAAAAGCTTTTCTTGCATTGAGTTGTGAAACTGGGTGATCCGACTGACCCAACCCAAGGAATGACTGCCCGGACCGCTCCGCCGCCAGTGCATCCGCCGGGCGCGCCGGTACCTTGATGGCCGCGGGTAAGTTCAAATTGAGCTCCGTTTCCGCAAATGCCAGTTTGGCGGAATACCCCTGAAAAGAACCGCCCGGCTCGCGCTGGGTGTTCGCCGGCAGGGCATTTTGGCCGGAATTCCACTCGGTCGGCAAAAACAGCGGGGTCGGATCGGTCAGGGCCGCCTCATTGGGCTTCAGGCTCACCAGCCGGACGGCGCTTCCAGGCGTTTTTGCGGGTTGCAGGGGTCGCACCCGGGGACCGCCCGGCGCCCGGAAGAGCAGGGAGAGCACGACCAGCCCAACGCAGGCGCCGGCCACCGCATAAGCCCACCGGTATTGCCGACCCGCCGCGGTTTTCATCGTCGTCAGCGACCCGGAGCCGGATAGGCCGCGGGTTCTTCCGCCGCCAGGGTGATGTTTGAACCAAAGCCCGCCTCCCGGGCGGCGCTGACAATTTCATTTTGCACCGACACGGGGACGCCGGCGCTCATGCGCACCAGCAGGGAGGGATGTTTGTTTTTCTTCGCCTCGGCTTTCAGCCATTCGCGCAGCTGCGGCAGGCTGAGCAGGCCGTCGGCAAAAATCTGCCCGGAGTTTTTGACGCTGATGGTGCTCGTCGTGGTCACGGCGTTGCTCACCGCGCCCGGCAGTTTCGGCAGCTCAAAATCCACGCCCAGACCCGGCGCGAGCACGAAACGGGAGCCGAACACGGAGAAAAAAAGCACCAGCATGCCCACGTTCACATAGAACAACACATCGAGGCTCCGCGGCTCCGCCCGCAGCTTGGAGGCGAGATCAAGCGGACGCGTGATCATTTTTTCTCCCCCGCCCCACCCTCGCCGGCGGGCCCGGTGCCCGGCGCCACGCCGCGATAGTCCGTCTGCAGGTATTTCATGATTTCATTCCCCGCCCACTCCACGTCGCGCACGATGGCGCGCACGCGGCCGCTCAGGAAATGGTGCGCCAGGTGGGCCGGGATCGCGAGCATCAGGCCACCCGCCGTGCAAAGCAGTGCCTGCCACATGCCCTTGGCGAGCACGCTGGCCGTGGCGTAGTCCCGTTCGAACGCCAGAAACGTGGTGACAAAGCCCAAGACCGTGCCCAGCAGGCCGACGAGCGGCGCAACCTGCGCGATCGCCGCGATACTGCCGAGCCGCCGCTCCAGGACGGGCAGCTCGACGATCGCGGCCTCCTGCACGTGAAAGCGCATCGCGTCGGCGTTGTCGTCCGCGTGCAGCAGCGCCGCCTTCACCACCGCCGCCACCGGGCCGGGGGTTTCCTCACACACGGTCAGCGCCTCGACGATGCGGCGCTTGGCGAGGATGTTCTTGATGCCGCCGATGAAGGCCGTGGAGCGGATCTGCCCGCGGTGCAGGTAAAGCGTGCGCTCGATCACGAGCATGAGGCAGAGCAGACCGAGCGCGAGCAGCACCCACATCATCGGGCCGCCCTTGGCGAAAAGACTGAAGTCAAAAACGGACATCGTGAGGGGAAGTTAGATTGGGTTCATTCCGTGGCGTAAATCCGAAAGCATGCGGGCGGCGCGCTCAGGGTTTCGTCTCCGGGAGATTGAAGCGGGCCAGCCGCGCCTTCGCCAGGTCCTCGCCCGGGCTCAGCCGGGCCTTCAGGATCAGCAGCCACGCCTCCTTAGCCTGCTCGAGTTTTCCCTGCGACTCGAACAGCGAGCCGCGCTCGAGCAGCGTGCGCGCCATCCAGTAGCGGCCTTTCGCGCCGAGCTGCGCGGCGCTCACGGGATCCTTAACCAGAAATTCGTACACCACGTCCTTCCACCACACCTCCTCCGCGCTGGCGGCATCACCCCGGCGCGCATAAAGATTGCCGAGGTTGAACCCCGCCTCGACCCGCACGTCCACCGGCGCGTCCACGCGATCGCGCAGGTGCTCGAAGAGGATGATCGCGCGCTCGGCCTGCGCGGGGTCGTTCGCCGACTGCGCATTGTGGCACTCCGCCAGCGCGAGCTGCGCCAGGATCACGTCGTTGTGCGCCGTATAGTTGTTCACCAAGGACTCGTACACCTGCTGCGCCTGGGGAAACTGGTTCAGTTTCCGCAGCAGGTCGCCCTGCTTGAGCCGGGCATAAAAAACCAGGTCGCTCGCAGGGTACTTCTTCACGAGATCCTCGATCAGCCGGTTGGCCTCGGCAAAATTGGCGTCCTGGCCGCGCCGCTCCGCCTGCAGCGCCGCCTGGTAGAGCGCATAGGGCGCGTAGGTGTTGTCCGGAAATTCGTCGGCGAGCTTGGTGAACAGCTGCTGGGCCTCCACGGTCTTGTCCTGCTTCTCATAGTGCTCGGCTTCGACAAAGTAGGAATACACCGCGGCGTCCGACCGCGGAAAATCCGCGCGCAGTTTCTTCAACAGGTCCAGCGCCTCCGCCTCGCGCCCGAGGTCAAAGCTCGCCTCGCCCTTCAGCAGCGCGCCCGTGCTTTCCATCTCGCTCTTTAGCGCCGGTGCCACGCCTTCCAGTTTCGCCGGCAATGCGTCCACCAGCTTGAGCGTCTGCTCTGGCTGGCCCGCCTCGAGTGACAGCCGGGCCTGCAGCCACGCCATCCGGGCCTGCAACTCCGGCGGCAACGAACCCGGTGCCAGCCGCGGCAACGCGAGCAGCCGGTTCACCCGGTCGTAGGCGGCCTTCGTCTGGTCATGCGTCTGGAGCGCGCGCGCCAGGTTCCATTCCGCCTGCCAGCGATTCACCGCATCGAAGGCCGGATTTTTTACCAGGTCGTCGAGCACCGTCTGCGCCGTGTCCAGCGAGCCGGCCTCCATCTCGGCGAGCACGCGTTGAAACATCAGGTTGCCCGGGGGCACACCCGCCGGCGGCTCGGCCAGCGTCGCCGCATAAGCGTCGGCCGCACTGCGAAAATCCCGCGCCCGGAACCACGCCTCGGCCACGAGCACCCCGAGCTGGGCATGTTCCGGACCTGCGGCCAGTTCCGCGCGCGCCTTGGCCGCGTTGTCGGCCGCCGTGCGGTAGCGCAGCTGCGCCCACGCCGAGCCGGTCAGCACGCCGAGGGCGTGGGCCTTGAGCGGCGAGCCGGGAAATTTCTGTAACAACGCGTGGGCGTCGTCCTCAGCCTGCGCGTAGTCCCGGTCCGCCAGCGCCAGTTCGGCCCGGAACAGCAGCAGATCCTCCAGAATCGGATGCGCCGCCGGCAGCCCGATGAGCGTATCGAGTTTCTTGCGGAATTCCGCCCGCGCGGGATCGCGATCGGACGCCCGAGTGAGCAGCTGGAGGGCGATGCGCTGCTTGTCGCGGTCGGCGCCTTCGCGCAGCAATTCGTTGAGCGCGGTGCGGCCGGCACCTTCGTCCGCGCCGGCGATCAAGCCCAGCACGAGGCGCGTGCTGTCCAGCTCGTCCCCTTCCTCCGCGGGCATCGTGGCAAGCTGCCGTTGCAACAGCGCGATGGCCTCACTCTTCCGGCCGAGGGCGTCGAGCATGGCCGCGTACGTTCGCGCAATGCCGTAGCCAATCTTGCGGCCTTGAAACTGCTCGAGGTTCTTGCGCTGCGTCTCCGCCTCGGCATCCGTCACCGGCCCGAGCCGCAGCCGCGCCTGTTCCCGTGCGAGGATGAAACGCGCCCGGGAAAAATTGGTCCCGGCCGCGCCCTCCGCCAGCTGGTAAAAATCCTTGGCCCCGTTCACGTCGTTTGCCACGTCCGCCAGCAGCCCCTGCAGGTAGAAATACCACGCCCGGTCGGTCGCCGCCACCTCGTCGGCCTTGATCGCCGCCAGCTCGCCCCGCGCCCCGTCCACCTTGCGCAGCTGCATCGCCGCGAGCGCCGCGCGCAGATGCCACGCCGCGCCGCGCCAGCCGACGTAACCCTGCAGCGTCTGCTCCGCCTCGGCCGCCCGGCCGTCGTCCAGCAGCGCGGTGGCCAGCCGGAGGGTCAGCCGCGCATGATCGCCACCCGGTGCCGCCAGGAGCTGGCGGTACAACTCCGCCGCCACGGTGGGAAACCCCATCTCCGCCGCCCGGTCCGCCGCCGCCAAGGCGAGGGCATTGTCCCCCGGTGAGGCCGCGCGGGTCGCCGCCACGAGCGGGACCGGGGCGAAGAGCGGCGCCTGCGCGCGCAGGAGCATGGCCGTGGCCAGCAGGAGGACGGGGAGAATTCGGGATCGCATGCGGACGCGGCTAAGTTGCTGCGCCCCATGGAAACAATCAACCGCGTTGTAATCAGTTCCTTCTGGCGCGCCCGGGTTCCCTTGGCACACTCCACGGCGTCAGTTTTTCCCTTCAATTCATCCCATCATGAGCATCGCACTTATCGTCCTCGGTGTCCTTCTCGTCGTCCTCGTTGTCCTCGGCCTCTGGGTCATGGGCATCTACAACTCCCTCATCGC
Source organism: Verrucomicrobiota bacterium (assembly GCA_003402695.1). Lineage (GTDB taxonomy): Bacteria > Verrucomicrobiota > Verrucomicrobiia > Opitutales > Opitutaceae > Opi-474. The sequence goes on along the minus strand of QQNC01000103.1, from coordinate 3,752 downwards.
CCTCCGCAACCGCTTCAAGAACGCGTTCGCCCAGATCGACGTCCAGCTCAAGCGCCGCTACGACCTCATCCCCAACCTGGTCGAGACCGCCAAGGGCTACATGAAGCACGAGAGCTCCACCCTCGAGGCCGTCATCAAGGCCCGCAACATCGCCCTCGCCGCCGCCCAGTCCGCCGCCGCCAACCCGGCCGACGCCAACGCTATGAAGAGCCTCGGCGCCGCCGAGTCCGGCCTGGGTGGCGCCCTCTCCCGCCTGATGGTCGTCTCCGAGCAGTACCCCGACCTCAAGGCCAACCAGAACATGATGCAGCTCACCGAGGAGCTCACCTCCACGGAAAACAAGGTCTCCTTCGCCCGCCAAGCGTACAACGACAGCGTCATGGGCTACAACACGACGCGCGAGACGTTCCCCAACGTGGTCTTCGCCGGCCTGTTCGGCTTCCTGCCCGCCGAGCTGTTCAAGATCGACGACCCCACCGAGCGGAACGCGCCCAAGGTCAGCTTCACCTGAAGCCCCGGTCTTCTCCCGCCGTGCATAATACCACCGGCTTTACGCTCACCGGGTTCCGCGTCACCGCGGAACTCGGGACCGTCCGCGGCATCGTCGTCCGCTCCCGCTCCGTGGTCGGCAACATCGGCGCGAGCATCCAGACGCTGTTCGGCGGCGACATCACGCTGTACACCGAGCTTTGCGAACACGCCCGCCAGGATGCCTTTGAACGAATGTGCCGCGAGGCCACCGCTCGTGGCGCCAATGCCATCCTCGGCTTGCGCTACGACGCCACCGAGCTGTCCCCGGGCGTGACCGAGGTGCTGTGCTACGGCACCGCCGTCGTCGTCACCCCCGGCTGATCCCCGCCGGCCGCGACGGCTCCCCGATTCCGCGTTCTCCGCCTCCGCGTTCCCCGCCCCGACATGGATTTCTTCGAAGCCCAGGCCCGCGCCAAGCAACGCACCGGGCGGCTCGTCGCGCTTTTCGTGGTCGCCGTGATCGGCACCATCCTGGGCGGCTATTTTGCGACGATCTTCCTGCTGGCCTACAGTCCGACGCGCCCCAGCCGCCACCAGTACTATCAATCGGATAATATCGAAACCGCGTCCGTTCAGCTTTGGCAGCCGCAGGTATTCCTGACGGTCACGGTCGGCACGCTCCTCGTCGTCGGCATCGCCTCGCTCGTCAAATGGCAGGAATTCTCCGCCGGTGGTTCCGCCGTCGCCGAGAGCGTCGGCGGCCGGCCCATCAATCCGCACACCACCGATCTGCGCGAGCGCAAGCTCCTCAACGTCGTCGAGGAAATGGCCATCGCTTCCGGCATCCCCATGCCCGCGGTGTATGTGCTCGACCAGGAACCCGCCATCAACGCCTTCGCCGCCGGCCTCACCACCAGCGACGCCGTCGTCACCGTCACGCGCGGCGCGCTCGACAAGCTCACCCGCGACGAACTCCAGGGCGTCATCGGCCACGAATTCAGCCACATCCTCAATGGCGACATGCGGCTCAACCTCCAACTCAGCGCCCTGCTCTTCGGCATCCTCGTCATCGGCCTCGCCGGCCGTGGCATTCTCTGGGCACTGACGCGCGGCCGCATCCGCAGCAGCGACAGCAAGGGCTCCGGCGGAGTCGTCCTCGCCGCGGGCGCCGTGGGTCTCGCGCTGCTGATCCTCGGCTACGTCGGTTATTTTTTCGGCAAGCTCATCCAGGCCGCCGTCTCGCGGCAGCGCGAATACCTCGCGGACGCCTCCTCCGTCCAGTTCACGCGCAACCCCGGCGGCCTCACCGGCGCGCTGAAAAAGATCGGCGGCTTCGCCCTGGGCTCCTCGCTCGAGTCGAACAAGAGCGCGACCATCGGCCATTTCTTTTTTGCCCAGGCCTTCGAGTCCAGCTTCGGCGGGCTCTGGGCCACCCACCCGTCGCTCGACTCGCGCCTCCGCGCCATCGACCCGCAGTTCGACGGCCAGATGTTCGACCCGCCGGAGGTGGTGGACGTCAGCCACGATACCTTCGCCCAAGCCGGTTTCGCCCCCGGGGCCCTCGACCATTCCACGGTCAAGCGTCCCGCCGCCCCGCTCCCCTCGCCCGTCGCCATCATCGCCACCATCGGCACCCTCGCCCCTGCCAACATCGCCCACGCCGAGACGCTGCTCGCCTCGGTGCCGCCCCGCCTCCGCGAGGCCACCCGCTCGCCCACCGAGTCATCCGTCCTCCTCTACGGCCTGTTGCTCGATGGCCATGAGACGATGCGCGAACGCCAGCGCTCCCTCGTCGCCTCCAAGGCCGGTGCCGAGGCGCGGCGCCTGCTCGGCGAACTCGAACCCGCCCTCGGATCGCTCGGGCCCGAGCACAAACTCCCCCTGCTCCAGCTGGCGGTACCCGCTCTCCGCAACCTGCCGCCAGCCTCACTCGCCCCCTTTCTCGACACCCTCGACGAACTGGTCCACGCCGACGGCAAGGTTTCCACCTTCGAGTTCGCACTGCAAAAACTCCTCACGCGCTCCCTCGCCCTCGGTGAAAAACCCGGTGCCGCCGTCGTCCAGGTCTACTCGTTCAACGCCGTCGCCCACGAAATCAGCGTCGTGCTCTCCGCCCTCGCCTACACGGCGAGCAACGGCGGATTGGACGCCGCCGGGGCCTTTGCCGCCGGGACCGACCAGTTGAAATTGCTCGAGGGCCAGCTGGCCCTGCTCCCGCCCGCCGCCAGCGACTTCGTCGCACTCGACGCCGCCCTCGACAAGCTCGCCACCGCCAGCGGCCCGATCAAGCAGCGCCTCCTGTTCGCCAGCGCCCACGTGGTCGGCGCCGACGGCACGATTCTGATCGCCGAGGCGGAATTGCTCCGCGCCATCGCCGCCGCCCTCGACTGCCCGATGCCGCCGATCCAGCAGCCTGCGGCGGCGTAGATCGCAGTTCGGGGATCGCAGATCGAGTCATCTGCCACGGCGCAATTTTTGGCCAGCGCTCTCGGTCTATAACCGGCCTGCACAGCTTCAGCGAGTGAATGGCTCCTCGCTCGACTTCCGGGCATCGATCGCTGATTCAAAGCTGGTCCGCCTTTTTACCGAACTCCGATCTCCGAATTTCGATCTCCGCCGCGCTCGCGCGGCTTTTACCATGCGCGCCGTCGACATTTCCGCCGTCAAACGCCCCACTCGCCGCCGGGCCACCGGCCGCGATGAACTCGCCTGGTGGCGTGAAGCGCGCTTCGGCCTCTTCATCCACTGGGGCCTGTACGCCATTCCCGCCGGCGTCTGGCGCGGCCAACGCGTGCCCTACATCGGCGAGTGGCTGATGTTTCGCGAAAAAATCCCCGTCGCCACCTACGCGCCGCTCGCCGCGAAATTTCACCCGCGCCACTGGGACGCCGCCGCTGTCGTCCGCCTCGCCCGCGAGGCCGGCATGGGCTATCTCGTCGTCACCACGAAGCATCACGACGGCTTCGCAATGTACCGCTCGACCGTCAGCCCGTACAACGTCGTCGACGCCACCCCGTGGCACCACGACCCCATCGCCGATCTCGCCCGCGAATGCCGCCGCCAGGGCATCCGCCTGTGTTTCTACTACTCGCAGGATCTCGACTGGCACCACCCCGACGGCGCGTGGAACACCTGGGACTACGCGAAGGAAAAAAAGAATCCCGACCGTTATCTGCGCGAAAAAGTCCTCCCGCAGCTCACCGAGCTGCTCACGCGCTACGGCCCCGTCGGCATGGTCTGGTTCGACACGCCGCTCACGCTGACGCGCGACCAGAGCGCCT
>QQNC01000102.1 GCA_003402695.1 Verrucomicrobiota bacterium | reverse complement strand
GCCGCCAAGAAGCCGGTCCGCACCAAGAAGGCGCCGGTCAAGGCCGAGTAAGTCGCCTCTGCGGCGACGTAGCGAGTAGTGGGTAGCGAGTAGAGAGCATCCAAACCATCGGATTTCCCCTCTACTCGCAGCCATCCCTCACTACCCGCGGCTCACTCCTCACTCCTCGCTCCTTCAATCATCATGAGTACTCCCATCTCCGCTCAAATGGTCAACGAACTGCGCATCGCCACCGGTGCCGGGTTGCTCGACTGCAAAAAGGCCCTCACCGAGGCTGACGGCAACATCGAGGCCGCCACGACGATCCTGCGCAAGAAAGGCGCGGCGTCGGCGGCCAAGAAGGCTGACCGCATCACCAAGGAAGGCCTGATCGAGAGCTATATCCACGTCGGCGGAAAGGTCGGCGTGCTGCTCGAGGTCAACTGCGAGACGGACTTCGTCGCGCGCAACGACGAGTTCAAGGCGTTCGTCAAGGACGTCTGCCTGCAGATCGCCGCCGCGAGCCCGCTGTATGTTTCCCGCGACCAGGTGCCGGAGGCCGATCTCGCCAAGGAGCGCGAGATCGCCTCGGCGCAGGTCCTCGGCAAGCCGCCCGCGGCCGTGCAGAAGATCGTCGAGGGCAAGCTCGAGAAGTATTTCTCCACCATCTGTCTGCTCGACCAGCCGTTCGTGAAGCTGCCCGAGAAGACGATGAAGGAGATGCTCACCGAGCGCATCGCGAAGACCGGCGAGAACATCCAGCTCCGCCGCTTCACGCGCTACCAGCTCGGCGCCTGACCGCGCGCAGCGCGGTCGGAGATCATCGATCGTAGATCGGTTTCAAGGCGCTCCCGCAACGGAGCGCCTTTTTTGTGGCCGGATTTTGTTAACCACGAAACACCCGAAAGACCCGAAAACGGATTCGAACCCCGATCCGGTTGCCCACGGAACACCCGGAGGAGACAGAGTATTCCACTCGGATGGTCAGTGCGAGGAGGGCGCAGGCCGACGCGGCAATCCATTCGGTTGCTGATATCGCAATTACGGATGGATTGCTTCCTCACCCCGTTGGGCTTCCTCGCAATGACAATCTGGAGTGCGGAATTCTGATCCGTGTGTTCCGTGGGCCAAAGTCCGGAGGATATGATTTTCGTGTGTTTCGGGTGTTTCGTGGTTAACTTCATCCCATGCAAGTGACGCGCATCCAGATTGTCGCCCGTGGCCTGACCATCCGTTGCCCCAACTGCGGCGGCAAGACGCTGTTCAAGCCGGGGACGCTGTTCCAGGTGAACGCGGCCTGTCCGGACTGCGGGTTGGTGATTGAGCGGGACGAGGGCAGTTTCCTCGGTGCCGTGGCGCTCAATTTCGGCACGACCGTCGTGGTTTTCCTGGTGCCGGTGCTCCTGTTGTTTCTCGGCGGGGTGTTCTCCGGGATGGCCGCATCGATCATCGCCGGCGTGGGCGCATTCGGCTTCCCGATCCTGTTCTACCGCTCGTCGCGCAGCTGGTGGCTGATGAACTATTATTTCTTTCTCCCGCAGCACCTGCCCGCGAACCTGGGCGCCCAGCGCGCGGGCCAGGATCAGAATATCTGAGCAGGTCGACCCGCCGTCACATCGGGCGCTGCATCGAGCGCGGGTTTTCCCCGGCGCGCAGGGAGATGTCGGCGCCCTCGCGGCCCAGTTCCAGGCATTCGAACAGGTTGCGCACGCTCTGGCCCAGCCGGTCGTGGCCGAAGCGGCCACGCTCGATGTGGTCGACGAGCTTGCGGCCCAGCTCGGCCGCGCGGGCTTGCAGCCGGGTGCTGATCAGGGCGGCCGGGTTCTCATCGGCCTCCAGGCAGGGGTCGAGCAGTTCCAGCAGTTGTTCCGCCACCCGCCGGGCCGCGTCCGCCTCGGGCGCGCGATCCGTTTCCCGGTCCGGCAGCAGGAGCACGATACGGCGGGCGATGCGCCCGGCGTGGGGCAGGTTCAAGGCCACGTTGAAAAATGGTCGGTGGTCGCCCTCGGTCATGGTTTAAATCCGGGCACGAAAACCAAGGATGATGGCCCCCGGTGGCGAGCCGATTCTGGCCAGGGCCGGGCGTTACCTCGGACGCACCGGCACATGCACCTCGTAGTGCTTGAGGAACCAGGGCGTGAAGGGGCCGTTCCAAAAAACCGCATAGGCCGGGCCGGCCGGCTGAACGTCCGGGCGGGACGACAGCCAAACAAGCAAGGCATCGCGGGTCTCCTCAAAATTCTCCCGGCTGTAGCTGCCCTTTCCGCCCCGGCTCGCCACGGAGCGTGCCGGCACCTCGACCACCTTTACGCTGCCCTCACTGCCGGTCACCTTGGCCCGCTCGCCCTCGGCCACCCAGAAATACATGGCCGCTTGGTCGATCCGGGCCTCGACCGGCGTGGTCATGGCGATGTGCCGCGAGGAGATGTAGTTGAAGAGCGGGCGAAACATCCCGTTGGCTTCCGAGAAATAATTGCCCTTGCCCTCGGTCTGGAGGAGCACCCCGGCCGGCAGGGTCTTCAGCTCGCAGCGTCCGGGTGTGGTGGGAGGAAATGCGGTTTGAGCAGGCATGGAGAGCGGGAGGAGAGAAAAAAGGACCCAGCGAATTAAACCGGAATGCACGGGCTGTAACGTGGCACAGGACGGTGCCGGGGGCAAACGGCGCGGGGGTTTGCTGGATCAAGCATCGGGCCGCAGTGCGGCCTGCAGCCAACGTGCGGGGCAAAACACGAGCCCTCCTTCGTCCCGCCAGGCGGGACTGCGGAGGGCAATCTTCTTTCGGCGGCCGAAAGAAAATTGGCGGTCTCTATTGGACAAAGTTCGAACCTTCTTCGCTCAGAATCCAGAGTAATCGGGTATCATCATCGCGCGGGACTGCCGCATGCGGAAGTCGAGGCGTTCAACTCCGCAGCCACCAGCGTGGCCGGGGCGACGCTGTATGTGAGCTTGGAACCGTGCTCGCACCACGGCCGGACGCCGCCGTGCGTGGACGCGATCATTCGCGCTGGGATCAAGCGGGTGGTGTGCTGCACTTTGGATCCCAATCCGGCGGTGAACGGCCAGGGGATCGCCCGACTGCGGGCGGCCGGGATTGAGGTCGCCATTGGCTTGAGGGCGAAGGAAGCGCGCGCGCTCAACGCAGTCTTTTTTGCGCGCTATGAAAACCGGCGGCCGCGGCCCGGCGCCGACACCGCGCGGGCCTGAATTTGGCGGATTTAACACGGGCGTAACCCGTCCGACACCTGCGGAGTTCAATTCCCCTTGAACCGCCTTTTTGCGGTTCGAGACTTTGGGCGTGAATCTCCTCCGCCCAGCTGCCGCGGCCCGACGCAAATCCGGCGCCCATGACCGGACCCGGGAGCGGGCTGTGCCGGTGGCGGACAGGACCCGGTCTGGCACCCGCCCACTGAGCCCGACGCAGGCGGAAATTGTCCAGGTCTGCGCCGATGTGGTGCAGCAACTCGGCCTGTCCCGCTCGGTCGGGCAGATCTTCGGCGTGATCTATTGTTCACCCCGGCCGCTGGCCTTCGCCGACGTGGTGGCGGCGCTGGAGCTCAGCAAAGGCTCGGTCAGCAAAGGCCTGCGCTTCCTGCGCGAGCTCGGCGCGATCAAGCCCATCGCGATGCCCGGTGAAGGGCGCGAGTACTTCGTCCCGGAGACAGAGCTGCGCCGACTCCTGCGCGGGGTGGTGCAGAGCCGGCTGCGCGCGCCGCTGCAGTCCGGGCAGGCGCGGCTCCGGACGATCGAGCGGCAGCTGGCCGCCGCCGACGAGCCGGACCGCGAGTTTTTGGCCCAGCGCCTGGACAGCCTCCAGACGTGGCACCGCAAGACCCTCTTTTTCCTGCCCCTGCTTCAGAAATTCCTCGGATCCAAGGGCTAGGTTTCCACATCCAGATGCGCCCCGCCGCATTTTCCCCCGCAGTCGCCTCCACCCCCCGGAAGCGACGGGGCGAAGCTCGGTCGGGTGGCGCGAATTCCCTTTCATGCTAGCGAACTTCCGACGCACGGGACGACTTTGGTTCGACCGCCTGTTTTGGCGGAAACTGGCGGGCGTCCAATTGATGGGTGGCGATGCCAACTGGTGGATCTGTGCGTCGCTGTTGAAACCCGGCTCCACGGTGCTGTCTGGCGGGGCCGGGAAGGATGTGAGCTTTGAACTCGAACTGGCGCGCCTGGGTTGCGAAGTGGCGGTGTTCGACCCCTCGCCGACGGGCCGGGCGACGATGGAGCAAGCGGACAATCAGCATGGCCGGCTGAAGTTTTTCCCGCTGGGACTGGCCGGACGCGACACGGTGGTTCGCTTCGCCCCACCGGCCAATCCGGCGGAAGGCTCTTTTCGCACGGCGATCGACGAAAGTGCCGGTGCCCTCGTGGAGTTTCCCTGTGTATCGCCGCGAAAAGCGCTTGAACTCGCCGGCTTGGCCGACTGCGCCCTCTGCAAGCTGGACATCGAAGGCTTCGAATACGAGGTGCTGGAGTCGCTGCTCCAAGCCGGCATCCGGCCGGCGCAGATTGCCGTCGAGTTTCATCATTTCATGCCCGGCATCCCGTGGCGCCGGACCTTTGATCGTGGCGGCAATTGGAGCAGGCGGGCTACCGGATGGTCCGCAAGCGGCAGACGGACTGCCTGTTCGTACGGGAGGAATACCTGTCGTGAGCGCAAATCCGGCAACGGAGATCTTGCAGAACGGTGAAACATGGCCGGCGTAAAACACAATCTGGCGGCGAACCTCTATGCCACCGCGGCGGTGGCCGTGGGGCAGATTGCTCTTGTCCCGCTCTTCCTGCATTTTTGGGGACAGGCCTATTATGGACTATGGCTGGTGCTCTCGGCGGTGCCGGCGTACCTGGCCCTATCCGACATCGGGATCGGCAATGCGCTCGGCAATGAATTCGCCATCGCGGTCGAGCGCGGTGAAACGGTCCGGGCAGAAAACCTGATCGGTGCGGTCTGGAGATTTCAAACCTGGTTCGCGCTGGTCCTGACGTTGCTGATGGTCGGGGCGCTGGCCCTGCTGCCGTTGCAATTCTGGCTAAAGGGCACCGCAATCAGTTCGCGCGATTTCACGGCCGTCTTCCTCTTGCTGACCGCGTACTCGCTGTTGCCGCTCCAGATCGGGAGTTTTTCCGGGGTTTACCGGGCCGCCGGCGCCTTTCCGCAGTATTTGCTGCTGCAAGGGCACATGCGGGTGCTGGAAGTTCTGGGCACGGCCCTGCTGCTTTGGTCCCACGCCACGATGGTCTGGCTGGCCGCCCTGTTGGTGCTGGGTCGGATCATCATGCTATCCATCCTGACTCTGCGGGCAAAGCGATTGCTCCCGGCACTGTCGTTTCATTGGCGCGCAGGCACGTGGGACGATTTTCGTTCCCTGCTTCCCGCCGGGGCCGGGTTCTTTGCCTTTCCGGTCGGCAACGCCTTGATCAACCAAGGGGTGACGCTGGTGGCCAATAGCGTCGGCGGTTCCGGTGCCGTGGTCGTACTCAGTGTTTGCCGGCAGGTCGGACGCGTATTTCTGCAAGGATCATCCCTGCTGTTCACTTCGCTCCACCCGGAGTTGACGACGGCCTATGCCCGGCAGGACCGGCCACGGCTGCAGAGGCTGCAAGCCGGGGCCTTTGGCCTCACTTTACTGCTCGGAGCATTTTTTTCGGCCGGCGCCTTCGTTTGGGGTGGATGGATGGTGCAGAAGTGGACGGGGATGCCGGCGGTGGCCGGATTTTTCGTCGGGGTTTTCGCGGTTGAGGCCGTGACCGCGGCGTTGGGCAATCTCGCCCTCATCATTCCGTGGGCGACCAGCCGGCTCGGGGTGCTGCCCAAGGCCTATCTGGCCGTGCAATTGTTCAGCCTGCTCGGGAGTTGGATCGCCTTCCCTTCTTTTGGCGTGGCTGCGGTGGGGACCGTCTTCCTGCTCGGCAACATCCTCTTTGCGGGGGTGGCGCTCAGGCAGAGCTTGGAGGAACTCGGATGCCATCTGCCCGCTTTTCTCCGTTCCGGATTGGGCGGTCTGCGGGAAGCCGGAATTCTTCTGCGAGTGCGCCTTTCCTAACATGACACTGCCCCAAATCACCATCGTTGTCCCTGGCCGCTGGCATGCGTTCGACCTCGCGCGGGAGCTGGAACAGCTCGGCGCGCTGCACCGGCTGGTCACGAACTATCCCCGCAGTTACACCCGACGCTGGAACATCCCGGACGCCAAGGTCGTCAGCCTGCCGGTCTCGGCCGGGCTGACCAAGGTCGCGTGGAAGGTCGGCGGCGAGGCGTTTGCGATGCGGCAGCAGTTCCGGATCAACGACCTGTTCGCGCACCACGCCGCGCGCCACCTCGGCAATCCCGACCTGGTGCATGCGTGGTCGGCCGCGGCGGAACCGGCGCTGGAGGCGGCCCGGGCCCGGGGCATCCCGACGGTGCTGGAGCGCAGTTCCTCCCATATGCTCGAACAGTGCCGGATCCTGCGTGAGGAATACGCCTCGCTCGGGTTGCGCTGGGAGGAGACGCCGCGCCTCACGGTTGAGCGCGAGCTGCGCGAGTATCAGCTGGCGGATCGCATCTTTGTGCCCAGCCGGTTCGTCCACCAGACCTTCCTCGAGGCCGGCTTCCCGCCGGAGAGGCTTTTCCTCAACGGTTTTGGCGTGGATGTCAGCCGGTTCAGCCCGGGGACAAAAACCGACGACGTTTTTCGCGTGATCTTTGCCGGCTCGCTGAGCGTGCGGAAAGGCATCCACCATCTCGTCGCCGCCTTTCGCCGGGCCGCCATCCCGAACAGCGAGCTCCTGCTGGTGGGGGGAGCCACGGCGGAAACGGCGCAGTTGGTTGGCCCGCTGGACGCCCGCATCTGCCGGATCGGGCACGTGCCGCAGAATGAACTGCCGGCCTGGTATCAAAAATCCTCCGTGTTCGTGATGCCGAGCATCGAGGAGGGGCAGGCGATGGTGCAGGCCCAGGCGCTGGCGTGCGGGCTCCCGCTCATCTGCACGGCCAACACCGGCGGCGAGGATTTCCTGGCGCTCGATGGCGAAGGCCGCGAGGTCGCACCGGGCCTGCGGGAGTTTGCGGCCGGCCTGGTGGTGCCGGCGGACGATTCGGTGCACCTGGCCGCCGCTTTGCAAAGACTGGCCGCGAACCCGGATCGGCTGGCGGCGATGAGCCGCGCGGCGGCCGCGCTCGCCCGCCGCGACCTGTCCTGGCGGCGCTACGCGGCGGCCAATCTCCAGCACTATGGCGAGGTGATTGCGGCCGCGACCGCGGCAACCAAGGAAAAAGCATCGTGAAAACCGAACTCCGCCTCGCGGCCTGTGTCACGCACCCGATCCAATACCAGGCGCCGGTCTGGCGGCGCCTGGCGGCCATGCCCGGGGTCAGCTTCCATGCCTATTTCGGCACCGACATGAGCGTGCGTGGTTACCGCGACCGCGAGTTCGGGCGCCAGGTGGCGTGGGACACACCGCTGGTCGAGGGCTATGCGCACACGTTTCTCTCCACCGATCCCCGGATCCAGCAAATCTCCTTCTGGAAACCGGCCGCCACGGGTTTGGCCAAGGCTTTCAGCGCCTTCCAGCCGGATGTGGTGCTGCTGGCCGCATACGGTGGCCGTTTTCACCTCGGGGCATTGCGGGCGGCGAAAAACACCGGGGCAAAAGTCGTGATGCGCCACGAGGCCTCCGATGTCGCGGTCTCGCGCTCGCGGCTGAAGGGCCTGATGCGCGACGGTTTCCTGCGGCGGTTCTATGACAAGATCGACGGCTTTGCCGTCATCGGCACCGAGGCCCGCAGCCATCTCATCCGCCTCGGTGTGCCGGCGCCCAAGCTGACCCCGGCGCCGTACTGCGTGGACACGGATTTTTTTGCCGGGCAGGTGGAGCGCTGGGGTCCGCAGCGCGAAAAAATCCGTGGCAAACTGGGGATCGACGCGGGGGACACGGTCCTCGTTTTTGCCGGCAAACTGATCCCGAAGAAGGACCCGCTGCTGATTGCAGCGGCGCTGCGGCTGCTGAAGCCGGCGCTGCGCAAGCGCATCCACCTGCTGGTCGTGGGCGACGGCGAGTTGCGGGCGGAAATGGAGCGGGCCATGCGCGAGGTGCTGGGCGAGCACGCGCATTTCCTCGGGTTTCTCAACCAGTCCGAGATCGGCCGGGCCTACGCCGCGAGCGACCTGCTGGTGCTGCCCTCGCGCAGCGGCGCGGGCGAGACGTGGGGCCTGGTCGTGAACGAGGCGATGCAGTTCGGGCTGGGCCTTGTGCTCAGCGACGGCGTGGGCTGCGGGCCGGACCTGGTGACGGAGGCGACCGGCCGGATTTTCCCGTCGGGCAATGCGGCGGCGGCGGCCGCAGCGATTGAAGACTGCATCGAGGCCAAGGTGGCGGATCCCCGTCATTTCGCCGCCGCGGCCCGCCAGCGGGTCGAGGATTTCACCACCGCGCGCGCGGCCGCCGGCGTGGTCCGGATGGCCCGCACGGTCGCAGGTCTTGACGCCCCATGATGAAATCCACCCAAGCTTGGATGGAGAAAGTCGGCTCCTGGAATTACCTGTGGCGGATGGGCCAGCGGCAATTCGTGAAGCGCGTCCTCGGCCATGACCTCACGCTCAAGCTCGGCAACGGCCGGAGGGTTTTTCTCCCCAAGACCAGCCAGTTTTCCTCGGTGGCGTGGGTGACGGGCGGCCGGGTGGATGACGGGTTTGAGGAACTGCTGCGCTGGTTCGCGCCGCAAGGCACGGCCTTTTTCGACGTGGGCGCGCACTTTGGATTCTACTCGGTTTTCCTGGCGGATCTCCATTCGCCGGTGGTCGCCTTTGAGCCGGATGCCCGCTCGCTCCCGGCCCTGAAGCGCAACCTCGCGGCGCTGGCCGGGGCGGTGTGCGTGGAAGCCGCGGTCTCGAACCAGGTGGGGAAAATGCGCTTCGTCACGGCGGCTTCCTCGCCGCAAAGCCACCTGGAGATCAAGGGGGAAACGCAGGGGTGGAAGGAAACGGTCGAGGTGGACGTCACGACCCTCGATGCCACCTGGCGGAAACTCGGCCACCCGGTGGTGGGGTCGGTCAAGATCGACACCGAGGGGCATGAAAGCGCGGTGCTCTGGGGCGGGCACGAGATGATCCGCCAGTGCCGGCCGCAGATGCTGGTGGAGGCGACGGCGCAAAGCCTGGCG
>QQNC01000101.1 GCA_003402695.1 Verrucomicrobiota bacterium | reverse complement strand
TCGCGCGTCGAGTGGCCGCTAAAATCAAACACCTGCATCTCACAGTGCAGCGGCACCGGCGGATAGGCCGGATCTAGCAGCACCTCCTCGCCCTGTTGGGCGCAACGGATGCGGCCGCCCGGCGAGGCCGGATCCGCATAGCCGACGAAGAACAAGCCGTGGCGCTTGTTTTCCAACACTCCTTGCCGGGCAAAATTGTTAGACACGGTTTTTTCGGTCATCATGCCGCTGGATAGGGCGTAAATGCAGCCGGAAACAAATGGGATCGGGCCGCGGTTTTTGCGGGCGCCGGTCTCGAGTTCCATGTCGGTGAGGAAATCGAAGCCGGGGAGTTGGCGGCGCGATACGTCGCTGAAGTTGTCGAAAATGTTGGTCATTTTTGTGCTGAGGCCGCCGATATAGACCGGGGTTTTTTTTGGGATGAGGTGTTGGCGCTTGAAGCGGTGGAGCATGGCCAGCACCTCCTGGGTTTTGCCGATGGCAAACACCGGGATGAGCACCGAACCCTTGCGCGCCAAAACCCGAGCGATCGCCTCGGCAAAGGCGTCCTCCTCGCTGGCGCGGGTGTAATCCGGTCGCCGCGCGTGGTTGCCGCGGGTGGTCTCGACAATGATGGTATCCACCGGTGCATCGGGGAACGCCGCGCCTTTTTGCAGCGATGCATCCTCGAAATTCACATCGCCGGTATAGAAGATGCGCTTGCCCTCGGCCTCAATGGTGACGCCCACCGACCCGAGGATGTGTCCGGCGTCGTGGAAAGTGGCGCGGATGGCCCCGGCGGGGTCGAGATTGAAGGGGCGTTCGATGGCGCGCCGCACGAAGGATTTTTTCAGTTCGTCGAGTTCGCGGTGCTCAAAGAGCGGGTACTCGGTTATGCCCAGTTCGATGCGCTTGGACTGCATGACATTGACTGAATTATGCAGCAGCGCGAGCGCCAGTTCGGCGGTTTCCTCGGACAGGAAGACCTTGGCCTGGGGCTGGGATTCAAGCAATACGGGCAGCGTCCCCACGTGGTCGAGGTGGGAGTGGGTGATGATCGCTGAGTCGATGCTGCCGGGTTCGAGCATCTCAAAGTGGGGGATGGCCTCGGCGCCCTCGTGTTTCGGGTGCATGCCGGCATCGAGGACGATGCGGGCGTTGGCGGTTTCGAGCAAATAGGAATTTGCGCCGATTTCGGCGTGACGGCAGAGACTTTTGAAAATCATGAATAGGGGGCGATGCGGGCGGGACCGTGGCGGGGGCCGCAGGGTTTGTCAACCCACGCTTTTTACCCACGCCTAAGCCAGCTCCAGTGGTTCGAGTCATGGGCTAAGCTCGCGGAAGTCTTGATTGAGCGTCTCCATCTGGATCTCCTCCTTGGGAAATTTTCACAACGGCATCAAGCTGCGGCTCGAAGTCGGCGTGCTCCCACAGGGATTTCTGGTGGCGGAACGCCTGCAATGACTGTTTTTGAACTTGCTTGAGCTACCAAGCATCCGGGGTCGCTGAGTTCAGGAAATGTGAGTTAGCTCCCCCAGCAACCGAGCATGAATTGGCGGATTTTGCAACTTCCGGGGATAAGGCTTGAGAGTCCCGGGCGCTCGCCGTGATACTCGCTGCGGCACAGCGGCTCCTCGCGGTGAAGGTTGCCAGTGGCCACCTGCTGCTGCCGTCCGATGCGCAGCCCCATTTTAATCCCCCCCCTATATGAAACTCACCACCTACACCGGCGGCATCTGCGCCACCAATGGCTACCTCGTGGAAACCCCCGACGGCAACCTGCTCGTCGATGCGCCCGAGGGTATCGCCGCCTGGGTGGCCGCCCGCGGGGTGCGCGTCGACCACTTGTTGCTCACTCACCAGCACTTCGACCACGTGCTGGACGCCGCCGCGCTGCAGGCTGCCGGTGTCCGCCTTTATGCCATGGAGGAGTTTTCCGATGCGGTTACCCTGGAGTCGCTGAGCCGCAAGTGGGGTATGCCGGATCCGGTCGCTGCCTATCAGATCGACCAGCGCCTGTTGCCCGATCCGACCCGTCCGCTGGAGTTGTGCGGTTTGCGATTCAGCCTCTATCATGTACCCGGCCACGCATTAGACAGCATCGTGTTGCACCTTCCGGAGTTTGAATTGGCGTTTTCCGGCGACACCCTGTTTGCTGGATCCATCGGCCGCAGCGATTTGCCGGGTGGCAGCCACCGCTTGTTGTTGGATGGAATTGCCCGCCATCTGCTCACCCTGCCGCCACAGACCCGCCTGTTGCCAGGCCACGGCCCCGCCACCAGCGTCGGCGAGGAAGCCGCCGATAATCCCTATCTGGGCAATTTGCAGCGGCTGAACTGACGGCTACTCGATCCCATGTTCCTTAGCGAAGGCGGCCGCAGCTTCGATGGCATTCGTATCCGACTTCGGCCATTTTTGATAAATCTGTTTGAGCGTGGCGTCCCGCTCGTCGCCGACGGGCAACGTCATCGCCCACTGTGCGGCCACTTCCGGCTGGTAGCTGGCCACCGTCTCGGCATAGGCGCGGATGGCAGTGTGCTTGGCTGGGCTGTCGGCCGCGCTGCCAAGCCAAGTCCCGGCGGCCAGGCACTCGCTCTGGGTCCAGGTGCTAACAAAACCGCGGATTTTTGCCTCGGCTTGCTCCGGCGGTAGTGCGCTGCCGAGCCAATCGATCCAACGGCCGGTGTCAGCGCTCTTGGGCTGGGGGCTCAAGCCACCGGCGAAAGCTTCGATTTCTGCCGGGCTCAGTCTGGAGCTGGCGAGCCACTGGCTGGCGGACTCAAAGCCGTCGCGTATGCTGCCGAGGGCGAGGTCATGGAGGACGTGGTCAGCGGTGGTGTCGCGGGCGGTGGCATCGTTGAGGGTGGTTAGGTAGGCGCGCAGGCCGGCGAGGGTGGCGCTGCGTAGCGGTGGGGTATCGGCGGCATCGACCACGCTTTGGATAGCTTGGGTGGAGTCGTTGAGGTCGAGTTCGGCAATGAGTTTGAAGGCGAATTTGGGGTACTGAATGGCAGCAGCGGAGATCATGCCGACTTTGGTGTCCTCGGTAATGAGCGCGGCATATTCTTCGCTGTGGTGGCGCAGCCACTTGAGCGCGGCGAGTGGGTCGTCCTTGGCCCAGCAAGCGAGCGAAGTGGCGAGCACCCGCCCACCAATCTGCGCATCTGTGAACAGCGCCGAGGACTCGGCAAAAATCCTCAGCGCGGCCCGCGGTTGTTCGTTGGCCAGCGTCATGATGGCCAAGCCGATGAGGTCTTGGCAGATCTCGGCCTTGAGATCCTTGTTCGCTGCTACCTCGGCGATGAGCGCTTGGAACTGGCCGGAATTGAGCGCCATCATCCGGTCTAAAAATTCCAGCAGCCGTTGTTGCATCGCGGCGTCAAGCAGGCTGCCGCCAGCCTCCCGGTAGGCCGCCAGATCCTGGGCAAACGCAATGAATTCGGCGGCGGCCAGTTGCACGCCCACCTCGCGGTCGAGGCGTCCGTGCTGGGTTAGGCGGAGTGGCACGCCGGGGTGAGCCGGATCGAAGCCGATGCCCAGTTGGGCGGCCGTGGCCATCAGTTGCGCATGGGTCAGGCGGGCGGCGGCGAGTTGCTGCTGGGCGTGCCAAGCGAGGCCCGCGCCGGCGGCGCCGATGACAAGGGTGACGCCGAGGGGGATATTCATGGTCAGGGCACGGGGGATTCGAGGTGTTTGATGGTTTCCGTGCGGCGCTTGGCATCGGGGATTTTGCCGGCCAGCTCGCGCGCCTGCTGCTGGTCGGCGCGGGCCGCCCAGATTTCCACAAAATGGACCAGTACGTCGTCGTTGCCGTCGGCTTGGCTGCAATGGATGGCGAGTGCGGCGGCTTGTGCGAAGTCGAGTTTGCGGTTGGCGAGGGCCGCGCTGCAGAGGATATTAGCGGTGAGGCTGTTGGTCACTTGCGGGGCTTGCGAGGCGACCCATTTGCGCAGGTTGTCGAGATCTGCGGCGGCCAGCTTCTTGTGGGTCGAAAATACTTGGGTCGTCACGGCTTGCTCGATGCAGGCGAGGCGCTCCTCGGGGGTGAGCGTGAGGGCGTTGAGATATGCGGTCACGCTGGCATAGTCGCCCTGCACCGCCCATTGGCCCGCCTGCCGAGCAAAGGCCGCGCTTTGCTCGGCAGCAGGCACTTGGCTGCGGACCAATTTGGCAAATAATATGAGATCGGCTGCGGCTCCTGGGTCCAGCGCGGCGTTGCCGATGGCCTCTGCGCGCTGGTCTTCCGGCAGCGCGGCCAAGCGCCCTGCGGCTGCGGATGGGTCGGCGCTGAGCAGTACTCCGAGCAAGGCCCCCTCAAACTGCAGCCGGGTCTGGCTTCTGCCGTTGAGCGCCGAACTCTCGAATCCGCCGGCAGCCACCTGTTGGTCGAACCAAGCCACGGCCTTGCGCGGGTCGCTTTTTGCGTACGCCTTGAGTGCCGCAGCCAGTTGCTGGTGCATTGCCTCGTCAGGGTCGCCGAGTCGGGTCGTGAAGCGAGTGAGGACGAGGGCGGGGTCTTGATCGATGAGCGGGGCGAGGATCCATGGTTCGAGGATGGCGCGGGAGGTGTTCGGCAACCCCAGTGTGGCAATTTTATCTAGGGCGGCGACGAGTTCTTCGCGGGTCATGGATTGCAGGCGCTGTTGCAAATGCACCATCGTGCGCAGGTCGCCCAATCCACCGCTTTTCTGCATCCAGGCGACTCCCCCGGCAAGCTTGCTCCAATCGAGTGGGGCGTTGTCCTTCACGGGTTTGTCGGTCTTAGCGTGGCTGTGGGTATCCGCCGGGCCACCGCGGCGGGCTGCGGCAATGTGTTGGCGCAGCAGCCGATTCTCGCTATCCATCGCGGCGATAGACAGGTGCAGGATCCCGAGCCACGTCCCCACAAGGACCAGCGCCACGGCCGGCGGCAGTAAACGGATGAGGTTCACTCTTAAGTCCTAGCAGTTGTTCGCCGGCTGTCAATCGCCGATGCCAATCATCCTGGGTTTTCGTGGGGCGAAGCAAAGTTAGCCTTGCACGCGGGGCGTGCCTCAGCCAAGAAAGTGCATGGACCGCTTGTTTCTGCTCATGGCCACCCTGCTCGCCGCGATCGGCTGGATCTGGGGCATGATCTGCGTGCATCGCGGCACCCGCTCGCACTGGACCGTGGCGTGGATGGTGGCCGCCTTGCTCTGCCAGGTCGGCTTTCTGGCTGTCCGCGGGCAATTGCGGGGGGCTTGCCCCTTGCAAGACCTCGGTGAAATGCTGGTGTTTTTGGCATGGTCGCTGACTTTGTTCTACTTGCTGATTGGTCCGGCGTACCGAATTTCCTTGCTGGGGGTGTTTTCAGCGCCGTTGGTGTTCGTGTTGCAATCCACCGCCCTGATCCCCGGCATGCTCATCACCAGCCCATCGCGGGAACTCACGCCCAATGTCTTCCATTCATTTCACTCGGCCACCTCGGTGCTGGCCTACGGCGCACTGGCTCTCGCGGGGGTTGCCGGCATCATGTTCCTGGTGCTCGACCGCCAACTCAAAAAACACCATTTGAAAAGCGGTTTGTTCCGGAATTTGCCCCCGGCCCACGAATTGCTGATATCCTTGGAGCGCCTGCTGTGGCTTGGCACCGCGCTGCTCACCCTCGGCATCATCGCCGGGTTTCTCATGCCGCACAGCACCCCGATGCACTCCCATTTGCTCGTCGCGATGGCGGTGTGGGTCGGCTACGCGGCATTGCTCGCCGTCAAAACATGGCGCGGCTTGACGGGGCGCAAGTTGGCCCTTGCCGCGGTGGCCATGTTCATTTGTTCCCTGGTGGTTTTCGCCCGCATCTAATGGAGCTACTGTGTTTGGGATTGAATCATCGGACCGCGCCCGTCGAGGTGCGCGAACGCTTTGCGGTGAGCACGCCGCAATTGGGCGCGGCCGCCAGTGACTTGGCCACTCTCGCCAACGCCACCGAGGGCGTGGTCATTTCCACCTGCAACCGCACTGAGTTTTATCTGGCCGCAGCCGATGCACAGCAGGCGCTGGTTCTGCTCGAAGCCCGCCTAACCTTGCGCGAAAGCCTCGACGCGGGGGCCTCCTCCCACTTTTACCGTAAGGTCAAATCCGAGGCCGCCGCCCACCTCTGCCGCGTCGTCAGCGGCCTGGATTCCATGATGCTCGGGGAAACCGAGATTTTTGGTCAGGTGAAACAGGCGTACCAGGCGGCGCTGGCGGCTGGCACCACGGGCAGTGTGCTCAACCGTTTATTTCAGCGGGCGTTTGGCGTCGGCAAGAAAGTGCGCACCGAAACGTCGATTCAGGAAGGCTCCACCTCGGTCGGCAACGTTGCGGTGGATCTGGCCGAAAAAATCTTTGGTCACCTCAAGGATAGCGAGGTGATGATCCTTGGTGCCGGCGAAATGAGCCGCATCACCGCCCAAAGTCTGGTGTCCCGCGGCGCCCGCTCCATCTTCGTGAGCAACCGCTCGTTCGACCGCGCTGAGACGCTCGCCCGCGAAATGGGCGGCGAGGCCGTGCGTTTCGATGATTGGCAGCGGGCGCTCGAACGCGTCGATGTGGTCATTTCCTCCACCGGTTCGCCGCATGCCCTGGTTCACCGCGCTGACGTCGAAAAAGTCCGCCGCGCCCGCAAATTTCGGCCGCTGTTTTTTATCGATATTGCGGTGCCCCGCGACATCAACCCCGATGTGGCCGAAATTGAGGAAGTCTATCTTTACGATATCGATGCCCTGGAGCAACTCGCCAGCGAAGGCCGCAGCCGCCGCCAACTCCAGATCGAACATTGCGAACGCATCATCAATGCCGAACTGGCCAAACTCAACCTGCCCGGAACCTGATATGTGCCCTTTAACTGAAACTCCGAGCCTCCCAGCCCTCGTGATCGGCACTCGCGGCAGTGAACTGGCCCTCGTCCAAGCCGTCGCTACCGAGGCCTTGCTCGGCCACGCCTTCCCGGGTCTCGCTCTCGTGCGCAACATCATCAAAACCACCGGCGACCGGCGCACCGACGTGGCTCTGAGCGAAGTCGCCAAGGCCGAAGGGGTTTTTGACAAAGGCGTCTTCATCAAAGAACTCGAACAGGCGCTCGATTCCCGCGAAATCGCCATCGCCGTGCACAGCCTCAAAGACTTGCCAACCGTGCTCGACGCCCGCTTCAGCCTCGCCGCAGTGCTCGAACGCGCCCCGGTCCGCGATGCCCTCGTTAGCCGCACTCCCGGCGGCCTCGATGCCTTGCCGGCAGGCGCCCGCGTCGGCACCAGCAGTGTGCGCCGCGCCCGCCAGATCGAATGGCTGCGCCCCGACCTGACCGTCGTGGACCTCCGCGGCAACGTCCCAACCCGCTTGCGAAAACTCGCTGACGCGGCCACCTACGACGCCATTCTGTTGGCCGAAGCTGGTCTGGTGCGCCTCGATTACCTACCAGCCAGCGCCGGGACCGCCGCCGAAACCATCACCGGCATGCCGGACCTGCACGTACAGCGACTCGACGAACACGTGTTCTTTCCCGCCGCCGGCCAAGGGGCCATCGGCTTGGAAATCCGCAATGACGATGGCCCGAGTCGGGCCTGCGCCGAGGCAATCGGTCATCGCCCGACCTGGCTGCGGATCACTGCCGAGCGCGAGTTTCTGCGCTTGCTCGACGCCGGTTGCCACACCCCGGTCGGCGTATTTTCCACCCTCGACGGCGACGAATTGCAGCTCCAAGCCCGGGTTTTTCCGGAGGCCGGTGGCCCGCCTCGCACCGGCAGCACCCGCGGTCCCGCCGCCGATCCTCTCCTCGTTGCCCACCATCTTTTTCTATCCCTCACATGAGTCACTCAGGTATTTGTTATCTCGTTGGCGCCGGTCCCGGCGACCTTGGTCTTGTCACTCTCCGCGCCAAAGAGTGCATCGAACTGGCCGATGTGCTCGTCTATGATGCGCTCAGCAGCCCCGAACTTCTGCGCTGGGCCAAGCCGGGTTGCGAAAAAATCCATGTTGGCAAGCGCGCCAAGGACCACGCCCTGCCGCAGGACCAAATCAACGCCCTCATCGTTGAAAAATCCAAGGCTGGCAAATCAGTGGTGCGCCTCAAAGGTGGCGACCCGATGATCTTCGCTCGGGGCGGCGAGGAAGCCGCCGAGTTGGCTGCTGCCGGCGTGCCCTTCGAGATTGTCCCGGGCATCAGCTCGGCCATCGCCGGACCGGCCTATGCGGGCATTCCGGTGACCCATCGCGACCACTGCACCCAACTGACGATTTTCACCGGCCACGAAGACCCGACCAAAGGCTTCAGTTCCATCGACTACGCGCAACTCGCCGTGACCCCTGGGACCAAGGTCTTTCTGATGGGGGTTTCCCGCTTGCGCGAAATCGCCGCCGCTTTCGTTGCCAACGGCGCCGACCCCAATACCCCCATCGCTCTCACCCGCTGGGCCACCACCGCCAGACAATCCACCATCGAGGGTACTCTCACCACCATCGCCGATATCGCGGACAAGGCTAAGTTCGAGTCCCCGGCGGTCGCCGTCATCGGCGGCGTGGTCACCGAACGTAAAAAAATTAATTGGTTTGAAAAGCGCCCGTTATTTGGCAAGCGCATTGTCGTCACCCGCACCCGCGAGCAGGCCGGCGAACTGAGCAAAGCCCTCCGCGACCTCGGGGCCGATGTCGTCGAATTGCCGACCATCCGCATCGCCCCCCCCGAAGATCATCTCGGCTTCGCGGAAATGGTCACCACCGCCCATGAATACGATTGGCTCGTGTTCAGCAGCCCCAACGGCGTCGAACACTTCTTCGATGCCTTCTACGCCGCTTACGAAGACGCCCGCAGCCTCGGCCACCCACGCATCGCCGCCATCGGCAATGGCACCGCCCAAAAAATCCGCGACTACCGCTTCGGCGTCGATCTCATCCCCGAGCGCTTCGTCGCCGAGGGCCTCATCGAGGCATTTAAAAAACAAAATGTCGAAAATCTGACCATGCTGTGGGTGAAGGCGGCGGAAACCCGCGACATCATCGGCGATGGCCTTGCCGCCCTCGGTGCCATTGTCGATGAGTGCATCGCCTATCGCACCATCCCTGAAACCGAGGATATCACTGGTGCCCGCGCCAGCCTCGCCGAACATGGCGCCGACCTCATCACGTTCACCTCCGGCTCCACCGTCGAGCATTTCTTCAACCTCGGTCTCGACTGGCCGCAGGGCTGTGTCGCTGGCAGCATC
>QQNC01000100.1 GCA_003402695.1 Verrucomicrobiota bacterium | reverse complement strand
CGCTTGCGCGCCGCGGTTACCCGCCGTTTCGTGGCTGCCGGGAACCATGTCCAGCCTTCGTCAACTTCTCGCCGCCCACGGACCCTTGCTGCTCATCGATGCCGCCTCGGCCCGGATCCAGGTTGGCTGCCTCAGTCCGGACCAGCCGACGCGCTGGGCCGGTTCGGATGAGGAATCGGGCGTGGGCATCTTCCGCTGTCTCGAGGAACTCGCCCTCCCGCCTGCTGAGGCCGGCGCGTTCGTGTACTGCGACGGCCCCGGGTCCGTCCTGGGTATTCGCACCGTGGCCATGGCCCTGCGCACCTGGGGCGTCCTCACGCCCCGGCCGGTGTTCGCCTACCACAGCCTCGCGCTCGTGGCGCAGGCGCTCAACCGCCCCAACGCCACGATCATCGCCGACGCCCGGCGCGAGGCCTGGCATTGCATCACCCTGAATTCGGGCCTGCGCCGGGTCCCCACGGCTGAACTCACCGGCGAACTCGTCATGCCCGCTGGCTTCCGGCACTGGTCCGCCCTGCCCGCCGGCGTGACCCCCACACCATACTCCCTCGCCGACTTGCTCCCCTTGGTCGCCGACCGTGACCTGTTTCGCGCCACGGACGCGCCCGATGCGTTTCTCCACGAGGAACCGAGTTACGCCACATGGACTCCGCAGGTTCACCGCGCCCCATGAACGCCCCCAACTCCCGCCTGCCCCTCCGTTGCTGGGCCGAGATCGATCTCGCGGCCCTGGAACGCAACCTGCGCCTCATCCGCGCCTCCCTGCCCGCGCACATCCGCTACGTCGCGGTGGTGAAGGCCGACGCCTATGGCCACGGCCTGCACCAAACCGTGGCGCGGCTCATGCACTCCGGCGCCGATCTCTTCGCCGTGGCCACGCTCGCCGAGGCGACCGCCGTGCGCGAACTCGGACCCGGCTGGCCCGTCCTCCTGCTCAGCCCGTTGCTGCCCGAGGAGGATCACTACCTCGCCGACTACGATCTCGCCGCCACGGTCTCCACCGCCGACGAGGTGAAGCGCTTCGACGCCGCCGGTCGCGCCGCCGGCCGCCCCGTCGCGGTGCACTTGAAAATCGACACCGGCATGGGCCGGCTCGGCGTATGGCACGAACAAGCGCCCGCGCTCTACGCTCAAATCGCCGCGTCCCCGCACCTGCGGCTGGCCGGCGTCTTCACCCACTTCGCCAGCCCGGACGACGACTCCGCCTTCACCGAGGAACAGCGCCGGCGCTTCCTCGCAGTCCTCGCCTGCTGCGAGGGCCTCAAGCTCAATGAGCTCTTCGTCCACGCCGACAACAGCTCCGGCCTCGAGACCATGCCCGGCGCGAGCCCGTTCAACGCCGTGCGCGTCGGCCTGCTCCAGTTTGGCATCCTCCCGCATCCGAACTCCCTGCTCGCCCAGGTGCACACCGAGCCCGTCCTCAGTTTCCGCACGCGCGTCGGCATCACGAAAACCATCCCCCGCGGCACCACCATCAGCTACGGCCGCACCCACACGCTCACCCGGGACACCGTGATCGCTGTGCTCTGCGCCGGCTACGGCGACGGTATTCCCCGTTCCGTCAGCAACCGCGCCCAGGTGCTCATCGCCGGCCAGCGCTGCCCCGTGCTGGGCCGCGTCACCATGGACCAGACCATCGTGGACGTCACCGGCGTGCCCGGGGTGAAATGCGGCGATGAGGTCGTCCTCGTCGGCCGCCAGGAGGGCGCCGAAATTTCCGTGTCCGAGTTCAGCCGCTGGGCCGACACCATTCCGTGGGAAACCCTCTGCTCCGTGAGCAAGCGCGTGCCGCGGCTCTACCGCACCGCCCTCGGGGTTTAGTTTCGTCCCGCGAAACCGCCACCCGTTTACGGCGTCATTAGCGGCATGAAGCTCACTTACCCCGCGACCGAGGCCTGGGACCCCTTGCCCGCCGCGGAGTGGAACGCCGAGGCCGCGCGCCAGCTCTTGCGACGTGCCGGCTGGTCCGCCCTTCCCGCCGAGGTCGCCCGCGCCACCACCGAGGGTCTCGCCGCCACGCTGGATCGGCTGTTCCCGGTCCAGCCCGCACTCTTTCCCGAGCCCCGGCTGGTCGCCCATCTTCAGGAGGACGTCCCGGAGATGGCCCGCGGCCTCGCCCAGGCCCAGCAAGGCCCGGAAAAGCAACGGCTCCAGCGCGAAGCCCGCGAACGCAGCCAGCTCGCCCTCCAGGACATGAGCATCAAATGGCTGCAGTTCGCCGCGCAGCCACAGAACGCCGCGTTCGCCAAATGGGTGCTCTTTCTCAGCGATGTCTACGTGGTCACCGTCGAAAAGGTCAAAAATCCCGCACTGATCTGGAACCACTTCGACCTGCTCGCCCGCCACGGGTTCGGGCCCGCGCCCGTGCTCGCAAAGGCCGTCTCGCGCTCCCCCGCGATGATCAACTACCTTGACCTGAACCAGAGCAAACGCGACGCGCCCAACGAGAATTTCGCCCGCGAGCTCTTCGAGCTGTTTCTCCTCGGCGAGGGCAACTACTCCGAGAAGGACATCAAGGAGTCCGCCCGGGCCTTCACCGGCTACCGGCAGCAATTCGGGGTGTTCCGCTTCGTCCCCGGCCAGCACGACGCCTCGTCCAAGACGATCTTCGGCCAAAGCGGTCCTTTCACCGGTGACGATGTGATCGACCTCGCCTTCCGGCGCCCGGCCGCCGGTGCGTTCATGCCCCATGAGATGGTGAAGTTCTATCTCTCCGACGCCCCCTTGCCGCCCGAATATCTCCATGAACTCGGCGCCTGGTGGAGCGCCAGGAACTACGACCTGCGGGCCCTCGCCCTGCGTTTCTTCGGCAGCCGCCTCTTCTACGCCGCGGAGTTTCGCGGCGAGTTCATCAAGAGTCCCGTGCAGTTCTATCTCGGTCTCGTGCAGGACCTCGACCTCAGCGTCGTGCCGGTGCCACGTTTGGTCCTGAACCCGCTCCGCCAGATGGGCCAGATGCTCTTCAATCCCCCCAATGTCCGCGGCTGGGTCGGTGGCCGCAACTGGATCAACTCCGCCACGTTCGGGGTGCGCCGCCAGCTCGTGGAATCGCTCTTCGCACCCATCAAGGAGGACAATCTCAACGCCGACGAACAGATCGAGCTCGTCGCCGCGCGCGCCAACGGCACCAGCAATTTCGCCGCCGCCGACGCCCTTCTCGCCCCGCTCGCCGCGCTCGATTCCGCCGCCGCGACCGACCGCCTGCTGGCCAATTTCCTCGCCCTCCCCGCCGCCCCGCCGTTTCGTGACAGCGTGCGAAAGTTCCTCGCCGCGGAACCCGCCGCTGGACCCCAGAAACTGCGCCGCCTCCGCCGCGCCACCGTCACGCTGCTTCAGTCCCCCGAGTATCAACTCTGCTGATTCCCGCCATGTCCTCGAACTCTCCCTCTCCCCTGTTCCCCACCACGCGGCGTGAATTCCTCCAGCTCACCGGCCACGGCATCGGCCTGCTCGCCTTCGCCCGCTTCGCCCCCGAATTCCTCGTCAACTCCGCCCTCGCCGGCACGCCTGCCCCCGAGAAAGACCGGCCCATCCTCGTGCTCGTCCAGCTCGCCGGTGGCAACGACGGGCTCAACACCCTCGTCCCGTATGAGGATGCCAACTATTACCGTCTGCGCCCCACCCTCGGCCTCGCCAAGGAAAAGGTGCTCCGCATCAACGACACTCTCGGCCTGCACCCGTCGTGCACCGCCCTGCACCGCCTGCTTCAGGACGGCAAACTCGCGGTCGTGCAGAACGTCGGTTATCCCAATCCCAACCGCAGCCACTTCCGCTCGAGCGAAATCTGGGAAACCGCCAGTGGCAGCAGCGAATTTCTCTCCACGGGCTGGATCGGCCGCTTCATGGACAACGCCTGCTCCGGCCTGCCCGGCGCGGATGTGCACGATCCCGTCGGCGTGCACCTCAGCAGCGGCGTGCCCCAATCCTTCCTCAGCGCCCAGGACCACCCGACCTTCGGGCTGCTGCCCGGCGCGGGCAACCGGCGGGAGAACGAGGAAAACCGCCAGCTCCTTGAGTCGCTCGTCAGCCAGACCGGCACCCCCGAGAAGGACAATACGACCTTCCTCAAGCACACGCTCATGGACTCGCTCGTCACCGAGAAAAAGGTCCAGCGCATCCTCGGCAGCTACCAGCCTGCCGCCAGCTATCCCGGTAACGCGTTTGCCGCCTCCCTGCGGAATATCGCCGGCCTGATCGCCGCCGGTTTGCCCACGCGGGTGTACTTCGTCTCGCTTAGTGGCTTCGACACGCACAGCAACCAGGCCAACCAGCAGGCCAACCTGCTCACGACGCTGTCGGAAGGCCTCGCCGCGTTTCAAAAGGACCTCGAGCTGCACCAGCTCGACGGTCAGGTGACCACGATGACGTTCTCCGAGTTCGGCCGCCGCCCGAGTGAAAACGAAAGCCGCGGCACCGACCACGGCACCGCCGCGCCGCTGTTTGTCCTGGGCTCCAAGGTGAAGGGCGGCCTGCATGGCACCGCCCCGGCACTCAATCTCGCGCACAACCAGGATCTCACGTACTCCACGGATTTTCGCAGCGTCTATGCCACGATGCTCGACCGCTGGCTCGCCTGCCCGTCCGAGACGGTGCTGGGCGAAAAATTCGCCGGTCTGCCGATTGTCTGAGGATCGCTGATCGCTGTTTCAACGTAGGTTGCACGCTCGCGTGCAACGTTGCGCGCGAGCGCGCAACCTACAGCAAGGGGCCGGAGTCAGCGACCCGCCAAGCTCCCTCATTTCCCGATCCCGTACGTCCGGAAGCCCATCGCCTCCAGCTTGGCCAGGTCGAGGATGTTGCGCCCGTCAAAGATGAACGCCGGCTTGTGCATCGCGCCGAGCATCTTGGCGTAGTCGAGCTTCTTGAATTCGTCCCACTCGGTCACCACGGCGATGGCATGGGCGCCGTCGGCCGCCTCGTAGGCGGTCTTTGCCACGGTCAGCCGCGAGTCGTCCTTGCCCTTGCCGAGCACATCCAGGCGGATTTCCTCCGCCGACACCTTCGGGTCATAGACCACGACTTTCGCCTGTTCCGCCAGCAGGTCCCGGCACACCGAGATTGCCGGGGATTCGCGGGTGTCGTTGGTGTCCTTCTTGAAGGCAAAGCCCAGGATCGCGATTTTCTTGTCGGCAACGGTGTTGAACAGCGCCCGGGAAATCTTCCCGGCAAAGCGACGCTTCTGGTAGTCGTTCATCT
The DNA here is from genome assembly GCA_003402695.1 of Verrucomicrobiota bacterium. Lineage (GTDB taxonomy): Bacteria > Verrucomicrobiota > Verrucomicrobiia > Opitutales > Opitutaceae > Opi-474. The sequence goes on along the minus strand of QQNC01000100.1, from coordinate 4,084 downwards.
TCACCACGCCGTCCCAGTAGGCCGCCACCTCGGGCAGGCCGTAGTGCTCACAGAGATAGACGAGGTTCAGGATGTCCTTCTGGAAGCAGGAGCCGCCAAAACCCACCGAGGCCTTCAAAAACTTCGGACCGATGCGGGAGTCCCGCCCAATCGCATTCGCCACCTCGTCCACATCCGCCCCCGTCGCCTCGCAGAGCGCCGAGATGGAATTGATCGAGGAAATCCGCTGCGCGAGAAACGCGTTTGCGACGAGCTTGGACAACTCCGACGACCACAGGTTGGTCGTGATGATGCGATCGCGCGGCACCCAGCGGGCGTACACCTCGACCAACGTTTGCAGGGCCTTCTCCCCGCCCGGGGTGCGCTCGCCGCCGATGAGCACGCGGTCGGGCATCAGCAGGTCCGCCACGGCCGTACCCTCGGCCAGGAACTCGGGATTCGAGAGCACCTCAAATTTGATCCCGCGGGTGTTGGCCGCGAGGATGTCCTTGATCGTCTCCGCCGTCTTCACGGGGATGGTCGATTTCTCGACGATGATCTTCGGGCCGGTCGCCACCTCGGCAATGGTGCGCGCCACCGACTCGATAAACCGCAGGTCCGCGGCCCGGCCCGCACCCACGCCGTAGGTCTTGGTCGGCGTATTCACCGCCACAAAGATAATGTCGGCTCCCGCGATCGCCGCGTTCACGTCCGTGGAAAAATGCAGGTTCTTGCCCCGCGTCTTTTCCACGACCTCCGCCAGGCCCGGCTCATAGATCGGCAGTGTGCCCGAGTTCCAGGCCGCAATCCGGGTCGCGTTCATGTCCACGACCTTCACTTCGATGTCTGGGGCCTTCAGGGCGATCATCGCCATCGTCGGGCCACCAACGTAACCAGCTCCAATGCAGCAGATTTTCATGCGGAAGCCCTACTGTGCGCGCCGGTTCTGTAAATCCAAGGACGATTTTAACACCTCCGCCCCGCCGGGCCCGGAAATGAAATCGGCGCGAATTTCTTCGCGCCGAGGGCTGAAATTTACTCTTGCCGGGCTCAGGCGGGGGTCGGAGCCGGCTCCGCCCCACCGGCGGGCAACGGGGAAATGGTCGCGGGTTTGCCTGCGGCCTTCTTTTCGGCGGTCTTCTCGTCCGGCTTGGTGGGCTTCTCGACGATGACGGGCGAGCGGATTTCGCCGAAGTTCAGGATCTCAAGGACATGCTTGCCCTCGATGGTCTCGTACTCGAGGAGCGCCGCCGCGATCTTGTCGAGCGCATCGCGTTTCCCGAGGATGATCTCCTTGGCGCGGGCGTACTGCGTGTCGACGATGCTGAAGATTTCAGCGTCGATCTTGCGGGCGGTCTCCTCGCTGTAAGCGTGGTGGCGCTGGATCTCACGACCCAGAAACACGGTGTCGGAATTGTCCCCGTACGCAATCATGCCCAGCGAACTCATGCCCCAATCACAAACCATGTGACGGGCAATGTTGGTGACCATCTTGATATCGCCGCCAGCACCGCTGGAGACGTCGCCCATGACCAGTTCCTCGGCGATGCGGCCGCTGAGGCCCATGGCGATCTGGTTGAGCATCCGCTTCATGGCGTGCGTGAGAATGTCCTTCTTGGGGATGAACATCGTGCTGCCCAAGCTGTGCCCGCGCGGGATGATTGTCACCTTGTGCACCGGCATGTGCCCGTCATCGAGCACCGCCTGCACCAGCGCATGGCCGGCCTCGTGGTAGGCCGTCAGCTTCTTCTCCTCGTCATCCATCAGGCGGCGGCGTTCGCGGCCAAACTGGACCTTCTCGCGGGCATCATCCACATCGATCATCTCGACGCGCTTTTTATCGCGGCGGGCCGCGAGGAGCGCGGCTTCATTGAGGAGATTGGCCAGGTCCGCGCCCGACAAGCCGGGGGTGCCACGGGCGATGACGCTGAGGTCCACGCTCTCGGCCAGGTTGATCTTGCGGGCGTGCACCCGGAGGATTTGTTCGCGGCCGAGGATGTCGGGCAGGTCCACCATGATCTGGCGGTCAAAGCGGCCCGGGCGCAGCAGTGCGCTGTCGAGCACGTCGGGGCGGTTCGTCGCCGCGATGATGATCACGCCCTCGGTGGTGTCGAAGCCGTCCATCTCGACGAGCAGCGAGTTGAGCGTCTGTTCCCGCTCGTCATTGCCGCCGCCGACGCCGGCGCCGCGTTGGCGGCCAACCGCGTCGATTTCGTCGATGAAAATCAGGCACGGGGCGCTCTTGCGGCCCTGTTCAAACATGTCGCGCACGCGGCTCGCGCCGACGCCCACGAACATTTCCACGAAGTCCGAGCCCGAGATGCTGAAGAACGGCACGTCGGCCTCGCCGGCCACGGCCTTGGCGAGCAGGGTCTTGCCGGTGCCCGGGGGCCCGACCATCAGGATGCCCTTCGGGATCTTGCCGCCCATCTTGGTGAACTTCTTGGGATCCTTCAAAAACTCGACGACCTCACTGACCTCTTCCTTGGCCTCGTCGCAGCCCGCCACGTCGGCGAACATCACCTTGTCACGGTCGCGCGTGAGCAGCTTGGCGCGGCTCTTGCCGAAGCTGAGCGCGCCCTTGCCCGCCTGCCGGAGCTGGCGGATGAAGAGGAAATAAAGCAGGCCGATGATCAGGAGGAACGGGATGACTTGTGCCGCGATCGAGGTCAGCAGCGTGGTCGTCGGTTGCTCGGTGAACTTCTTGGACTTCTGCAGGCGCTCCGCGTTGGCATCGGTCAGCCGGCCAGCCGCGCGAAACTGGTTCGTCGCGCCGCGATCGCTCTCGAGGCTGGCGTCCTTGGTCTCACCCGTGATCACGACCCAGTCGCGCCCGCCGGAACCATCCTGGCGGATCATGCCTTCCTTGACCTTGCCGGCATCGGTTAGGTCAACCACATCCTGAATCTTCAGGGTGGCGGGAGAGGTCAGCCGGCCCGGGGCAAAAAACAGCAGCGCCACCGCCGCCAGTACAATGACCAGCCAGATCACCAGCATCTTGGGCTGGAAACGATCCGGGGGCAGGTTCTTGAGCGAACGGCGTTGCTTCTTGTTGTTATCGAGTTCGGACATGGGGGATTGGGACTGAGGTTTTAAGATGATTGTTCCCCGCCGATAAGTCAATTGGGGGGCGGCTGGAATTCGCGCGATTATTTCCTCCCGGTCGCAAAACGCAGGCGGCCTTTCCCGATCACGGCGAACCCGTCCCGCCCCAGGCTGTGTCGGGTGGTGCGGCCGCTCTGCACGTCCCGCAGCAGGGCGTCGAACGCCTGGCGTGAGATCCGGATCGTCGCGGGTTGCGCCAGCAGCCAGCGGTGCAACGCCCGGCGGACGAGCGCCCGTGGCTTGCCCGCGATTTTGTCCAAACTGAGCGAGCCATCCGCCGCCAGCGGGCGCACTTCCGCGAGCCAAGCCTCCAAGGCGGTGTCGTCCTCCTCCAGTAGTTCCCGGGAAAGCGCCGCCCCGCCCAGCGCGTCGCGCTCCGCGGCCTGCTGCCACGCTGGCAGCACGTCCCGCCGCACGCGGTTGCGGAAATAATCACCGCCCGCATTGCTCGCGTCCTCCCGCCAGGCCGCGCCGGCCTGCCGCAACGCCGAGACGATCTCGGCCTTCTGCAGGGTCAGCAAGGGCCGCAGGTGCCAGCGCCCGCCCGGCATCGCCTGCGCCGGCCGCGGCGCGGCCAGCCCCGCCGTGCCGCTGCCGCGCGCCAGCCGCATGAAAAATGTCTCGGCAATGTCATCCCGCTGCTGGCCGAGCCAGAGCAGCGGGAGTTTCCGCCGGCTCATTTCGCGGGAGAAAAACTCAAACCTCGCCGCGCGCGCCTCGGCCTCGCTCGCGCCCTTCCGCGCCGCCCGCCAGCGGCCGGTCACCTGCTTCACGCCGAGGGCCGTGCACACTTGGGCGCAAAATTTCTCATCCGCGGTGGACGCCCGTCCGCGCAACCGGTGGTTGAAATGCAGCACGGTGAACTTCCGGCCCCACCGCCCGGGACCTTCCGCCCAGAGCACCAGGAGCAGCGCCAGCGAGTCTGCGCCGCCGGAAAAAGCCACCGCCCAGCGCGCCGAGGCCGGCCCGGTCTTCCGTTTCTCCGCCTCCGCCAGCGCGG
>QQNC01000099.1 GCA_003402695.1 Verrucomicrobiota bacterium | reverse complement strand
CGGCCACCTTGGAAGGAGCCGACGGCGTAGTCCCGGCGCATGTAGCTGGTCTTGTAGATCGGCGCCAGGAGGAGGTCGCTGTAGCGCCAGCGGCGGCGGGAGCGCTTGAGGTCGCGCTGCACGTAGTCGCCTTCGCGATCGACGGCGATCCGGTAGATTACCTCCGGAACCTGGTAGTTCTTCGCCGCCACCGCGAAATACAGCCCGAAGCCGCCGTAACTCACCGGCGACGGGGTGTTGCCAAAGAGCAGCCAGCTGTAGAACGACGCGTGGTCGTTCCACCGTTCCATCACCGGCGTCTCGGTCGTGCGCGCATTCGGGCCGCGCAGGACTCCGTGCAGCGTGTTCGCGGCGAGATCAGCGAACAGCCAGTCCAGGGTCATGTGTCCGCGCTGCCGCATCGCCGGGTCCCGGGCCCAGGTGGACAGATACAACATCGGGATGGCGTACTCGGTGATGTAGCCGGTCGGGTTGAACTCGCCCTGGCCAACCGTGGTCATGAGGTCCATCCAATGGATGAGATAGTCGCGCGCCTCGGCGAGATTTTCGGCCGAGCTCTTGCCCGTGTACCAGGTCTCTGCCGGTTCATCCGGATAAAGATCCGCCATCAGGTAAAGCGAGGCGTAGTACATCGCCCAGTGGTTCTCGGTGTCGCCGCGCAACTGCATCGTGGTGCGCCAGGCGCGGCGGATGGCCGCCTGGGCCTCCGGCGAGAGGAGATCCCGCCCGGTGTAGGCCACGCAAACCACCGGAAACATCCAGAACGGGCCGGTGCCCGGCTCTTTCATCAGCTCGATGACCCGGGCCGAACACGCGGCGATATCCTCGTGCCGCACGAGCTTGGCCGCGATCGCGGCCATGTCCATGGTCGCAGGCTGGTCCACCTTCACCAAGCTGGTCCGCCAGGTGATCGCCTCGTCAATACGGTTGAAATAGTGCTCGCGGCGGACGTCGGCATCCTGGACCACCACCGTCGAAGGCGGCGGGGCCGTGAAGGCCGGCTGGGCCTGGACGGCGGCCGGGACGGCGAGGATCAACCCGAGGGAAAAAGGGAGGAGGATTTTCATGGCGGAGATTCGCGGGTTAGTGGGTTGAAGCCGGCAGGAAGACGAAGGAGCTGATATCGGAGTTCTCCAAGCCCTGGCGTTGCCAGGTGTGACCGAAGTCATCCGAGGTAAACAGGGCTTCGCCGGTGACTCCCGCGTAGAGCCGGCCGGAATCAGGCTCAACGGCCAGGCGCTTGACCCGGTGCCGCTCCGGCAGCCCGGCGTTGCGGTCCACCCAGGATTCACCGCCGTCCTCGGACGTCAGCACGCCGTGCGCCCAGCCGCCGATGGCGAGACGCCGCGGGTTCGTCGGATCGAAGACCACGCAGTAAAGCGCCTCGCGGTCAGGGACGCCGGCCAGCCGTTGCCAGGTCCGGCCGCCATTCCGCGAGGTCCAGGCTCCGTTGCTCTGGGTCACCGCGACCCAAAACCGGGGATCGTGGGGCGATTGCTGCAGGTCATCCACCGTCGTGTCGGTCGGCAGCACCTGCCGCCAGCTTTTCGCCCCATCCTCGGTCAGGTAAATGCCCGACTCGCACCCCGCGAGGACCCGGCCGGCCTGCGTGCGGTCGACCTGGACAACCTGGGCGTACTTGCCGCGCTCCGGCAGGCCGTGTTCGCCGCGCTGCCAGGTCTGGCCGCGGTCGTGCGAAACCCCAATGCCATCGGGCAGGGCCAGATAGAGGGTGGCCGGCGCACCGGGATCAACCGTCACCTGCAACGGCTCGGTCATGTCCCAGCTGGTGGTGATGCGCCAGGTCGCCCCCCCGTCGAGGCTGCGCCAGCAGCCGTTGTTCGCCGCCGTGTAGATCACCCGGTGATCGCGCGGGTCAAACGCGACACTGCGGATGCTCGTGTCATTATAACCGAGGTGCGACCACCCACCCTGCCCGTCGCGCCGGAACAGTCCGTTCATGGTCACGATCTTCGAGCCGATAACGTAGCCCTTGTTAAACGCGGCGGTGAGGTAGAGATCGTGCCGCGGCGCAGGGGCCGCGACGATCGCTCCGGCGAGCAGCGTGAAAAGAACGAGGGAGGCGGCGGATTTGCTCATGGGGGGGGGATCGGATTTCTGGAATTGCGGCGGGGCGAGGAACCGGGCAATGGTCCGGCCCCCGATGAAACTATCCTGGAAATTGTGTGCTTTGCTGGCGTTGCTCCTGAACTCGGCCCACGCGGGCGACCCTTCGCCCGACCAGCGACTGGCGGCGCTCGGCCTCACCCTGCCGGCGGTGCCGGCGTCCATCGCCAACTACGTGCCGGCGGTGCGCAGCGGCCACCTCGTGTTTCTCGCCGGCCAGATCGCGCGCGGGAGCGACGGCAAAGTGATGGTCGGCAAGGTCGGCCGGGATTGCACCGCGGCCGAGGCCGCGGCCGCCGCGCGCACCTGCGCGTTGCAACTGCTGGCCGCGCTGAAGGCCGAGATCGGCGACCTCGCCCGGGTGAAACGCATTGTGCGCGTGGGCGGATTCGTGAACTGCACCCCCGACTTCACCGCCCAACCCCAGGTCATCAACGGCGCCTCCGACCTGCTGGTGGCGGTCTTCGGCGAACGCGGCCGTCACGCCCGCGCCGCCGTGGGAGTCGCCTCCCTGCCCGCCGGCGCCCCCGTCGAGATCGAGCTGGTCGCGGAAATCATGGACTGACGCGGCCATCGTCAGGCTTTCGCCAGCACCTCGCCCACCGCCCCGACCAGGCGGTCGCACTCCTCGCGGGAGTTGAAGAGGTGGGTGGAGACGCGGATGGCGTCGAGGCCGACCTCCGCCACCGGGCGGGTGCGCAGGTGGTGGTCCGCCAGCAGGCGCTCAAAGATTTTCCCGTAGACCAGCTTGGGCGAACGGAAGGTGATGATCGAGCCGCACAGCGCCGGATCGGCGGGGGTCAGGATCTCGACGCTGTCAATCTTCTGCAGGCCGGCCCGCACCTGGTCGGCGAGCGCGTGGCCGCGCGCGGCGATGCGGTCGCGGCCGATCTCGTTCTGGAAACGCATCGCCTCGGCCAGCGCCAGCACAGAGGCGGCGTTGCGCGTGCCGTATTCAAAGCGGTGCGCCCCCTGCGAGTAGACGAACGGGCCGGGATTGTTCAGGTCCACATCGATGCTTGAGTAGGCCCCCACCTGCCGCGGAATAATCCGGTCCATCTTGGAGCCGCGGATCCACAGCAGGCCGGTTTCATGCGGACCGCCGATCCACTTGTGCCCGCTCGTGGCAAACGAGTCGCAGCCCAGTGTCGCCAAATTCACCGGGATCATGCCGACTGACTGCGCCCCATCCACGTGGAACCAGGCATGGTGTTTTTCCGCGAGCTTCCCGATCTCCGTGACCGGTAAAATAATGCCGGTGGGCGAGGTGATGTGGGAAATCTGGATGACCCGCGTCCGGGGCGTGATCAGGGCGGCGATCCGCTCGAGGGTCCCCGCCGCGCTGAGCGGGTCGGGGTCGAAGGTCTTGACGACGATGCCGTCGGTGCGCTGGCGGTTGAGCCAGGGAAAGGAACCGCCCGGGTGCGCGTGGGAATCGAGGATAACCTCGTCCGCGGCCTCCAACTCGAGCCCGGTTGCCACGATGCAGTTGCCCTCGGTGGCGTTGCGCACGAAGCACACGTTGTCCGTTTTCGCGCCGAGATACTGCGCGACAATGACCCGGGCCTGCGCAAAAAAATCGTGCCCGGTCTCCACGCGCTCCTGCAGCTGCCGGCTGGCGACCGTGTACATGTCGAGCACGCGGCGCGACGCCGGCCCCAGGCCGCCGGTGTTGAAGTAGGTCCGCCGCGGCGTCATGGGGAACTGCATGCGCACCTCCCGCCAGAAGGTCTCGGGGTTCGCGTCATCCCATACCGGCAGGCCGTTCGAGGAATCGGTCTCGGCTTCCATGCCAGGCAGGGAACGGGCGGTGATCAGGCCGAGGGCGCCGAGGCCCATGCTGCGAAGGAAGGTTTTGCGGTCGAGGTTCATGGGGCGGCGAAGCTGAGGGTGTGGTCGATTTCAAGCGCCGCATTCGCGGCCAGCGTCAGGTTCTGGTCGAACTGCACCGGGAACGCCGCCAGCGGATATCCGCGCCGGACAAACCAGTGAAGCGGGCCGGAGTTGTTTTCAAAGCGGATGATGACCCGCCGGAGGGTTTCGTCCAGCTGGCCATGCCATTCCATCCAGCGGGCCGGCGCGCCATGCACCGCCGCCACGCCCTCCAGCCCGCCCTCGGCGATAATCTTGATCGTCGGGTCGAGGTGGTCGTCGAGCAGCTCGCGCGCCCCGCGGAATTGCAGGCCGGTGTAGTGCGAACCGGGCTTGCCGCCAACGGAGTGTGGATTGCCGAGCTCCAGGACCCGGCCGCTCACGTTCACCAGCCGCGCCCGCCAGTGGAGCGCCCAGGATTGGGCCGTGAAATTCACCGTGATCGAAATCGCGCGCTCCTCGCGGAAAAACAATTCCTTCGGCGTGCGCCACTCGAGCGTGTGCGCGAGGGTCGCGGTGGTTCCCGCCGCCTCGAGCTTCGTCCACGCCACGTGGCGCTGCTCCCCGTGGTCGTCGCGCCACTGGTAGCCATCTGCCGGCAGGCAGGTGGGACCGCCCCAAAAATTGGATCCGGACACCTGGTTAAGCGTGAACGCCAGCGCGTGATGCCAGGGGTGGTCGTTCGGGCGGAAATTGGTGAGCGTGTCGCCCGCCAGCGAGTTGAGCGGGTGAAAATAGGGCTTGGGCGACTCCTTGTGCGCCTCGCCGGAAACGTAGACATAGCGGCAGAGCAATTGCTCGCCCGCGAAGAGCGTGACGGCCTTGCCGGCCTCGTGCTGGAGTCGAAGGCCGCTCATGACAGGGCGAACGCCTCCGCGAATTTGCCCCCGGCGAACGTGCGCTCGGCCCCGCCCGGTGCGGCCACCGCGACTTCCATCCCGGCGGGTGCCGTGATGGTGAGGTGAAACTTCCCGTCAGCGACCCGCCACGCCACCTCGATCAGGCCGCGCGGGGTGCAGACACTGCCGGCGGCGTGCGCGAGGCCACAGCGATGCGGCGCGACGCGGGCGCGGGCAAAACCGGGTTCCGTCGCTGTCACGCCAAGGATCCGCTGCTGAAACTCGAGCACCGGGTGTGCGCTCCATGCGTGGCAGAGCGAACGCCAGTAGCTGTTCTCCTCGACGAAGGTCGAGAGGCCGTAGCCGACCGACTCGTGCCACGGGCCGAGGTGCTGCGGCATGTCATCGGCGCGGCCGGACTTCGCCAGCGCGGCAAACCCCGTGTGCAGCCAGAAGAAGGAGCCCGGCGCGAGTTTCGGATCGTTCGGGAAACGCTGCATCACGATCGCGCGTTCGCGTTCACCCGCCAGGCCCGCAACAATCGCCCAAGCGTTGCCGTACTGGCTGACCTCGGGGCCGCCGGGGCGGTCAAAGTAGAGGCCCTCGGCCTCCGACCAGAACAGCGCGTGGGCCTTGCGGCGCAGGTCCTTCGCCTCGCGGGTGAGCGTGTCGGCCTCGGCCGGGGCGCCCAACGCGCGGACCAGCAGCGCGGCCTCGTCGAGAGCGTTGATATACTGCGCGGAATGGATGCAGGTCGTACCGGTGTCGGCGCCCGGCACGACGCCGCGCGGCCACCACGGGCACCAGTCGGTGATGTTCCAGAACGGCATCTTCGCCGGTAGACCGGCCTCGTTGGTGTGCCGGCGGTACCAGTCGAGCACCGCGCGGACGCCCGGGAGCAAATCCTGCACGGTCGCTCGGTCGCCGGTGCAATAGAAGTAGTCCTTGATGCTCGTGATCCAGTGAATGCTCCACGCCGGGATGATCTGCACCAGCCGCGAGGGGAAGCGTGCCTGCGTCAGCCCGTCGGACAGCCGCGACCAGTCAAAGTGGTAAAGCGCCTGGCGGCTCAACCGGTAGTCGCCGGTCGTGAGCATGCCGAGCTTCGAGGTGATCATCGTGTCCCCCGCGTACTGCATCTGCTCGTAATGCGGGCAGTCCTCGAACGTCTCGTGCGAACACATGCGCATCGTGTGCAAGCCGACCTGCCAGATGCGGTCGAGCGCGGGATCAGAGGACTGGAACGTCGCCGTGATGCGGTACGGATACGCCGTGAAGCGGTGCGAGAGGGCGCGCAGCGTCAGCGGGGTCGCGCCGACCTTGATTTGCAGGCCGATGTAGCGGAATGCGCGCCAGTGCAGCGGTTCGAAAGTCTCGTCGCGGCCCGACGGCTCCCAGATGTCGCCCCACCCGGTCACCTCGCCGCGGCGGTCAAAGGTCCAGCCGCGGCTTTCGTCGGCAAAATGCGACGCGAGGTTCGCCAGCGACTGCTGCTTGCCGAGCAGCTTCGCGCCGGGCGTGTCCCAGCGCAACCGCAGCGCCTCGGCATAGCGCAGGCGGACTTCGCTGCCCGCGCCGCCGGAAACTTCAAGGTGGGGAAACGCCGTCGTGAGGATCTTGGTGTCCAGCACCAGGCTCACCGTGGTGTTCGCGGGCAGGGTCAGCGGCGTGCCGCGCTCAAGCAGCGCCGACCACGGCGCCGTCACCGCCGCGCCGCCGGCCAGAAACGCGTCGGCGAATTTCTCCGGCGCACCCTCCTCCAGCATCGGCACCATGCGCGGCAGCAGGCCGTACGGACTGGCGGGATCGCGGCGGTTTTCCAGCCGCTCCGCCTTGTACAGCAAATGCGCCGCGGACCAGGCCGTGTCGTCGAACTCCGGCGTGTTCCAGCCGACCGGGATCAGGCTTGCGACGCGGTGCTCAAAATAGCCGAGATAACCCTCGAAGGTCGTGTGCTCGTTTTGGAAACGGTGCGCCTGATCCACGGCCACCTTCCACGCCGCATCCGTGCGCAGGTCGGTGGGCGGGCCGCCCGCCTTCGCCTGCAGCGCACCCTCGAGCACGAAGCCGCCGGTGTAGGTCAGCACCGAGCACGGCGGCCCGAGCAGTGCGGGGCGGTGCGCCACGCGCGACATGTCGAGCACGAGGGCCGCGAGGACGTTGCGGCCACGGCGCAGGTGCGGCGCGAGGTCGAACGTCTCGTAGAAATGGTGGTTCACGTCGCCCTTGGCCGGGCCGCGGCCGAGGCAGGTGCCGTTACAGAAAAACAGGTAGCGGCTGTCGGCCGACACGTGGACGGTGAGCGACACCGCCGCGGGATCCGCGACGTCAAACGTGCGCCGGAAATAGCGCACCTGATAGTGCGAGGGCGTTGCCGCCTCGGGCGGCGGCGCGGAGTGCGAGCCCTCGGCGGACCAGATCCAGTGGGCGGAGTTGACGAAGGGGTTTTCGGACACGGGAAAAGGGAGCCGTGGGCTCAGGGCGCCGGCGGCAGGAAAACGAGGTCGAAGGCATAGGCCCCGTAGAGACCGCCGTCGCGCCAGGTGCGGCCGAGGTCGTCGGAGAAGCAGGTGCCCTCCTCAAAGGTCGAGGCCCAGAGGCGGCCCTTCACGTCCGGATCGAAGGCCAGCACAAAGACATTTTTTGCCGGCAGGCCCGCCGTGCGGTCCGCCCAAGTCCGGCCGCCATCCGCCGAGACCCGCACGCCGATATCCCAGCCACCGACCGCCAGTTGCGTCGCGGTGTGCGGCGAAATCGCCGCGGCGTAGAGGTTCGCCGTGGCCGAGCCGGGATCGGCCGCCGTCCAGCTCTGGCCGCCATCGCGCGAGAGCCACGCCCCGCGACCCTGCGTGCCGGCGAGCAACAGCTTCGGGTCCGCGGCGCTCTGCGCGAGCCGCAGCACGCTCACGGCCGGAAATGCGGTGCGCACCCACGTGACCGCGCCGTCGTGCGAGGCGTAGACGCCGTCCTCCGTGCCCAGCAGCACGTGGCCGCCCGACGCGGGGTCGGCGAGGATCGTCTGGCAATAAAGCCGGGCGAGCCCTTGCTGCGCGAGCTGCCACGAGGCCCCGCCGTCCGTGGACCGCAGCGGCCCCCACGCCGTCGCGGCGTAGGCGTGCGCCGGGTTCGCGTGGTCAAACACGATGGCGCGGACATCCGCGACCTCCCACCCCGTGGTCTTGCGCCAGGTCTTGCCGCCATCGGTGGTGCGGACCACGCCATCCGCACTCGCGAGCAGCAGGCTGGCCGGGTTGACCGGACTGGTGGCAAGACTGGTGACTCCGAGGATGCGCGGGCCAAAGTTGGTCCATTGCCCGTCCGCCTGCCGGAGATAGAGTCCGGAATCCTGCGGCGTGGAGGAATTTTTCTGCGCCTTGGTCATGGACACCGCCGCATAGAACCGGCTCACCGGCGCGGCCGGTGCGGCCGCAATGCCGGCGACGAGAGCGAGGACAAGAAACCGGCTGAGGCGGGAGCTCATGGCTGGGCGGGGACGGCGGATTCCTGACGGGCGTTGTGGATGAAATCGAGGAGAAGACGCTCCGCGCCATGGGCGATTTCCAGCTGTTGGCTGCCGCGGGTCGCGTGGCCGAACGGGCTTTCGAACAGCGGCCAGTGGGCAAAGTCCACGGGCTGTCCGTTGACCGTGGGCGTCGCGCCGTAACGGGCATGGATCACCGTGCCGTCGAGCGAGGTGAACGTGGCCTCCGGTTGCGCGGCCGTGGTGAAAGTCAGCGGCAGCGCGCGCACCGCGGCCTTGAAGGCCTCGTAGCTGGCAAAGGCGCGGGCCGGCGCGACCTGCACGACATAGCCGTTCTTCAGCGCCGGGCTCACATAACAGCGGTGGCCGGTGCCCCACTTCGCGAAGTCCGTGCTGATAAAGCCCCCGGCGCCATGGGCCAGCAGGCCGGTCCAGTCATTGGGTTTCCATTCCCCGGCGGCAAACGGCCGGTAGGCGATGTAGACAGGACCGCCCTGGGAAAAAATCCAGCCCGAGGCATCCTCCTCGGTGTGCGTGAGGTCGCGGGAGAAAAACATCGTCACCAGCGGGAAACGTGTGCCCGGCGGAATATCATAGAGGGCGATGAGGGCCGGGCCGTGCTGGTACACCTGCTCGAACGGCGAGCCGCTCGGGAGCTTGTCCGGCGTGTCGTAGTCGGCCTTGGACCGCGCGATCAGATTGGTAATAGTGTCCCAGTCACCGCCAAAGAACATCGTCCCCTCCAGCGGTGACGAGTAGGGCTGCACCCCGAAGAACGTATTGGCCGCCTGCGCCGCCGACCGGTCGGTGCGCCAGAGGAGGTTCCAAGTCTGCTGCTGGATCGGCTGCAGCAGGCCGCCCTGCGTGGAGCCCAGGATGAAATCCTGGTCCACATAACTGTATTTGTAGACCGGGATCGTCCGCTTGTCCCCGATCACAAAGGATTCCGGTCCCGCGTTGCGGAGCCGCCAGCGGGTGCGCTTGAGCTCGCGCTCGACGTAGGGCTGCGCGCGGTCACGGGCAATGCGCTCCAGG
>QQNC01000098.1 GCA_003402695.1 Verrucomicrobiota bacterium | reverse complement strand
GCGACCCGCGGAGCATTTCTGCCTGCCGCTGGATTTGGCGCAGAGCGGCACTTTCCCCGCCCTGACCGCCCAGGTACTGGGGAAATTCGGCCGGGTTGACATCCTGGTGAACAATGGCGGCGTCAGCCAGCGGGCCCTCGCCGCGGACAGCCTGCTCGCGGTCGAGCGCACGATGATGGAGGTGAATTACTTCGGCACCGTCGCCCTCACGAAGGCCGTGCTGCCCGCCATGCTCGCGCACGGCGCCGGTCACGTGGTCGTGATCAGCAGTGTGATGGGCTACATTGGCACACCGGGCCGCTCGACCTATGCGGCGTCGAAACACGCCCTGCATGGCTACTTCGATTCCCTGCGCGCCGAAGTCTGGCGGACGGGGGTGATGGTCACCCTGGTCTGTCCCGGCTATGTGCGGACGAAGGTGTCGGACAACGCCCTGGACGCCCGCGGGGAAAAACACGGGGTGACGGACGCCACGCACCAGCGCGGCATCACCGCCGAGCGCTGCGCGGAGGCGACCCTGCGCGCCATCGCCCGCGGGAAAGAGGAAATCTCCGTCGGCGGACCCGAGACCTGGGCGATCACGCTCAAGCGGTTCCTGCCGGGCGTGTTCTCGCGCGTGATCCGGCGGATGAAGTTTACCGGATCGAGGTAGGGCGGGGTCTGCGACCCGCCTTGCCCTGAAATCCGCAGGAAAGTTTTCGTGAACTGAACGAGGGCGGATCGAAGATCCGCCCTCACTCACGCGAAGCTGCCACCGCGCTTGATCCCCATCGCCTTGCGGCGGCGGTTGCGGTCGGCGGCGGCCTTGCGCTCGTAACCGCTGCGCCGATGGTCGGCGAGCGGGTCGGCGGGAAGCCCATTGGCCTTGCGCCAGGCGGCCATCGCGGGGGCGACGTCGGTGAAAAACGCCTTCTTCAGGATGAGCTCGGCGTCGATCACGCTGTTCTTCGCCTGGGCCTTGCGCAGGGCGTCGTGGTCCACAAGCGCCGCCTTCGCGTAGAGTTCCTGCGCCATGACAACGGTCTGGATCATCGCCTCGACCTTGGCCTTCTCGTTGTGGCACTGGTCGATCATGTAGGCGATCTTCGGCATCCGGCCGCGATCGGAGGCGAAGAAATGGATTTCGTGGAAGATGCGGAAGATCTGGTACGGGTCGATCGAGCCGAGCGTAAGGTCGTCGTCGGCGTACTTGCGGTCGTTGAAGTGGAAGCCGCCGAGCATGTCCTCGTCGAGGAGCCAGGCGACGATCTGCTCGATGTTCGTCGCGTTGTAGTGGTGACCGGTGTCTACGAGGACCTTGGCGCGCGGACCGGCCTTCTTGGAGTAGAGGTAGGCCATGCCCCAGTCGGCGATGTCGGTGGCGTAGAACGCGGGCTCGAAGGGCTTGTACTCAACGAGCATCGTCTGCTTCGGGCCGAGCTTCTGGTGCAGCGCCTTCAGGCTCTCCTCAAAGTAGCCCTTGCGCTCGCGGATGCTGCCCTGGCCCGGGTAGTTCGTGCCGTCCGCGAACCACAGCGAGAGATACTCGCTGCCCACGGCCTTCATGATGGCGACCGAGTCAAAGCAGTGCTGCAGCGCCTGCTGGCGGATTTTCGCGTCGTTGTTGCCGAAGGAGCCCCATTTGTAGCACTGGTCCTGGAAGACGTTGGGGTTGATCGCGCCGAGCTTGATGCCGTGCTTGCGCGCGAGCTTGATGACCTTCTTCGGGTCCTCGCCCGGGGTGAAATCCCACAGCACGTGCGTGGCGACGGTCGGGCAGCAGCCGGTGACGGCGTGCACCTGGCCGGCATCCGCCAGCTTGTCGTTCATGTCGATCGCGGCGGCGTCCTGGAAGAACTTGCCGAAGCGGGTGCCCGTGTCGGCAAAGCCCCACGAGGGCGTTTCCACTTCAAATGAGCTGAGCGCCTCAACGGCGCGGCGGAGGAGTTTCGGGGTCATTGGGAAGGGAGTTTGTGTGAAGCCAAACGGAGGTTGTCAGCCGAGAAATTCCCCGTTCGAGTGAAATTTATCATGTGCGACGCCTGCCTGAAATTCGGCTCCCCCTGGCTGCCCACCCTGCACGGCGGCCGGAAGCGGCCGGTGGCCAAGGCCGTGCTGGGGTTGCGGGTGACGAAGCCCGCACCAGCCAAGAAGCGCAAATCGTAGACGGCCCGCGCGCGGGCCACGTTGCGCGCCCGCGCGTAAATCACATTTATTCCGGCGAACGCACGCCCACCTTCAGCAGCGCGAACCCAAACACCGCCAGCGCCGCACAGACCGCGACGAACCAGTCGCCGTGCGCGGTGTAGAAACTGTAGCGCCCCACCCAGCGGGCGTCGCGCGTGACATTCAGCGTCTTCGTGCCGCGAAAATAGATGGTGCCGTCGCCGTTGACCAGCGTCGCCCGGATGCTGCCAAACTCGTCGATCCAGCCGCTCCAGCCGCCGTTGCCGTCGCGCAGGACCGGCCGGCGGGTCTCCACCGCACGGAGCACGGAGTTGGCCGCATGCTGGTAGGCCGCGCCCCCTTCCCCGAACCAGGCATTGTTGGTCAGCACCACCAACACGTCGGAGCCGGCGAGTGCGCTCGCGCGGGCGAGCGCCGGGTAAATATCCTCGTAGAAGATGAGCGGGCCAAACGTCAGCGCCCCGCGGTGCAGCGGCACGACCAGCGGCGAGGAATCAAGGCCCGTCGCGAAGTCCTCGCCGATCGGCACGAATTTCGTGATCCAGCCCAGCACCGGCCGCACCGGCACATATTCGCCGAACGGCACCAGGTGGCGCTTGGCGTAGTAGGTCGATTGCAGGCCAAAGGCCGGATCCACGACAAAGGCGCCGTTGTACCACTGCTCATTGGCCGCGTGGGGATTCTCGACGGCCACCGAGCCGATCAGCAGCGGCACCTTCGCCGTCTGGGCGAGTGACTCGACAAACGCCCGCGCGTTGGCATCGCCCTTCACGGCCCACGGCGTCGTCGCCTCGGGCCAGAGGATAAGATCGGGCCGCGTCGCGGCGGCCGCCTGGGTGGTCTGCTGCAGCACCGCGAGGATGCCCGGACCCTTCGCCGGGTCCCATTTCACGTCCTGCGGGATGTAGGGCTGGACGAATCCCACCCGCGCCACTGGCACGGTGTAGCGGACGCGGTTGAACGCCTCCTGCACATGGATGCTCAGGCACACCAGCAGCAGGAACATCGCGAGGAAGAATTCCTGGCTGCGCTTGCGCAGGCCCGTCTCGCCCTCACGAAACAGCCGGTGCGCATAGGCGCCAAAGCCGATGTTCACCGCGACCAGCACGAACGATACGCCGTAGGCTCCGGTGTAGGACGCGACCTGCAGGATGCTCGCGCGCTGCCACTGGCTCGCGGCGAGCGGCAGCCAGGGGAATCCGCCGAGGAACCACGTGCGCGTCCACTCGATGAGCACCCAGACGCCCGCCAGCCCGAGCAGCGCGGGCAGCCGCACCATCGTCGGCCGGCCCAGCATCCGCGGCAGCGTCCACCACGCGGCCAGGTACCAGAGACCGATCCACGCGCCGACGACCGGCCCAAGCAGGATCAGCCCGAACCAGGTCACATGGTGCAACCAGCCGAGGATGAGCGTCCACGCCACGGCCTGTGCGGCGACCATCGTCCAGGCGTAAACCTTGAACCGCGGCCGGGTGTAGGCCCAAAAAATTCCCGGCACGAGCATCGCGTAGGCGGCCTCGGGGATCTTGTACGGCGGAAAGGAGACCACCGCCAAAACTGCGGTGAGCACCAGTACGACGCCGGCCGCCACCCACTCCGACTGGCGCTCCCAGAAGGTCGGGACGATGGCGTACGGGTCGGCGGCGGGCGGTTGGTCAGGCATGAGGGAAGGCGCCCGCGGCAACGCGCTCAGGCGCCGTGGCAGTTCTTGTACTTCTTGCCGCTGCCGCAGGGGCACGGATCGTTGCGCCCGACCTTCGGAGCCTCGCGGCGCACGGTGACCTTGGGCAGCTGGATCTCCGGCTCAGCGGGCGCGGAACTCGTGCCGCCGGAAGAGACCGTCGTCGTGATTTGCGGGGCCGCAGGGGCATCGGACGGGCCGACGGCCTTGGCGGTGCGGCTGAGCAGCGCCAGCATGTTTTCGAACGACTCGAGATTCGACGCGCTACGGAACAGGCCGGTGCAGATCTGGAGCCGCACATTGTTCATCAGCTCCTCGAAGAAGCGGTACGCCTCGGACTTGTACTCCACGAGCGGGTCCTTCTGGCCGTAGCTGCGCAGGCCGATGCTCTTCCGCAAATCCTCCATCTCGGTCAGATGCTCCTGCCAGTGGTGGTCGATGGCGTTGATGACGACGTAGCGCTCGAGCGAGCCGAGCGCGTCGGGAATCTCCGCGGACTCCTTCACGGCGTAGGCCTTGTTGATGCGTTCCAGCAGCATCGCCGCCAGTGCGACCGGGTCGGTGCCGGTCAGCTCGTTGACGTGGATGCTGATCGGGAAATGCGAGTTCAGCCAGCCGACGAGGCTCTCGACCGCGGTCTGCTCAACGCCGCCCTTTTCGCCAAAACCGGCGACCCCGAGACGGACCAGCAGTTCTTCCTCAATCTGCTCAAAGATGATCGTTTTCGGACGGTCGGCGTGGATGGCGGCATTGCGGATGCCGTAGACGACCTCGCGCTGCTGGTTGAGCACATCGTCGTACTGCAGCAGGCGCTTGCGGATGGAGTAATTCTGCTGCTCGACCTTCTTCTGCGCGGACTCGATGGAGCGGTTGAGCCACGGGTGCTCGAGCTCCTCGCCCTCCTTCATCGAGCCCTCCATCAGGCGGGACGCGAGGTTGCCCTGGAGGAACAGGCGCATGAGGTCGTCCTCGAGCGAGAGGAAGAACTTCGTCAGACCGGGATCGCCCTGGCGCGAGCAACGGCCGCGCAGCTGCCGGTCGATGCGGCGGGACTCGTGGCGCTCGGTGCCGACGACGTAGAGGCCGCCGGTGACGGTGGTCGTGGGCGTGAGCCGCAGGCCGATCGCCTCGTCGCTGTTGGAATCGTACCGCTTGGTCTCGCCCGTCTTGGGCTCGATGAGCGTGTAAAGCAACGGGTGCTCCTTGCGTTTTTCCAGGTCAGGATGCGGCTCGGAAGTGACTTTGAACCGCACGCCCTCGCCGAGTTTGATGTCGGTGCCGCGGCCCGCCATGTTGGTGGCGATCGTAACGGCGCCGCGCTGGCCGGCGCGGGAGACAATCTCGGATTCCTGCTGGTGGAACTTGGCGTTGAGGACGGTGTGGATGACGCCGGCGCGCTTGAGCATGCGCGACAGGACCTCGGACGACTCGACGCTCACCGTGCCGACGAGCACGGGCTGGCCGCGCTTGTTAGCCGACTCGATCTCGCGGACGACGGCGTTGAACTTGTCGCGGCGGGTCTTGAAAATGGAATCGTTCCGATCGATGCGGATGCAGGGCTGGTTGGTTGGGATGACCTGCACGCTGAGCCGGTAGATGTCGTTGAACTCGGTCGCCTCCGTCTCCGCGGTGCCGGTCATGCCGGCCAGCTTCTCGTACATGCGGAAGTAGTTCTGGATCGTGATCGTCGCGTAGGTGCGCGTCTCGCGCTCGATCATGACGTTCTCCTTCGCTTCCACGGCCTGGTGCAGGCCGTCGGACCAGCGGCGGCCGGGCATGACGCGGCCGGTGTTCTCGTCGACAATCATCACCTTGCCCTCTTGCACGACATACTCGACGTCGCGCTCGTAGAGCGAATAGGCGCGGAGCAGCTGGGAAATGGCGTGAATGTCCTCCGAGACCTCGGCGTAGCGGGTCTGCGCGGCGAGTTTCTTCGCCTCGCGCTGCTCGGGGGTCATGGACGTGTCCTTGTCGAGGTCGATGAACTCGGTGGCGAGGTCGGGCAGGACGAACGCGTCGGGATTGTCCGGGCGGAGCGTCGTGCGGCCGATCTCGGTGAGGTCGGCCTGGTGCTGGCGCTCGTCGATGACGTAGAACAGGTCTTCCTTGAGCCGATAGACCTCCTCCTTGTTGAGGTCGGAGTTCATCTCCGTCTCGGTCTTGTCGAGGAGCTTGCGCCACTCGGGCGTTTCCATGAGGCGGAGCAGCAGCTTGTTCTTCGGGTGGCCCATCTTCACCTGGAGCAACTTCCGGGCAGCCGTGAGCAGCGGATCCTGATCAACCTGAGGCAATGGGAGAGGGGCCAGGCCTTGTTTTGCCCGTTTTGCGTTCTCGGCGATTTTTTCCTCGAGCTCGGCCTTTTCCTTCGCCCGCTGTTCGGGGGTTTTTTCGAGAATCTCCTTGGCCTCGGAGACGATGCGGTTGCAAAGGCGGGTCTGGTCGTTGACTAGGCGGTCCACGGGTGGCTTGATGCGCGTGAAGGGCTGCTCGCGTTCGATGGGCGCGGGGCCGGAGATGATCAGGGGCGTGCGGGCCTCGTCGACGAGGATGGAGTCGATTTCGTCCACGATGCAGTACCAGTGATCGCGCTGGACTTGGTCTTCCCTGCGCGTGGCCATGCCGTTGTCGCGGAGGTAATCGAAGCCGAATTCGCTCGCGGTGCCGTAGGTGATGTCGCGGCCGTACATCTCGCGGCGGACGTCCGGCGCCATCTGCTGCTGGATGCAGCCGACGGACACGCCGAGGAAAGTATAGAGGTGGCCCATCCACTCGGAGTCACGGCGGGCGAGGTAGTCGTTGACGGTGACGAGCTGGGTGTTCCGGCCGTTGAGGGAATTCAGGTAGAGCGGCAGCGTGGAAACGAGGGTCTTGCCCTCGCCCGTGGCCATTTCGGCGATGCGGCCCTGATGGATGGCCATGCCGCCGATGAGCTGGACGTCGAAATGCACCATATCCCACGTGAGCTCATGGTCGCAGACCATGATCGGGCGGCCGACCAGGCGGCGGGCGGCGTTTTTGACCGTGGCAAAGGCTTCCGGGAGGATCTGGTCCAGGGTTTCGCCGGCTTTCAGGCGGGCGCGGAATTCATCCGTCTTGGCGCGGAGCTGCTCATCGGACAGCGACTGGTAGCTCAATTCCAGCTCGTTGATGCGCGCGACGGTGGGCCGGGCTTTCTCGAGGAATTTTTTATAGTGCCGGCCGGCAAAGCGTTTGAACAGAAAGGAAAACATGAAGGGCCAAGACCATAGGTAACGAGGGAGGCTTGGCAAATGACAAATGCCCCCCTGTCCCGTCCGGATCTAGCCTAGCAGGGGGACAGGGCTGATTCCCCCACCCCCTCCCATTCGTCTTGCCGGCCCTGGCGGGTCCGGGTCGGGTCTGCTGCCGACCGTGCTATCCGGCTCTGCTACCGGGGGCTTTTTCGACGAAATGTTCCTGCCCGACGGGACCTTGCGGCCCCATTATCGTAAATTCGTCTCCCGCTTCGGCACCCGCCCGTGGGCGGAACTGGACGCCAAGCGCGGGCGATCGACGCCCTTTTCCTGCGGCAAGGCATCAGCTACAACGTTTACGGCGATTCCCAGGGCGCCGATCGCGGCCCCAGCGAACGCCAGATGGCGGTGGACGTACAGGTGACCGCGCTCGATCCGGTGCCGGTGGGCTGAGGCGAATGGCGCGCGAGCACAACGTTGCCTGCCCGCGGGCCACCCTCATTAAACCCGGCCGCGGAAATAGCCGATGGTGCGCTGGAGGCCTTCCTCCAGCTCGACCTTCGGCGCCCACTTCAGGACTTTCTTCGCCAGCGTAATGTCGGGCCGGCGCTGCTTCGGGTCGTCGGCCGGCAGCGGCTTGTGGACGATCTTCGACTTGCCGCCGACCAGCTTCACCGTGAGTTCGGCCAGCTGCAGCATGGAGAACTCGCCGGGATTCCCGAGGTTCATCGGGCCGACCGTCTCCGTCTGCGCCATGAAGCGGACAAAGCCCTCAATCAGGTCGTCCACGTAGCAGAACGAACGCGTCTGCGAGCCGTCGCCGTAGATGGTGATGTCCTCGCCGCGCAGCGCCTGCACGATGAAGTTCGAGACGACGCGGCCGTCGGCCTCGTGCATGCGCGGGCCGTAGGTGTTGAAGATCCGGACGACACGGATATCCACCTTGTTCTCGCGGTGGTAGTCGAAGAACAGCGTTTCGGCGCAGCGCTTGCCCTCGTCGTAGCACGAGCGCTTGCCGATAGGGTTCACGTTGCCCCAGTAGCTCTCGGGCTGCGGATGCACCTGCGGATCGCCGTAGACTTCCGAGGTCGAGGCCTGGAAGACGCGCGCCTTGAGCCGTTTCGCGAGCCCGAGGCAGTTGATCGAGCCCATCACGGACGTCTTGATGGTCTTGATCGGGTTGTACTGGTAGTGCGGCGGCGACGCGGGACAGGCGAGATTGTAGATCTGGTCCACCTCGTACTTGAACGGGTCGATCACGTCGTGCCGCACAAACTCGAACTTGGCGTTGGTGAGCAGGTGCTCGATGTTGGACTTGCGGCCGGTGAAGAGGTTGTCGATGCACACGACCTCTTGCCCGTCCTTGAGGAGCCGTTCACAGAGATGGGAGCCGAGAAAGCCGGCGCCGCCGGTGACGAGAATGCGCATGGGGAAGTTGGGGCCGAGTGAGAGGGAAACTGCCGGGATTGGCGAGTACGGGAATTACCCGCGAGGTCAGGCTGAACCCGCCAGACGCGCCGCCGCGCCCGCCTCGTAGCGTGCAATCCAGGCAACGTGCCACGACGCATAATCGCCGGCCTCGATATGCGCCCGGGCCTGGGCCATCAGGTCGAGGTAGAAATGCAGGTTGTGCAGGGTGAGCAGGGTGCAGCTGAGAATTTCGCCGGCCAGCGTCAGGTGGCGCAGGTAGGCGCGGGAAAAATTCCGGCAGGTGTAATTGTCCAGGCCCTCGACAATCGGCCGGGGGTCGGTGCGGAACTGCTCGTTGCGGAGGTTCAGCGGGCCGTCCGGCGTGAAGACGAGCCCGTTGCGCGCCACGCGGGAGGGCAGCACGCAGTCAAACATGTCCACGCCCAGCGCGACCATCTTCAGCAACTGCGGCGGTGTGCCGAGGCCCATGGTGTAGCGCGGCTTGTGGACCGGCAGGAACGGCGTCGTTGCCCCCACCTGCTTTAGCATTTCGGGCTCCGGCTCACCCACGCTGACCCCGCCGACGGCGTAGCCCGGAAAATCCAGCGCCGCCAGCGACTCCGCCGCCTCGCGCCGGAGGTCGTCGAAGGTCGAACCTTGCACGATGGCAAACACGTGGTGACCCGCGGCCAGGAACCCGCTGTCGGTGGCGATCTGCTTGCACTGTTGCGCCCAGCGGTAACTGCGGGCCACGGCCTGGGCACACGCGTCGCGCTCGCACGGCCAGGGCGGGCATTCATCCAAAACCATCGCAATGTCGCTGCCGAGGTTCTGCTGGATGCCCATGACCTCCTTCGGCCCGAGAAAGAGTTTCGCCCCGTCGAGATGAGACTGGAACGCCACGCCGTCCTCCCGGACGTCGCGCAGCTTCGCCAGCGAGAAGACCTGGAAGCCGCCGCTATCCGTCAAAATCGGCCCGTCCCAACCCATGAACGGGTGCAATCCGCCGAGATCGCGGATCAG
>QQNC01000097.1 GCA_003402695.1 Verrucomicrobiota bacterium | reverse complement strand
GGTTATGCTGCCGGAGTTGGAGAGCGTCGGCGCAAAGAGGGCGCCGGAGCCGGCATTCTGGTTGATGGTGCCCAGGTTGATGATCGCGGCCCCCGTGTTGTAGCTGTAAAAGTAGATGTTGCCGTTCACGGTCGTGGCGCTGTCGAAGGTCAGGCTGTTGCCGGTGCCCACCGTGATGTAGGCGTAGCCACCGGCGGCACCGGCGGTAATGGTCTTGCTGGCGAGTGTGCCGTTCTGATTCCAGTTGAGCGTGGAATAGTTGCCGAGGGTGGCATTGGCCCCGGTGAACGTGGTGCCGCTGGTGAAGGTCGCCGACGTGCTCGGGTTGATGCTCACATCCCCGGTGATGCTGCCGGGACCGCCGCTGTAGGTCCCCGAGAGGATAGTCTGGCCTCGCAGCTCCAGTCCGGAAAACGCGGTCAGAAAAACCAGGGTCAGTCCGAGGAGACCGGTCCGGCGCAGGTTCAGATGAGCGGGCATGGGGCGTGGAAGAAGCCGCAACACAATCAGGTATTTACCTCATGAGAAGTCGGAAAATTACCATCTAATTCCGAACGTCAGCTGTTTCAGGCTAGCCGTGAGAAGGGCTTGGTTCTCCAGCAGTTACGCGAGTCGTTCGTTCCCTGGTTCCGCCGGCATGTCCCTCCCGCGGATCACGCGCGGGGCAGGGCGGATCCCGGACAGGAGCAGGGAGCGACTAGGCGAGCCTTGGCTTCGTCGATCAGGTTTCCGGCCTGAAGGGTGATCCAGCCGGCGGGCTGGAGCCGGGTGGATGAGCTTTTGCGATTGAGGCGGTGCGGCACGAAAGTTCAACTCGGCCGATGGTCAGTCCAAAACTTCCGGCCGCACGCATTTACTGGACGGCGTTCATCGGGCTGTTTTTCGACTATTACGATCTCTTCCTGTTCATCTACCTCGAGAAGGTGCTGGCGGCGCAGTTCGGGCTGAGTGCGGTGGGGAGCAGTGCACTGCAATTCACCGGACTCGCGGGCGTTGGACTGGGCGCGCTGGGGTTTGGTTATCTCGCCGACCGCCTGGGCCGCGGGCGGATCATGTTGGCGGTGTTCGGCGTTTATCTGGTGGGCGTGGCGGGGCTGAGCCTGGCGTGGAATTACCCCAGTCTGCTCGGCTTCCGGCTGATTGCGTCGTTGGCTCTCGGTGCGGAATGGGGCATCAGCCACACGTTTTTAAACGAGCAGGTCGGGCGCGAGCGCAGCTATCGCTTCGCCGCCCTGCTGCAACTGGCCATCATGGGAGGACTGCTCGCGGCGTTGGCGAACCGCTATTTGCTGCCCATGTGGGGTTGGCGCTGGTTGTTCGCGGCCTCGCTTGTGCCGGTGGCGGTGCTGTCGGCGACGCGATGGCGGATGCTGGCCGGCAGGGCGGCGGGCGGCCGCGGGCAGGAGGGAGCCGGGAGCCGGGAGCAAGGGGAAGCCGCGGTCATTCCACTGGGCGTGGCGATCAGGGCCAACGGGCCGGTGTTTTTGCGGTGCTTCGCGCTCGCCAGCCTGACGATTGCGAGCGGGCTCGTGAATGTTTTCTTTGTGAAGGAGCTGCCGCAGACGCCGCTCTTCATCGTGCTCTTCTGGGTCAACCTGGTGCCGGGGATGTTGCTGGGAGTGTGGGTCGTGCGGCGGGGCGGGGTGCGCCGCGCCCTGGCGGGTTATGCGGTGGCGCTGATCGGGCTTTCGCTGTTCGCGTGGGGCAGTAACTGGGAAGGACGCAAGCTGGCCTTTGCGCTGACGCTGCCGGTGCTCAATGGCATTCCGTTTGGCCTGATGGGCGCGTATTTCAACGAGGTCTTCGCCAGCTATCGCACGATGCTTTCCGGCGCGGCGTACAATCTGGGACGCATTCTCGCGGGTTTTTCCCCGGTGCTGATCACGGCGCTGGGGCTGCACACCGGGGGTAATTATTTTCTCTTCTCCGCCGCGCTCGGGCTCGGCGTGCTGCTGATCAGCGGGGGGCTGACGGCGGCGGGACGCAGCACATAAATCGGAGCGAAGGGGGCGGCGCCTAAACCCGAAACAACGCCCCGAGTTTTTTGCCGAGCAGGAGGGCCAGGCCGGCGATGGTCACGCCCAGGAAAACCATGGCCCAGACCCCGAGGGCGCTGGCGATGAACTTGCCGTCTCCGAGCAGCTGGAAGAGTTCCATGATAGCCTTGGTGATCGGGTAGAAACGTGCCTTCTGCGCGAGGACGAGCGAGTCGCTGACCTCCAGCATCGCGAAGGCGAAGGCGAGCAGGCCGCCGGCGATGAGGTTGGCCATGATGAGCGGCAGGGTGATGCGGATCGTGGCCTTGAGCGGCGGGCAGCCGAGGCTTTGCGCGGCCTCCTCGAGCGTCTCGCTGGTTTGCTGGAAACCCGCGGCGGCGGAACGCACGACATAAGGCAGGCGGCGGACGGAGTACGCGATGATGAGGAGGATCGTCGGGTCGCGCACGGGGTTGAGAAAGGAGAAGAACCGGCCCTCCTGCGCCATGGCGAGATAGCCGAAGGCGAGCACCAGCCCCGGCACCGCGAGCGGCAGCATGGACAGAAAGTCCAGGATCTGGCGCCCCGCGAGCTTGGAGCGGACGACGACATAGGCGATGGCGATGCCGAGGATGACATCGATGAACGCGGAAATGCTGGAAAATTTCAGGCTGTTGGCGATGGCCGGGACCGTCAGGTCGTGGCCGAGCGCGAGGCGGAAGTTGTCCAGGGTGTAGGCGTGGGGGAACACGGTGCCGTACCACTCGCGGGAGAAGGCGACGAGGATGACGCCGAGGTGGGGCAGCACGGCGACGAGGATCACGCCGGCAAACGCGGCGGTGCACGCGAGGGCCGCGCCGCGGGACAAGGCGCGCGGGCCGCCGGAACTGGTGGACTTGGCCATCATTGCGTGGCCGCCCCGGCCGAACAGCCCACGGCCGACGGCATAGATGGCGATCGAGCTCGCGAGCATGATGGCGACGAGCGCGTAGGGGAACGGGTTCCCGCCGATGTCCCGCAGCCCGTAGTAAATCTGCACGCTGGTCACCCGGGCGTAGTCGAAGATGAGGGGCGTGCCGAGTTCCGTGAACGACCAGATGAAGACGATGGTGCCGCCGGCGAACAGGCCGGGATGGATGAGCGGCAGGGTGATTTTCCAGAAGCGCCGGAAGCCGGTGCAGCCGAGGTTTTGCGCGGCCTCCTCCATCGCGGGATCAACGTTGGCGAGCGCGGCGACGGCGTTGAGGTAGATGATCGGGTAGAGGGACAGCGCCTCGACGACAACGATGCCCCAGAACTGGTTCGCGGCGAACCAGTCGAAGGTCCAGCCGTGCGGGCGGAGTCCGAGCTGGATGATGAGGGCGTTGAGCGCGCCGTACTGCCCGAAGATCTGCTTGATGCCGATGGCGCCGACAAACGGCGGCAGGATCATCGGGATCAGCACCAGCGACCCGAGCAGGCCCTTGCCCGGGTAGATGAAACGGTCGCTGATGAAGGCCAGCGGCAGGGCGATAAGAAGCGCGAGCGTGGTGGTGCAGCACGCAAGTAGGAAAGAGTTGCGCAGGCCGGCAAGATACGCGGGATCGGCGAGCAGGGTGGTGAGGTAGGCCAGGGTGAACTTCCCGTCGGCATTGACGAATCCGCCCTTCAGGATCTGCGCGATCGGCCACAGAAAAAACACCGCGAAAAAGGCGGCGGTGAGGATGAAAACGGCGCGCGCAAACGATTTCGACATCGGCGCGCAGTGTGCTTACGGCGCGGCCCGCGCGGCAAGGCGGAAGTGGCGGGCGACCAATCAGCGCGCCGGTTCGATGAGGATCCGGCCGGCGGCGGCGAGACTCAGGGCGACTGGCTGGCCGCGGGGTCGCTGTACGGTGACCAGGCCGGCGGCGAGGTTGCGGTCGGTGACCCGCACGGACGCGCCTGGCAGCAGCCCGTGCTGCTCGGCAAACTGGAGGAATTCCGCGGACTGTTCGGTGATCCGCACCAGGCGCACGGGGCGGGCGAGGGGGCAGGTCGCCAGCGTCGCGTAGACCTGC
The DNA here is from genome assembly GCA_003402695.1 of Verrucomicrobiota bacterium. GTDB lineage: Bacteria > Verrucomicrobiota > Verrucomicrobiia > Opitutales > Opitutaceae > Opi-474. The sequence goes on along the minus strand of QQNC01000097.1, from coordinate 5,580 downwards.
GAGCGGAGCTTCCCGTGCCGGCTCGGGATCGGGTCGCCGTGGGGATCGGTCGCGGGATGGCCGAGCAGGGCGTCGAGCCGGTCGAGCACGGTGTCGGAGATGGCATGCTCGAGCTGCTCGGCCTCGGCGTTGACCGCACTCCAGTGCATCTTGAGGACCTGGACGAGAAAGGTCTCCACCAGCCGGTGCTTGCGCAGAACGCCGAGGGCGAGCCGGCGGCCGGCGGCGGTGAGCTTCACGCCCTGCCGCGGCCGGTGGACGACGAGGCCGGCGGCGGCGAGGGATTTGACCATGGTGGTGACGGTGCCGGGCACAACGGCCAGGGCCGTGGAGAGCGCGCCCATCGGGACGAGCCCGGCGGTCTCCTCTGCGAGCAGCAGAAGGTGCTTGAGGTAGTTCTCCACCGTGACGCTGGGCATGCGCCTCAGGGAAGCAGGATATTTGAGTAGAACAAGAAATTATTTTGACTACTCAAAATGGTGGGCCGTAAGCTCCCGCCGCATCATGGACGAGCCGACTTCACCTCCTGCCCCCGCGCCGGCCGAGTCCGGCTGGGCCCAGGCGCGGGGAAGCGAAAGTCTGCCGGAGGTGCACCGCACCATCGCCGTGCCGGCCGGGGCCTCGTTCTGGCGCAAGGTGCTGGCGTTCTCGGGCCCGGGGTTTCTGGTGGCGGTCGGCTACATGGACCCGGGCAACTGGGCCACGGACCTGGCGGGTGGGGCGAAGTTCGGCTACACGCTGCTGTCCGTCATCATGATCTCCAACCTGATGGCGATCCTGCTGCAGCACCTGTGCATCAAGCTGGGCGTGGCCACGGGCCGGGACCTGGCGCAGGCCTGCCGGGACCACTACTCGCGGCCGACCGTTTACTTTCTCTGGATCCTCTGCGAGCTGGCCATCTCGGCCTGCGACCTGGCGGAGGTGGTGGGTTCGGCGATCGGCTTGCAGCTGCTGTTCGGGATTCCGCTGGTCTGGGGCTGTGTCATCACGGCGTTTGACGTGATGATCGTGCTGCTGCTCCAGCACCGCGGCTTCCGGTACATCGAGGCGCTGGTCATCACGTTGATCCTGACCATCGGCGGGTGCTTTGCCGTGGAACTCATGGTGGCGAAGCCCGACCTGGGCGGGGTCTTCGCCGGCTTCATCCCCCGGCTCGAAATCCTGAAGAATTCCGAGATGCTCTACGTCGCGATCGGCATCCTCGGGGCGACGGTGATGCCGCACAACCTGTACCTGCATTCGTCAATCATCCAGACGCGGAAGTTCGTGCAAAACTCCGCCGGCAAGGCCGAGGCGATCAAGTTCGGTACGATTGATTCCACCTTTGCGCTAATGTTCGCGCTCTTCATCAACGCCGCCATCCTGATCCTTGCCGGGGCGGCCTTTCACGGGAACGGCCACCAGCAGGTCGGCGAGATTCAGGAGGCCTACCACCTGCTGGACGGAGTGCTGGGCGTGACGTTTGCGAGCACGCTGTTTGCCCTCGCGCTGCTTGCGTCCGGTCAGAATTCCACCCTGACCGGCACCTTGGCGGGACAGATTGTGATGGAGGGATTCCTCAACATCCGGCTGCGGCCGTGGCTGCGGCGGCTCATCACGCGGGCCATCGCCATTGTGCCGGCGGTGCTGGTGATCGGACTCTTTGGTGAGAGCAAGAGCACGCAGCTGCTGGTCGCGAGCCAAGTGTGCCTGAGCATGCAACTCGGCTTCGCCTGCTGGCCGCTTATGCGCTTCACCAGCGACCGGGCCAAGATGGGTGAGTTTGTGAATCCGTGGTGGATCAAACTGCTCGGCTGGAGCATCACCCTTGTTATTATTGCGCTCAACGTGAAGCTGCTGTTCGACATCCTGCTGCCTGCGCCGTGGACCCAGTGGTTCTACGGCCTGCTTGGGCTCCACCCCTCCGCCTGAGCCCGTCCACTTTCCCTGATGTACCAGAAAATCCTCGTTGCCCTCGAGAACACCCGCGCGGATGAGACGCTGCTGCCGCACATCGCGGACCTCGCGCGCCGGCTTGGCTCGGAGCTGCTGCTCGTGCATGTGGCGGACGGCTGGGCGGCGCGCAATTTTGACCAGCTTAAGCTGGCCGAATCCACCGAGATGAAGGAGGACCGCGCCTATCTCGAGGGGGTGGCTGCGCGGTTGCGCGGTACCGGTCTGAGCGTAGGCGTGGAACTCGTGCTGGGCAATCCGCCCACCGAGATCGTGAAGACGGCGGCCGCGCGGAACTGCAACCTCATCGCGATGGCTTCCCACGGCCACAAATTGCTCGGGGATTTCTTCCTCGGCAGCACGATCGACAAGGTGCGGCATAATACGGTGATTCCAATCCTGGTGGTGGGCGCCGCGACGGGTGCCGCGACGCCGTTGGCCCGCTAGCAGGTGCGGCCTAGCGCCCGGAAAACTGATTCAGCACCCAGCCGATGACCGGGCTGTCGGCCCGGTTCACGACCACCTGGAGGCCGGTGGTTAATCCCGACGGGAGCGCGACCGGGAGGGTCAACACGGGATAGCCCCCGATGCTGGCCGGTGCGGTGAGGCTGAGGATGCGCAGACGGTTCTCGGGCGTGCAATCGGCCTTCGTCAGCGCCGCGAACGGCGAGGCGGGCAGGACGATAAAATCATAGGCGCGGAAAGCGTCGCGCCACATTCGCTGGATGGCCTCGGTCGAGCGGCGCGCGTCCTCGCGCTGTTTTTCCGTGGTCGCGTGCACCCGGTTGAGCCGCTGCCAGACCGCGGGATCGTAGCGGTCCCGAAAGCGTTCGGCCCACGGGCGGTGAATGGCCCACGCCTCATCCGCGACCACGGTATTGTAGGTTTCTACGCTGTTGCCCAAGGCCGCCCGCATGGCGGCGGATGTTTCAGTCTCGCGTGAAGCGAAGCGGGCGGCCGCCTGACCGCAGGCGAGGGCGACCTCGGCGTCGAGGCCGGGTAGTTCGACATAACAGCCATGCGGTTCGCGCAGGGTCGGGGTGAATCCGACCAGACATTCCATCGTCGTGGCCATGTCCCCGGCGGTGGCGGTGAACCAACCCGCGGTGTCATAACTGGGCGCGAGGGGAAACGCGTCGGCGATGAACAGATCGCGCGGAGCCAGGCGAAAGCCAAACAGCCCGCAAAAAGCCGCGGGGAGGCGGACCGAACCGCCCGTGTCGGTCCCGATGGCCAGGGGCACAATGCCGGCGGCGACGACGGCCGCTGATCCACTGCTGGAACCGCCCGTCAGGCGGTCGGGAAACCGGGGATGCGCGCAATCGCCGTAGTGCGGGTTCTCGCCTGTGATACCGTAGGCGAATTCCTGCAGGTGGGTGCGGCCGGCGAGGACGGCGCCGCTCGCGGAGAGTTTTTGGACGATGGCGGCGTCCTGCGGGGCGGTGGGTCGGACCTCAGGCAGGAAGGTGGAACCAGCGAGCATCGGCTGGCGGGCCACGGGAAAGAGATCCTTGAGGAAATACGGCACGCCGGAGAGCGGAGTGCCCCTCAGGGCAGTGGAAAAATGTTCCGCCAGCCCGGCTTCATCGCCGAGCGCGGTGAGAACGGCCCGCTGCTGGCCCGCAGTCAGCCGCGTGCGCACCCGCTGGTGCAACTCATGGGCGGCGATGGCCGGGGAGAGCTGCTGCCAGTCGCTAATCGTCATGAGCGAAAATTCACCGTTCGGCGGGCCGGTTGCAACTCCGCGCACTTGGGGCTCGCCCTGAGCGGTCCGCGGCGTCCAATGACCGGATGCGTTTTCTCGGAAGTGCTGCTTGGATGATGGTGGTAACTGCCCTGGCGGGCGGCTGTGCGCGCCAGGCGACCGAGGTCAAGCCGACGGTGGCCCTCCGCCCGGTGGTTTTCCAGAGCGACTGGTTTCCGCAGGCGGAACATGGCGGATTTTACCAGGCGCTGGTGAAGGGTTATTACCGCGAGGCGGGACTCGACGTGGAGATCCTGCCGGGTGGCCCGGGCACGGCGATCAAGTTGAGCGTGGCAAAGGGCATGGCGGATTTCGGGATGTATCGCAGCGACGACGTGATTGTGTCCGCCAGTCGCGGACTGCCGCTGGTGATCGTGGCGGCCGTGCTGCAGCACGACCCCGAGGCGCTGCTCGTGCACGCGGCGAGCCCGGTCAAGACGCTCGCGGACTTGGAGGGCCGCAGCGTAATCGCGCCGCCGAGCATGTCCTGGATTCCTTACGTGAAGCAGAAGTATCGCGTGAAGTTCGACCTGCGGCCCCTGACCTACGGCCTGGCGGCCTTCCTCGGTGATTCCACGGCCATCCAGCAGTGCATGCTGACGAGCGAACCGTACTTCGCGGAGCAGCATGGCGCCAAGGTGCGCGCGATCCCGCTGTCGGACTCGGGTTACGACCCGTACCACACCCTCATCTGCCGCCGGGCGCTGATCCGGACCAATCCCGAGCTGGTCAAGGCCTTTGTGGCGGCATCGATCCGCGGCTGGCGTGATTATCTTGAAGGTGACCCGGCCGAAGCCCACGCCCTGATCCTAAGGCGCAACCACCAGATGACGGCGGGCCAGCTGGAGTTTTCGCGGCAGGCGCTCATCGCGCATGCGCTGGTGACTGGCGACGCGGCGCAGGGTGAGCACATCGGGCGCATCTCGCTCAAGCGCATCCAGCAGCAGATCGACGTGCTGACGGAATTCAAGATCCTCGAGGTGCCGGTGACCGCCGCGAGCGTGGCGTCCCGCGCGTTCCTGCCCACCGCGGCGCGCTGATAATCTTTGTCACGACCGGAATTCCTCCCAACCCTAATCCCATGAATCCCGAAGCCAACCTCGCCGCCCTCGGCCTCACGCTCCCCAATCCGCCGGCGGCCGCCGGCAGCTACGTGCCCACCGTGCGCACGGGCAACTTGCTGTATTGCTCCGGCACGATCTGCATGGTCGCCGGGCAGATGACGCACACCGGCCAGGTGGGCAAGGAGCAGACGGTGCAGACCGCCAACAAGTCGGCGGAAATCTGCGCGCTCAACACGCTCGCCAACATCAAGGCCGCCGTTGGTTCGCTGGACCAAGTGGCCCGCATCGTATTCGTAAGCGGCTTCGTTAACGCCGTGGACGGTTTTGCCGACAGCCCGGCCGTGATCAACGGCGCCAGCGATCTGTTTCTCAAGGTCTTCGGCGAAGCCGGCAAACACGCCCGCGCCGCCGTGGCCGTCAACGGCCTGCCCAAAGGCTCGACGACCGAGGTGCAGGTCGTGGTCGAGCTGAAGGCCTAGCTTTGGTCCGCTTTCGTTACCCCAACCCCCATTACCCCATGAACAGGCTCACCGCGCTCCTCGGAGCGCTTGTTTTCGCTGCCGCCCTTTCGGCGCAGACTTATGAAGTCGCGGTCATTCCCAAGGGGACGACGCACGAATTTTGGAAATCCATCCATGCCGGCGCCCTCGCCGCCGCGGGCGAGCTCAAGTCGGAGGGCGTCACGGTCAACGTGATCTGGAAGGGCCCCCTGCGCGAGGACGACCGCGAGCAGCAGGTGCAGGTGGTGGAAAATTTCACCGGCCGCCGGGTGAGCGGCCTCGTGCTCGCGCCGCTCGATGCGCGGGCCCTGGTGGCGCCGACGGAGGAAGCGGTGCGCGC
>QQNC01000096.1 GCA_003402695.1 Verrucomicrobiota bacterium | reverse complement strand
TTCTTCACGCCCAGCGGATACACCGGCTCCATCGCGGTCTTTACCCATTGCTCAGCCTCCTGCGGCGTCATCTTCAGGTGCGTGGGGCACTCCGCGATGATTTCGACAAAGGAATATCCCCGGCCCTCGATCTGATGGGTGATCGCCTGCTTGATCGCCTTGCGGGCCTTGACGCGTTCGCGGGCGCTGAACAGCGCGACGCGCTCGACGTAGATCGGGCCGTCGAGCTGGGCAATAAGCTCGGCCATCCGCAGGGGCTGTCCCATCGCGGCGGTGCGGCCCGTGGGACTCGTGGTGGTCCGTTGTCCCATCAGCGACGTAGGCGCGAGCTGGCCGCCGGTCATCCCATAAACGGCATTATTGATGAAAATAACCGTCAGGGGCAGGCCCATCTGCGCGATGGAGATGGTTTCGGCGAGGCCGATGGACGCGAGGTCGCCGTCCCCCTGGTAGCTGATGACGATGGCCTCGGGATGCGCGAGTTTGTGGCCGAGCGCGACCGCAGGGGCCCGCCCGTGCGCAGCCTGCGAGTTGCCGACATCAAAGTAGTAATGGGCAAACACCGCGCAGCCGACGGGGCTGATGAGCACGGTGCGGTCCTGGATGCCGAGTTCGTCAATCGCGGCGGCCAGGTCGCGGTGCGCCACGCCGTGGCCGCAGCCGGGACAGTAGTGGGTGCTGTGGGCCTTCAGGCCCTCGCCGTGGCTGTGGCGGCTGAAATGGTCGTAGAACGCGCTCATGACCTCACCTCCTTGGTTTCCAGAATTCCCGCCAGGATCTCGGACTGCTGCGGCAGGTTGCCGCCGCAGCGCCGCACGTGGGTGATGGGCGGCGGCGCGATACCCGCATGGCTGAGCGCGAGCCGGAGTTCGTCCTCCAGCTGGCCGGGGCCGGCCTCGACGACGACAACCCGGCGCACCCCGGGCATGAGTTCCGCGAGAGCGTCGATGGGAAACGGCCACAACGTGATCGGACGGAAGAGCCCGGCCTTCACGCCCCGTTCGCGCGCGGCCTGGACCGCGCCCTTCGCCATGCGGGCGGGGGTGTTGCAGGCGATGACCAGCACTTCAGCATCGCGGCAAAGATGACAGTCCAGGCGTTGCTCGCAGGCGGCGATGGCGGCGTACTTGCGGTTGAGGTGCTCGTTGTGCGCCTCGAGGTCGTTCTCCTCGAGGGCGATTGAGCTGATGAGATTATGCCGGTGCGCCCGGTCGCCCCAGACCGCCCAGGCCGGCAAGCCGGGCCGCACCATGACCGCGGGCAGCCGCACGGTGCCGGTCATCTGGCCTAGGTAGCCGTCACCGAGGATCACGACGGGGTTGCGGTAACGGAAGGACAGCGCAAACGCCCCGGCCGTGAGGTCGAGCATCTCCTGCGGCGTGCTCGGCGCGAGGACGATGGCGCGGGTGTTCCCGTGGCCGAGTCCGCGGCAGGCCAGCTTGATGTCCGCCTGCTCGGGGGCGATGTTGCCGAGCCCGGGACCGCCGCGCATGATGTTGACGAAGACGCCCGGGACCTCGGCGCCGATCATATAGCTGATGCCCTCCAGCATCAGGCTGAAGCCGGGGCTGCTGGTGAAGGTCATGCAGGGCAGCCCTGCGCCACCCGCGCCGTACATCATGTTGACCGCGGCGACCTCGCTCACCGCCTGGACAAAGGAGCCGTTAAGCTTGGGCAGGATCCGGGCCATCAGCTCGGCGCCCTCGGTGCTCGGCGTAATGGGATAGCCAAAGACGTGGCGGCAGCCGGCAAGCAGTGCGCCGATGGCGGCGGCGTAGGTGCCCTTGAGCACCATCGGCTCGCACGCCGGGAGGGAAATACGGTCGTCGGGCAGGTCCCCCTCGGAGTGGTTGGATACGCATTTCTCGCCAAAGAGCTTGGCGGGATCCTCCAGCACGAAGTCACCCTCGGGACCCGGCCGGTCGGTCTCGAGACGCAGGCCATAGGGCTCGGGACAGGCCTGCAGGCAGAGCGAACAGCCGTTGCAGTTTTCCAGGTGCAGCTCGACCGGCACAAGGCCGGTGGCGGAATTGAGGGCGGTGCCCGGCGTGATGCAGTCGCGCGGGCAGGCCTCGATGCAACGCAGACAGCCCTTGCAATACTGCGGCTCGAGAAAGGGTTTGGGGCGGAGAAGGGCGGACATGGCGGGAGCCGGGCCTGGCCGGGTTTGGACTCACGCCATGATAGCCGAACCCGGGCGCTGAACTGCGCATGGCTTGGCGGAGAGTGCGCAGGACTTGGGCCCGGCATTTACTCCAGATGGCGTAGGGTTCCGAACGGCTGTGGGCGGACGCGGCAGGGCTGGGCTCGTGCTAAACGCCACCGGGCCCAAACCCGGAAGGTTGGCCACAAAAAGGCGCAAAGGGGTCGGGTCGGCGAAGGAGGCTCCATTGCGCCTATAGGCGCGCCGGAGGGTAGAGCCGAAACCACGGAAATCTTTGTGCCTCTTCGTGGCCAACCCGCCCGGGGATTTCTCACTCCGCCCAGGGATCAAACAGCACCTTGATCGCGGTTTTGTTTTTCAACCGCTCCACCCCCTCCACGTAGCGCGTGAACGGCAGCGTGCAGGACACGAGGGGCGTGAGATCCAGTTTTCCCGCCCGGATAAAACGCAGCGCGGTTTCCGCCGCGGCCCGGTTGTGGTCGCCGTAACCCATCAGGGTCACGCCCGGTCCCCACATGTGGCGCGGTTCGTACGCCACGGGCTCACGCATCACGCCGAAGTTCGTCACGCACCGGCGGGTGCGGTCCAGCAGGAAACTGATCGCCGGCGGCAGACCCGTACAGTCAATCGCATCGTCGAGCGCCCGCGGGCCCTTGCGGTCGGCCTTCCAGGCGTTCGCATCCGGCGCACACACGCGGTCCGCACCCAGCTGGCGCGCGAGTGCCCGGCGTTCCGGCACCATGTCAATGCCCACCACTTCGCGCGCACCGTGCGCCCGCGCCATTTGCACGGCCAGCAAGCCCGCCGGCCCGAGCCCGGCGATGCCCACGCGCCGCCCGGTCACACCCCCGAGCTGGTCGAGCCGTTGAAAGGAAACCTCCACACACATCGCCAGCTCCAGCGAGGCAATCTGCGCGGGCGCCAGGTTCGCGGGAACCTTCAGCAGCGCCCGCTCGGGAAACGCGTTGTACTGCGCATAAAATCCCGGCCGGGCCTCGCCCGTATCCTGCCACGCCGCCACCCGCATGCCGACCTTGAGGGCCTTCACCCCGCGGCCCACGGCCACGACTTCACCCATCGCCTCATGGCCCGGCGCCCCGGGGGTGTACGGGTAGGTGAGCTTCATGCCCGGGAACATCGGCTGGCCGCCGAGGATGTGCATGTCCCAGTGCGGACACGTCGTCACCCCGAGCACCTTCACCAGCACCTCGCCGGCTGCGGGCTTGGGGATCGGTGCGTCCACCCAGGACGCCACCCCGGGTTTTTTAATCACGAGCGTTTTCATGGTCGGGTGCCTGGTAAATTTCTCAGGTCCGTGACGCCGGCCAGTCCAGCACAACGCCGAGCACCGGCTCGCGTTTTGTTTCAATCAGCGCCCACGCCTCCGCGGCCCGCTCCACCGGCAGGCGGTGGGAGATGCAACCCAGCGTCTCCAGCCGGCCTGCCGCGATCCAGCGCATCGTCTCGTCCAGCCGCGGCTGCGTCCAGCCCGACACCAGATCGAAGGAGATCTCATGATTGCGGAACTGCTGGAGCGCCTGCAGCAGGTTCGTTTCCCCGGCCCGCGGATAAAATCCAGCAATCACCATGTGCCCGTTGCGTTTCATCTGCGGCAGCCAGTCCGAGAGCGCGCGCTGGCTCCCCGCCGTCTCCACCAAAACCTGCACCGGCCCGAGGCCCAGCGCCTGCACCGCCGCCACGCCGTGGTCCGGCCCCGCCAAAATCGTCTGCCCGTATTTCTGAAACCGCACCAGCCGGTCCGCATGGCGGCCAATCATGACCACCTTCGCCCCGCGGTTCGCCAGCGTCTGCCCAGCCCACTGGCCCACCAGGCCGTCGCCCATCACAATCGCGGTTTCACCCGGTTGCACGGGGGAACGCGACCCGCAGTTGTAGCCGACCTGCGTGAGCACCAGCCCGGAGTAAGCCACGGGATCAAGCCCGGGCGGCAGCGGCATCAGGGATCGTTGTTCGCAGACCGACGGCGACACGTGGCCGGCATACTTGTTTTCAAACATCCCGCTGACCCGGCTTACCGAGGCAAACACCCAGTCGCCCGGTGCGAACCGCGTCACCGCGGCACCCACCGAACGCACGCGGCCCACCTTCTGGTAACCCGCGACCATGGGGAACGGCGCCGGGTCGCCCGGTTGCCACGCCACATCCCCGGAAAGCCGCTCGCCCCGCAGGAACGATCCCTCGGTGCCGTTGCTGATCCACGAGTGATGCACCTCCACCACCACGTCCTCCGCCCCCGGCTCCGGACATTCAATCGCGCGATACTCGACCTGGTTGCGGGCGGTAAAAACAACAGCGTGGCTTTTCATGGGGCGGGGGGACCGGCGCGGCAGTCACCCAGCCGCGTCCCGCGATGTCAAACCCCGCCCAGCGCCGCAATCGCCTCGAACGCTCCCGGATTATCAATGCTTGTGATGTCGCCCGCCGGCTGACCCAGAAACACCCGGAGCATCGCGGCCCGCACGATCTTCCCGCTGCGCGTCTTGGGCAACGCAGGGATCACAAAGACGTTCTTCGGCGCGAGCGGCTTGCCGAGTTGCTTGGCGACCTGCGCCACCAGTTCCTTCTCGATCGCGGTTTGGCCTGGCTTTAACACCACAAAACACACCAGCGCCGTCCCCTTGAGCTCATCCGGCACGCCGATCACCGCCGCCTCGCTCACCGCGGGATGCGTCGTGAGCGCGTCTTCCACCTCGCCCGGACCCACGCGCTTCCCGGCGATCTTCATCGTGTCGTCGGTGCGGCCAAAGAGAAACCACTGCCCGTCCTCATCCACCTTCGCCCAGTCGCCGTGATACCACACGCCGGGAAATTTCTGGAAATACGTCTCCAGGTACCGCGCATCGTCGTGCAGGAAACTTTTCGTCATCGACGGCGCTGGCTGGCGGCAGACGAGGTGCCCCATCGTCCCGCGCGGCGCCGGCTGGCCTTCGTCGGTATAGGTCGCGACATCCATCCCGAGGCTGGGTCCACCGACCGAGCAAGCTTTCAGCGGCGTCAACGGCGTCGGCGAAAGATGGCAGCCCACAATCTCCGTCCCACCGGAAATGTTGATCACCGGGCACCGTTTCTGCCCGACGTTTTCGAAATACCATAGGTAGCTCGCCTCGTCCCAGACCTCGCCCGTCGAGCCAAGCACGCGCAATTTTGACCGGTCGTAACCCGCCGGGCCGCGTCCGTCCGTCCCGCGCATGAGCAGCCGGATGAGCGTGGGCGAACAGCCGAGCGTGACGACGCCGAGCTTCGCGCAGATTTCCCAGATGCGGTCACCGGTCGGATAATTCGGCGCGCCGTCGAAGAGCACGATCGGCGTGCGATACAGCAGGCAGCCGATGATTTCCCACGGACCCATCATCCAGCCGATGTCCGTGACCCAGAAGAATGGCTCGCCCGGCTGCACGTTGAACGCATAGCGCAGCTCCTTGCCTATCTGCGCGAGGCACCCCGCCTGCGTGTGCACGGTACCCTTCGGTCGTCCGGTCGTCCCGCTCGTGTAGATGATCAGGCATGGATCTTCCGCCGCGGTGGGTTCGCAGGCCACCAGCGGCGTGCCCGTGCCCAGAAACTCCTCCCAGTCCGCCGTATCCACCCACACGGTGCGCGTGAGCGACGGCACCTTGGCGGCCGCTGCGCGCGCGATCGTCGCGGTATCCGTGGCCTTGCCCCGGCGCGTGAGCGTGCCGCAGGCGAACAGCAGCTTTGCTTCGCACGACGCCAGCCGCTCGCGCAGTGCGTCCTCGCCGTAGCCGCAGAAAATCGGGACGAACCGGGCGCCGAGCTTCATCGTCGCAAACAGCACCACCACCGTCGGCACCTGCATCGGCGCGTAGAGCCCGACGCTGTCGCCGGCCTTCACGCCCGCCGCCCGCAGCGCACCCGCACAGCGGTTCACCAGCCCGGAGAGCGCGGCAAACGTGACCCGTCGCGACTCCTCCGCCCGGCCGGAATCGGATTCATAAAACAGCGCTGTCTCTCCGCCGTGGCCGTCGCGCACGTGGCGGTCCACGCAGTTGTGCGCGACATTGACCTGTCCGTTCGAAAACCAGCGCGTCCACGGAAACCCGCGCGACTCGTCCTTCACTGTGGCGTAGGGCCGTGTCCACTCGACGCCGCAATCCTTCATCGCCGCGTCCCAGAACCAAGCCGTGTCGCGCACCGAGGCCGCGTGCAGCTCGTCCAGGGTCGCGTGACCATGCTGTTTCATGAACCGCGCCACATGCGAGTCGCGGGTCCAAGCGTGGTCCTCAGGGCGCCAGATGAAAGGGGACATATTAATTTAACACGAAGACCGCCAAGGGCACAAAGCACGAGCCGATTTCCGTCTTCGTGAACTTCGGATGCTTCGTGGTTAAGCCAGCTCCACGCACACCGCCAGGCCCTCGCCGCCACCGATGCAGATCGCGGCGACGCCGCGCTTGAGTCCGCGCTCCTTCAGCGCCGCCAGCAAAGTGACCACGATCCGCGCCCCGCTCGCGCCAATGGGATGGCCCAGTGAAATCGCCCCGCCGCGCACGTTGATTTTCTCATGGGGGACGCCGAGCTCCTGCATGAACGCCATCGGCACCACGGCAAAGGCCTCGTTCACCTCCCAAAGATCGACGTCGCTGACCTTCCAGCCGGCGCGGGTGAGCGCGGTTTGGGTGGCGACCACGGGTGCCGTCGTGAACCAGAGCGGGTCCTGGGCGTGGCCGCCAAAGGCCACGATCCGCGCGAGGGGCTTGAGCTTCTTCGCCTTGGCCGTGTCCGCCGTCGCCAGTACCAGCGCCGCCGCGCCGTCATTGATCGTGGACGCGTTGGCCGGGGTAATCGTGCCGGCTTTATCGAAGACGGGCTTCAGCGTGGGCACCTTGTCGTATTTCACCTTCGCCGGGCCCTCGTCCTGCGCGACCTGGGTGACGCCACCCTTCGCGTCGGTGATTTCAACCGGGGTGATTTCCGCCGCGAAACGCCCGTCCTTCTGTGCGGCGTTGGCCCGTTGGAACGAGGCGATGGCATAGGCGTCCTGCTGCTCGCGGGTGAAGCTGTACTTTGCCGCGCATTTCTCCGCGCAGTTGCCCATGTGGAGGTTGTTATACGGGTCCCAGAGCCCATCCAGGATAAGTGAGTCAATAACCTGCTGATTACCGAGCCGGTAACCGTCGCGCGCCTTCGGCAGCAGGTAGGGCGCGGCGCTCATGTTCTCCATGCCGCCCGCAACCACCAGCGTAGCCGCATCCAGCGCGAGGGCGTGGGCGCCCTGCATGATGGCCTGCAGGCCGGAGCCGCAGACCTTGTGAATCGTCACCGCGCGCGCCGAGTGCGGGAGCCCCGCCGCCAACGCCGCCTGCCGCGCCGGGGCCTGGCCCTGTCCGGCTTGGAGCACGTTGCCCAGCAAGACGTCGCTCACTTCCGCCAGCGCGACGCCGGCCTGCGCGAGCGCACCCTTGATCGCGGACGCCCCCAGCCGGGACGCGGGCACGCCGGCGAGGGCGCCTTGGAACGAGCCCAGCGGGGTGCGCGTGGCAGCGAGGATGACAATCTCAGAGGTAGGCATGGGGGTAATTTTTTCTGTCATTCTGAGCGAAGCGAAGAATCCAGTGAGACTCTGCCGGCGATGTCCAATTGGATTCTTCGCTTCGCTCAGAATGACAAAGGCTTAATCCGGTCGCTCGAGCGAAAACGTGTCCCGCGTCGTGGTGTAATCATCTCCACCCAGCCGGCCGACAAGGTCGAGCTTGTGTGTGTCAGGCCGGCCATCGGCACCGAGCACGTCGTCAGAGATATGCGCGGCGAGGATGCGGCCGAAGATCACGTGCGCCGCCAGCGGCCCCTCGCCAATGTTCACGATCCGGTCGAGCCGGCACTCGAACGCCACCGGCGCCGCCGCCACCCGCGGCGGGCGGACGAGATCGGACGGCGCGGACACGATGCCAAATTTTTCAAACTCGCTCTCGCCGTACGGCAGCAGCGCCGCGCAGGCGTTCATCTGCTCCGCGAGGCGGTGCGACACCAGGTTGATGACGAACTCCGGCACGGCCTCGATGTTGCGCACGGTGTCCTTCTTCCCGCCCTGCCGGTTGTTGACCGGGCAGAACATCAGCGTCGGCGGATTCGCGCACACCCCCTGGAAAAAGCTGAAGGGCGCCAGGTTGGTCTTGCCCTCCGCGGAAATCGTCGAGGCCCAGGCGATGGGCCGCGGCATGATGGTGGTGACCATCCATTGGTAGGCCTCGCGCGCAGGAAGGGCGGAAAAATCAAGTCGCATAGGGAGAAGAGGTCAGTGGTTTGATGCAGGTCGGGCTTTACGCCCGACAGCCGCTCGGGTTCACCCGCATGAAAGAGAGGTAAGCCAGGAAATCCGGAAAGAGCAAAGCCCTCTGGTTCCTCTGATTGTCATGCTGCGCGCAGCGAAGAATCCGGTGCGAGTTTGCCGCGGGCTTCGGCGTAATCCTGCTGGATCTTTCACTTCGTTCAGGATGACAAACTGAGTCAGCCCAGCCAGCTCAGCGGGTAGTCCGGGTCGTCCATCGCCAGCGCCTCCGGCGTCAGTTGCAACGGATACTGCGTGTCGAACATCACCGCGAGTTCCTCCGTGCGTTGGGCATCAAAGCTCTTGAGCGTCGTGCCCGGGTGCGGCCCGTGCGGGATGCCCTGCGGGTGCAGTGTGAACGACCCCGGCTCCACGCCCTTCCGCGAGCCAAACTGTCCGCGCACGTAAAACAGCACCTCGTCGGCCTCCGTGTTGTCATGCGCCCATGGCACCTTCACCGCCTCCGGGTGGTGGTCCAGCCAGCGCGGCGCAAAGGTGCACACCACATAGCCGCGGATCTCGAACGTCTGGTGAATCGGCGGCGGCAGGTGCACCGTGCCGGTGAGAGGCTCAAAATCATTCGCGTTGAAGGTGAACGGATAAAGGTAGCCGTCCCAGCCCACGACGTCGAACGGGTGGCTCGCCATCACCACCTTCGTCAGCCGCGCGCGATCCTTGAGCAGGATGGCAAAATCCCCTTCTTGCTCGGTCGGCCCAAGTTCGGTCGGCCCGTGGAAATCACGTTCGCTGTACGGCGCACCCATCCGGATCTGGCCCTCGGGGTGCAGGTAGCGCGCCGGGATTCGCACCGGGTGCGCCGACTCGAGGATCAGGTAGTCCTCTTTCGCGATATCGTCCGGCACCAGCCGGTAAATCGTGCCGCGCGGGATGACGATGTAGTCGTCCTGCCGGTAACGCAGCCGCCCGAAGTTCGTTTCCAGCCAGCCCCCGCCGCCCCACACGAAGATGATGTCGTCGCTCTGCCCATTGCGGTAGAAATCATAACCCGCAGCCATCGCCGTCGCCGGCCGGCAGCGCGAACAGGTCATATCCACGTTGAACATCAGCGGCACCCGTCCCGTGTAGGGATCCCCGCGGCGCGGCAGCTGGAACGATTTCAGGTGATGGTGCCGCAGCGGCAGCGGCGCC
>QQNC01000095.1 GCA_003402695.1 Verrucomicrobiota bacterium | reverse complement strand
TGCGCGGTGCCCACCACCGGGAGGGTGGCCAGGCCGTTTTGGAGCTGCTTGAGCAGCGCGTTGGTCGTGTGGGTGGTGGCCTTCCACATCCGCTGCGTGACCATTTCCTCATCCTCGTCGCGGTAGCCGCCCGCCACGTCCGGCACCGTGAACGTCTCTTTTTTCACCGTGGACGATTCTTTGACGTCCTCGATGTTGACGAACTCGCAGTCGGTGTAGTTGGTGGTCGGGTTGTTATCCGGCCACAGGGCGTTGGCCACCACGATGGAGTCAACGGTACCCCCGGCGGGGACGAAATAAAGGCGGGCGTTTTTTAGCTCGCGGCGGACTAGTGTTAATGCGGACATGTTGTTTTGTTATTGGGGGTTGGGGAGATGGAGACGCAAGACTTCAAGACGCAAGACGCAAGACAAGAGCAGAGGAAAAGGCGCTTGCGCTCTTCTCTTGTCTTGGGTCTTGCGTCTTGCCGTCTTGTATCTTCATAGAGATAGATGTTTGGTGAAGACGCTTTGCCGCCCGAGGTAGCCGGTGCCGTGGTCGGCCTGGATTTCGATGTCTGAAAACGATTTGAAGCGGAAGCGCCAGGCGTAGGGCTCGGTGGCGGACAGGCGCAGGTCGTGGACGTGTTGGACCAGCGCCTGCCAGACGTCTTCCTCCGGCGTGGCGTCCGCCGCCACCTGGGGCAGGCACAAGATGGTGAGCGGGATCGTGAGGTCCAGTTCCAGGCTGTCGGGTTCGGAGGCCGCGCCCTCGGCGATGCCGATGTGCAGCACCAGGCCGAGCGCATCGACGGCCAGCACGGTGGCCACGTCATTCCACAAGTCCGTCTGGCGCTTGAGGATGATGTTTTCCGCCGTGAAGCCGATATTGGCGGCGATGATGGAGGCGGCCAGCTCGGCGCGCAGGTCGTAGAGCTTGCTCATGCGGCGGGGGCCTTTCGGTTTTGGCGGGCGGCCCACTGGTCGGCGGTATCGCTGAGGGCGGTGAGGAGGAAATCGGAGGCGGGCAGGGCGCGCGGGTCTTTGGGGATGGTTACACTCGGGCACAGCGCGAACACCGCGCGAATCTGCGACTTTTCCCGGATGTTGATTTTCTGATAGCCCTGGCCGACGATGTTGGAGCGGCTGCGGCGCAGGGTCACCTGGCCGCCGGCCTCGGTGCCGCCGCTGTCAACCCGCTCGGCCAGCACGCGGCTGTTGCCGAGGCGGAACAACTTGTGGCCGCTGGCGAGCTCGTACTCCTGCGCCCGCTTGCCGTAGGCTGCCGCCACCAGCGGGATGGTCAGGAACTTGCGCCCGCCGGTGGGCTTGATGACCGCCCCGAAGAGGCGCGGGCGGAACTCCGGGCTGGCAATGGCCACCGTGGCCCCGGTATCGCTCACCTCGTTGAGCTGGGTGTCGGCAGCCACCTTGTTCCAGAAACCCAGCGAGGGCGCGGCCATCTTGTTCGGTTCGGAACTGCGGGAGCGGAAGTAGGTTTGCAACTCCAGTGCAAGGCGCTTGCCGAGAGCCTCATTGAGTGCGCTGCGGTTGACCAGCGAGCCCTTGACCTCGACGAGGAAGGCGAGGGTTTCGGAGGTGTTGGAGGTGACGGAGACGGAAATCACAGTGCCACCTCCTTGCCATTGATGAGCACGCGCACGGGTTGGCCCATGGCGTCGGAAAAATCCTTGGCGCGGGACGCGGCATAGACCTTGGCGGTGGCGGCCGGGGCCTGGAAGCCGCCGATAACATGGCCCTCGGCATCCTTTATAATGACCGTAACGTAGGGGCTTACTCCCATGTTTTGGCCGTAGCCAAGCAGCACGCCGTTTTCGTTGGCCACGCTGAGCGCCTGGATAGCCTCCGGCGTGAGGGTGAGCAGATCCGGCCGCCAGGCGTGGATGTGGTTGTCTTGCACCATCACTGCCACCTCATCGGGCAGGAACGAGCGGATCAGGCCGGAGAAGGCGTCGGCGGATTCCGCAGAACCATGCCAGAGTTCGTGATAAAGCAACTTCCGACCGACCGCGACGGCGCTGGTGCTGGCGAGGACTTCCGGGGTTGTGGTGCTGGTATCAAAGCCGCGTGGCCAAGGGGCAGCATCGTTGCCGGATCCAAGCCCCAGGATTTGATCTCTTCCCGCGTCGGCGATGGCGCGGGCGCGTGCGCTGATACTGGGCTCGGGGCTGGCACTTTGGATTGCATCGCTTAGGGGGGTGGTGGGAGTATGGATTGAAATGGCGTCTCCGTCAATGAGGATGGAATCGCCGAACTGGGAGCGCAGGCGTTCCAGGCCGGAATCCGGGATGCCGGTGAGCGCCATCGAATAGCCGTCGTTGAACGGGCGGTGGAGGGGCGAGAGCACGTCATCCGGTCCGATGACGCCGAGGTCTTCCGCCTCGTCGCGGTCGATGCCGGTGAGGCCCATGCCGCTATCCCAATCGAAGGGAGGCCAGGGGGAATTGAAGCGCGAAATATAGCGCCAGATTGGATCGGTTTTCAGCGCAATCATGCGGCCCATGGCCAGCGGGTAATCCGGCCCGGCCGCGCCGTGGAATTTGCCGCCGTGTTCCAGCCAGACCATTGGCCAATCGCGGGGCTCCTTGCGGCTGGCCACGCGGATGAGTTCGTAGCACGGCTCCATTTCCAGACCGGTGGCGGACTGGTCGGTTTTCCAGCGGGCGTAGCCTTGGGCCTGGGCCAGGTTCATGTCCCAGATCAAGCCGAGGCGGCGCGTGCTTTTCAGGTCCATCAGACTGCCCGCCTTGGCCTCGCCGCGCTTGTAGCCTTCCTCGCTGAGGATCTGGCGCATTTCCTCGATGAAGCGGCCCCGGTTCATCAGCGCGCCTTCCGTGCCATCGGCGAGGGTCGAGCGTTCCAGCTTGATGCGTTGTTGGATGCGTTGTTGCGCCTCGGCAAGAATGCGTTCGTTTTGCACCTGCGCGGAAAACATCGCCCGCATCCGCAGTTCCGCCGGCACCAGTTCCCACTCCGCGCTCTTCAGCACACTGCCCAGCGGCGTGCGCCCGGAAATCTGGGCGACGGCGTGCTGAAGCGGGGCGGAAGTAGTGAAGGAGACCATGGGGGGAAGCTCTAAATTAGATACCGTCTTGCTGGTCGCGGCTATAGCGGCGGGAGCGGGCGCGAATCTGGGGGGAGGCGACGAGGCGGCCCTGGTGGACTTGGGACTCCACGGCGTCCGGTGCCGGGCGCGGGGAGATGGTGCCCTTGGCGACGTTGTTGAAGAACGTGTCGGCCTTTTCGTATTCGAGCTTGCGGGCGTCGCCGGGCTGGTAGCCGGGAATGGTCACCAGCACGCGCCAGCGGGCGATGGCCAGGGCCTTGGCCTTGAACTCACCGGGAATGAGGGCGGCATCCGCGCTGAGCGAATTGCCGGGATGGGATCCGATGTACCCGCGAATCTCCGCGACCAGATCGGCGAGGATGGGCAGCACGCGGTCGGTCACGACCAGGCCCACCGAGGTTTTGCCAAAGTCCTCCCGCTCCCGCGTGGTCATGGATGACAGCAGGTCGGTGGCGGTGAGGGCAAGCCAGGCGGGGAGCATGGTGGAAAGGTTGAAGGATGAAGGATGAAGGATGAAGGAAAGAGGTCGGACGAGTCAGACTTGCCAGACAAGTCCGACCTCTCGGGAGGCGAGAGCTTAGCTCAGGGTGATGCGGGCACCGCACTCGGCGGCGGTCACCTGGACGTCTTCGCTCCAATCGACGAAGAACACGTCGGAGGCGGCGCGTTCTTCGCGGTACTCGCGCACCGCGTCGATCATGCCCGGCTTGGTGGCAAAGGTCTTGGCGAAGGACGCGTCCATTTGGTCCGGCGCATCGGATGCGAAGAACAGGAACACTTCGCCGCCGACGATGTTCACCGCGTTTTTGGCCGCGCCGAACTTGGTGGTGTCGCTGGAGAGGATGCCCACGCGCACCTCGATTTGCGGGTTGATGGTCATGCGGGCCGCCTGCTCATTGGTGATGCCTACGAGATCCGCGCCGGGCTGGCGCTTAATCACCAGCGTGTGGTTGCGGAAGATGCGCCAGGCACCCAGACCGAAGACGATGCGGTTGGGCATGCGGCCGGTGGCGGTGGCGATGGCCTCAATCTGCGCGTCGAGTTCCGCGACCGGGTCATTGGTCGCCACGCTCCACACGCCGACGGAGCCGGTGGCGGCCTTGGCGGCCTTGACGATGTCGAACACCTTTTTCTCGTGCGAGAGAATGGCGGCGTTGACCAGGTTGCGCACGCGGGCTTCCTGGAGCATGCCGATGCCCGTCTCCCCGGCGAGCTGGCGCTCGTAGTCGTCGATGGTGGTTTCCAGCCCCTGCGGCACGCAGTTGAAGAACGGATCGGCGGCGCTGAACTCGATGCGCTTGCGCGAGCCCCCCACGGCGCGGGCCGTGTCGAGGATCTGGAAGTCGTTCTTCGAGCTGTACTTTTTAAACTGGCCGTGGGCCAGTCCGGTGGCGACCACCGGCGCGATGAAATTCGCGAGCGAGGTGGAGCGATCTTGCGAGAGGCCACTGGCAAAGTTGCTCAGATAGCGGCTGATGGTTGCGGCGGATGCGGACATATATTAGGTTGCTGATTGTTGATTGTTGATTGCTGATTGGATTAGGCGAGGATGACGGGATCTACTAGGTAGGCCTCGATAAGTTCGTTGGCCGTGCCAGCTTCCAGAGCGCGGGCGACCTGGACGCGGGCGCCGGAGCCGGGATCGAGCTTGACGGCGCCGAGCGTGGTGCCGTCGAGCACCAGATAGGAGCCGAACACGACGGTGCCGGGAGTGGCCGCGAGCTTGACCTTGACGGTGGCACCCAAGTTGGGCAGGCCGACGGAGTCTTTCTGCGCGGTGGTGAACCCTTCAAGGATGACGCCAAGCGGCAGGGGGGCGGTGGTGGCGGAGGTGACAATCCCGCCGGTGGCGAGGATGAAGGAGCCCTCCAGGCCGGTGTGATCGGCGAGGGGGGTGAGCGGAATTACGGGCAGTTGACGTGCGATCATGGTGTTGTGTTAGTGGAGATTGTAGATGGTGGATTGTGGATGGTGGATAGGCTCAGCGGAACAGCTCGGGTTTTTCCCCCTTGGCCATTTGCCAGGCGGTATCAAAGCTGCACTTTTCGCGGTTGCGGATGGAGGTGACGCAGGCGAGCTGGGCGTTGGACGCGTCGTTCTTGGCATCGGCCACGGCGTCGGGCGTGCCGGCGGTGTGGCGGTTGAAGATGCGCTCGGGGGCGAGGGCGACGACGGCCAGCGGGGCGGGCAGCAGTTCGAGCATCGCTTCCGTGTCGGCGCGGTTGGCGATGAGGCGGGCTTTCACGTCGTCGCGTTTGTCCGCCGGGATGCGTTCGCCGAAGCGGTTCATGATGGCGTCAGCCTCAGTGGAAGCTTCCTTGCCTTCCATGGTTTTGACTTTGGCGAGCAACGCCTCGATGGCGGTGATGACGGCGGCCTCATCGGCCTCGGGCGGTAGATTCAGCTTGGCGGCAATGTTTTGCATATAGTTGGCGGTGTTGTGTATTGGAGAATCGGTGGGCTTGCAGGCGCGGTTGGATAGAGGTTTCGCGCCGCGATTGTTCGGGCGGTTGGTGAGGGCCAGACCGGCGAGGCGCAGCGGGCGCACCCGGCCGTTGCCGAGGTCCTCGATGTCCGGCGCGTCGTACTCGGTGGACGTGAACTTATATCTCTTGTTGCGGATGGCGGACTCGCCGACGTCAGTGAGCTCCAGGCGGGCATACAACTGGCCGTTGCGGATGGATAGTTCCTGCGCCCAGCCGAGAGCCTCGGTGGAGTTGTCCAGATCGTGCGACAGGTGATCGGCATCCACCAGCAAGCCCGCGAAGTTGGGCGCGGTGGCGTCTTGCTGGAAGCGGTTGACGATGGCTTCCATCGCCGCCTGGTCAATGACCTGGGTGCGGCCCTCGCCCGCCGGATGTTCGCCGGTCACTTCGATCTGATACCAGCCATCGGCGGGCAGTTCACCGGCGCGGTTGTGAATTTTTGCGTTCATGGGAGTGATGGGAAGGATGGGAGTTATGGGTTTGGATGGATGGATGAGCGCACGCCGTTGAGGACGGCGGTGCCCATGGCGGCTTCCAGTTCGTTGGAGAGTTCCATGGCTGCGGCGGGATCGAAAAGTTCGGGCAGGGTGGCGGCGGCGTTTTCCACGAATTGCAAGAACTCCGCATCGCTCATGCCGGGGGTTTGCGAGGCACTTGCAAGACCGTCGATTAGGCCCGAAATGGGTTTGAGCGCGGTGTTTTGCACGCCCAGCGCGGTGGCCAGCGAGGAGGACACCAGGCGGCGGTAATCGTCGGCGCGGTTGTGGATCGGCGCGGTGCCGGTTTCCAACGCTCTCACCTGGGCATCCATGGCGGGCGAGTCCGCCACGCTCATTCTAACCGAGGCGGGGGCGACGATGCGGCGCTTGACCGGGTAGCCGGTTTTTTCCGCAATCCATGCCTCGTCGGTTTCCAGGCCGGCGCTTTCCAACTGCACCAGGTCCTTGACCACTTGCGCCGGGTCCATTTCCTCATTGGCCGCCAGCTCGAAGTAGGCATAAGCGGGCTCGCCGGGAGTGGCGAGGGCCAGAATATCGGCGTCCAGGCACTTGCGCAGGATTTCGGAAATCTCCATCGCCTCGGCGCGGGCAATGGCTTTGAATGTATCCGTATGCGCTCCGCCGGCCAGTGTGCCGCTGCCGCTTTCCGCCAGCATGGTGAGCTTGCCGCCGGTGCCGCGCAGCACGACTTGCTCGTCTTGATAGGCGATGTGGTCCTTGAACGGATTTACGCCGCGTGCGCCGTTGTCCACGGTTTTCACATCGCTGCCGCCGGGCAGCACGCCGCGGGCATCGCTGGTCACCTGGTCGGCCATTTCCAAATACTCGTCGCTCTTATCCGCCGGCACGTCGTCGGGCATGATGATGAACACGGCGGGGATGCCGAAGGCCTCGATGAAGCCGTCCCAATCCTTTTGCGAAAGCGATTTGCGCACGAAGGCCACCAGCGCCACGCGGTTGATCGGGCGGCTCACCTCCCGCGAGATGAAGCGCGGCTCGGGCACCGGTTCGCCGGTGGTGGCCCCGAAGGCGCAGGCGGAGTTGAGTTGCCACTCGCCATACAAACCCCGGCGCACCCAGAACCATTGGTCCACGGCGGCAAGTTCGATGATCTCTCCGGCATCGTTGGTGACTTTTTCCAAGCGCGTGAAGCCACGGAAGGACGCCATCGCTAGCGCCTCGATGGCGGCGGAGAGATTGGTGATCTTGTTGTAGGCGGCGCTCAGCGCGGCGGCCTGCTTCTTGGCCACCGCTTCCTTGCCGGCGGGCAGCTTGGCCGTGACCTTAATGTCCCAATCCATTTCCTGGATGGCGGAGGTCCGGCGCTCGACCAGCGCCCCGAGCGTGGCGTCCTGCATTTCGATATAGCGATACGTCCATTGCAGGTCGGCATACGCGCCGCGCTCGCCGTCTTCTAAGAGATGCACCGCACGCGCTATGGTAAGAGAGCGCAGCGGGTTGTAGTTGTCCCGCCAGAGGTTGGCTGCCGAAACATGCAGGCGGTAGGAAACCGCCTCGATGGCCCGGTTGAAGATCCGGCCCAGGCGGCGGACGACTCCGGCCTTGGAAGGCGATTTGTCTTGCGGAAACTGGCTCATGATGCTACCCTCACTTTATTAAGATTGCTTGAAGTTACCCAACCCCGTTGCAAAACGCCGGAACCTTGTTGCAAAACTCTTTGGACGCGAGAGGCGGCCAATCGGGCGGAAAGCGCCCTGGCCCTCGTCAGAATCGATCCTGGAGCGATGTTTCTTCCGTTTAGGATTTCGGATTTAGGATTTAGAGCGGGGGGATTCATTGCACGCTCCTTTCCACATTGCGGCTGCGGCGGCCGGCCGGGCGCGGGGTGAAGAGCCAGGCGGGGTTTTGGCTGGAGGCGCGGTGGCACAAGGCGAGGGCCGTGCAGCGGTCGGCGTGGCCGTCGTCGGTATGGGGGGCGCGGTAGGTGATGCCGCCATTGGCCGAGGTCACGCGTTGCATGGAATGGAGGTCTTCGCGGATGGCGCGGTCCACCGGGATGCGCAGGCGCTTGGCCTCAAACGCCATCCTCAGCTTGGTGAAGAGTTCCACCTTGATATTCTGGGTGAAGGTCACCAGTTCGATCTTGCCGCCGAGGTGGCGGGCCGGGTCCCACTCGCCGAACTCCTTGACCAGGTAATCGCCCATGCCGATGCCGGGGCCGGTGTAATCGAGGCACACCCGCTGGCAGCGTTTGATGCGGGGGCGCAGCAGGTCGATTTGATCGGGCGTGGACATGGCGCGCATTTCGAGCAGTTCGCGGGTATGGCCCACGTCGCCGACGCGCTCATTGGTCCAGGCCACCGAGAGGTCTTTCTTGCGGGCAAAGTCGATGCCCATGGTTAGAGGGCCGGGATGGGCCGCGCTGAACCAGAAATCCGGGGCGACGAGGGTGGAAGCCTCGGGGCTTTCGCACAGCGCGATGAGTTCGTAAGGCAGCAGCACCGCCGAGGAATCCATCGGCTCGCATTCATATTCCTGCGCCCAGGCGTCGGGATCGTCCAGGGCGAGGCGGAGGGTTTGCGCGTCGAGCGGCATGCCGTCGGCGATGGCGTCGTGAATGGAGACCTTGTGGGCGCTGTAGCCATTGGCGGCGGCCTTTTCCCACAATTGGAAAAACTTGTTGTTGCGGCCGTTGAAGGTGGAAACCACGCGCAGCTTGAGATTGCGGCGGATGTCGGTGGCCTCGCCCTTGACCAAGGCCCGCCAGCGGTCGAGGAAGGTGCCCGCGAGTTTGTTGGTGGTGGACGGAAACATCGCGCTCCAAATCGCCGCCGGGTCCTCGTGATAGGCGAACTCGTCGAGGATGACGTTGGCGGAGTAGCCGCGTGCGGTGGCGGGATTGGACGGGATAGCAATGATTTTGCTGCCGTTGGCGAAACTGATTTCGGTGCTGCGCAACAAGCCCTCGGCCATGCCGCCCCGGTCTTCCGCCATGTTCACCACCGCCATCTTGTAGGCGTACTGCCATTCCTTCGCCTTGCTCAGCCACTCGATGCTTTGGCGCTCGCCTGCCGACATGCACACCCACTTGGTGCCGGGGTCCACCAGGCAATCATGCACCGCCTCACCGCTGGTCACGGTGCTCTTGCCCCACTGGCGCGTGGTCACGCCGATCTTGTATTGCGCGTGGTCGTCAATGAACGCCCGCTGCTTTGGGTAAAGCAGATCCTTGGGAGATAACACTAACGGGGCGTCAGTCATTTCAGAATTTCGCGCAGGCGGCGGGTTTGCTCCTCGGGTGACATGGTGGTGCCAAGCACATCCTTGGCCGCATCGGCCTGCGCCGCCTTGGCTTCCAACAAGCGGAATTTTTGTTGGTCCAGCTCCAGTTTTTGAAATTCCAAGCGCAGCTTCGCCAGGGCCACATAGCCCTTCACATTCCCGGCTTCCAGCGTCTCCGCCGTGAACACCGTCTGTGCCACCCGCTCGATGTCCTGCGGCGTGAGGTCCGAATTGCGGGCCAGTTCGATGGCCGTCTGGTTCGCCCGCTGCGCTGCCGCTTCCATCCGTCTGGCAAGCGCAAACCACGACCGCCATTCCGACAGCGAGGACAGCGACGGCTCGAAGCCATGCTCCAGCATGATGTGACACGCGCAGGCCTCCAGCGTGTAGGCGGGCGTGTCCTTGTCCGTGGGGTGCATGAGCAACCACAGCGTTTCCTGGTCCGCGTGGGGCAGGTTCTTGAGCTTGGCGTCGGCCCGTGGTTTTTTG
>QQNC01000094.1 GCA_003402695.1 Verrucomicrobiota bacterium | reverse complement strand
TACCACAAGGCCGACGGCATCGCGAAAGTCACAATCAACCGCCCGGCAAAGCGCAACGCGTTCCGGCCGGAGACGGTTTCGCAGATGTATGAGGCCTTCACGGATGCCCGGGAGGACCCGACCATCGGCGTGATTCTGCTGACCGGGGCGGGACCGCACACGGACGGCAAATACGCCTTCTGCGCCGGCGGCGACCAGAGCGTGCGGGGCCATGCCGGTTATGTCGGTGGCGACGGGGTGCCGCGGCTCAATGTCCTCGACCTGCAGAAACTCATCCGCTCGATCCCGAAGGTCGTGATCGCGCTGGTGGCGGGCTACGCCATCGGCGGCGGGCATGTGCTGCACCTCGTGTGCGACCTGACCATTGCAGCCGACAACGGGATCTTTGGCCAAGTTGGGCCGAAGATGGGCAGTTTTGATGGCGGCTTTGGCGCGAGTTATCTCGCGCGCATCGTGGGCCAGAAGAAGGCGCGCGAAATCTGGTTTCTTTGCCGGCAGTACGATGCGCAGCAGGCCCTGGAAATGGGGCTGGTCAACACCGTGGTCCCCGTGGCGGAACTCGAGGCCGAGGGGGTGAAGTGGGCGAAGCAAATCCTTGAGCATAGCCCGCTCGCGATCCGGCTGCTGAAGAGCGGCTTCAACGCCGAACTCGACGGTCAGGCCGGCATCCAGGAACTCGCGGGCAACGCCACGCTGCTTTACTACATGAGCGAGGAGGCGAAGGAATTTCACTCGGCCCAGCGCGAAAAACGGAAGCCCGACGCCAAGAAATTTCCCTGGCTGCCCTGAACCAGGAACCGCGCGTCCTGGTCCGGGCGGCGCGGGTGAGCGTGGCCCTCGGCCGGGTCAGCGCAGCAGCCGGAACGAATTCAGGAAGTGTAGCACGTCCACGTCGTTCTCCGAGCCGGCGGGTCCGACATAGATCAGGGCATACAGCCGGTCGCCCACGATGTAGAACCGGCACCGGCAGACGCCCTTGGATTCATTGGCCGTGAAATCGACGAGCATCTCGCGCCCCGCCACGTCGCCCAGTTGATACACAACGAGTGAGCGGATGACGCCATGGATGTTAGCCGCCCCGCCTTGGGCCGCGCCATCGTACAACTTGGCCAAGTCTTTTCCTGCCAGTGTGCCGGCCGCGAAATCACTGTACTGCACGATCTCGGCGGTCGTCACGTTGTCATGCAGGAGAACGTAATTCGTGATTTTCCCCGTCGCCGCCGCCGACTCGGTGGTCGAGCGGGTAGTCGGCTGGGCAATGTCCACGGTATACCGGCCCGCGTCATCCACGATCGTCTCGGACCGGGCGGTTGAAACAGAGAGCGCCAGCACGGAAACGATCAGGGCGAAAGACCGGCACGCAGCTGACATGGGGACAATCAATCAGACTTTCCGGGCCCTGCCAAGGGAGCAGGCCGGCCGGGTGTAGCCGAACGGCCCGTGATCTGGTGCGAGGGCGCCGGCTTACTTGCCGAGGCTCTTCCGCAGGTCGGCCAGCTGATTGGCGCTGCCGAGGAGGACGTTGCGGCTGGCGATGAACTTCGCGTATTCCTCGATGAAGATCTTGCCGGCCGGCCGGAAGTCGAAGTCGCCGGGGTTGTCGCGAAAATATTCACGGTGCACGCGGGTCCAGACCAGGCGGCCGTCGGTGTCGATGTTGACCTTGGTCACGCCGAGCTTGGCGGCCGGGAGGTACTCGTTGGGGTCCACGCCCATCGACCCGGCGATCTTGCCGCCGGCGGCGTTGATGCGCGCCACCTCGTCCTGCGGAACGGAAGACGAGCCGTGCATGACGAGCGGGAAGCTGGGGAGGAGGGCTTTGATCTTCTGCAGCACATCGAAATGGAGGGACTGCCGGCCTTTGAACTTGAACGCGCCGTGGGAGGTGCCGATGGCGCAGGCGAGGGAGTCGCAGCCGGTCTTGGCCACGAAATCTTTGGCT
Source organism: Verrucomicrobiota bacterium (assembly GCA_003402695.1). Classification (GTDB taxonomy): domain Bacteria; phylum Verrucomicrobiota; class Verrucomicrobiia; order Opitutales; family Opitutaceae; genus Opi-474. The sequence continues at coordinate 7,881 of QQNC01000094.1, read as the reverse complement.
TCATCGGGATTGGTGAGCATCGCGTGGCCCTCATCCACCTTGATGTCCTCCTCGACGCCGCCGAGCATGCCGAGCTCGGCCTCGACGGAGATACCCTTGGCGTGGGCCTTGTCCACGACGCGCTTGGTGATGGCGACATTCTGATCGAAGGACTCGTGGGAGGCGTCGATCATGACGGAGCTGAAGAAGCCCGAGTCGATGCACTCGAAGCAGGTCTGCTCGTCACCGTGGTCGAGGTGGACGGCGAAAATGGCCTCGGGGAAAATCTCCCCGGCGGAGCGGATGATGGCCTCCAGCATGCGCTTGTCGGTGTATTTGCGCGCGCCCTTCGAAATCTGGATGATGAACGGTGCCTGGGAGGAGATGCACCCCTTGAACAGGCCCATGGCCTGCTCGGCGTTGTTGATGTTGTAGGCACCGACGGCGTACTTGCCGTAGGCGTGTTTGAAGAGCTGGCCGGTGGTGACGATCATGGGCGGAGGGATTAAACGATTCCCGCGACTATCCCGCGCTCAAAACAGCGCGACAAGCTTTTCCTTGCCGAACTGTGTCAGCGGGGGCGCGGCAGCAGACTTCGGCGGTCGGGGTTTCGCCCCGATATCCGGAATCAGAGATCGGGCGTAAAGCCCGACCTGCAGGATGCAAACGGGTTCAGCTTGAGGGTGACTATCCTCCGCCCGGGCTGTCTTTGGCCGGTGGCGGTGTGGCGGTCGTGCCGCCGCTGGCGGAGCCGGGGTTGCGAAACTGGTTGCGCATGGCGGCTTGCAACTGGGTCTGCGCCTGCTGGGTGGCTTGCAGCTGCTGCAGGGCGGTCACCTGGGCAGGGGCGAGCACCGTGGCGGCCTGCGTGATGGCGTCGTTGGTGACGGGACTGGTCTGGCCGGGTCCGCCGATACCGAAGGCGGTGGTGACCGTGGCGCGGAGATTGTTGGCCGTGGAATTAGTGGCGGCAGGCGTGTTCGCGGCGAGAATCGAGACCATCTGCTCGGTCTGATCGGCGGTGAGCGGCGTGTTGGTGTAGCTCAGGGACTGCGAGAGCTGGTTAACCACATTTCGCTGCGGGAGGGTTTGCTGGTATTGCTGATACCGGGCGTAGCCGACATCGCCGAGGGTCGCCTTGAGGCTGCGGTCGGTCTCGGCCTGGGCATCAGTGATCAATTGCTGGAAGTCCTCCGGGTCGGTGCGCGGGTTGATGCCCTGGGCGCGGGCGGCGGCGAGGGCGTCGGTCATCGCGGCTTGTTTTTCCACGAGGAGATTCTTGAACTGCTCGAGCTGGGCCGGGCTGAGGTTGAGATTCTTGAAGAGGGTGGCGAAGCGCGCATCGAGCCCGGCCCGCTGCTGGATGGCCATGAGCTTCTGGATCTCGGGCTTGTCCAGCAGGGCGATGAAATTGCCGGCCATGTTAGAGCGGTTCCCGCCGCGACGGTCGCCGCCGGGACCAACCTCCGGGCCGTCGGCGGGATCGCCGTTGCCGGAGTCACGCTTGGCGGCGAGCGAGGCCTCAAGCTCATGCTTGCGCTTTTCCGCCGCCCACAGGCGCTGCTGCAGGTCGGCGCGCTCGTCGTTGTTCAGGGCGGAAGCGCGCAGCGCAACCAGTTCCTGATACTGGCGCCAAGCAAGGGTGCCACCGCCGAGGGTGGTCAGGACCAGCAACAGGAGGAGGTAGTTTTTCGGGGTGTTCACACGCGGGAAGTGACGCGCGCGCGGAGCGGAAGTTACCGGCGTGACCGGGCCGGCTCAGCGCGGCGGAAACTCGAAGTCGGCTTTGGCCTTGGTCTTCGAGAGCACCAGAAAGGCGCTGAACGGCTGCAAGCGCTTGGACATGAGTCCCTCAATGAGATTGGTGCGGCCGGTCTCCATCAGCTGTTTGACCTCCTCGATGGGGATCTCCTTGGCGCAGATGTGACGCTTCATCGTGAAGACGATGCGGTTGTCCTGCTCGGGCTTGCGCACGTAATAGGAGTCGGCGGTCTGGACGAGCTCACCGCCCTGGTGGGATTTGCTCGGGCCGATGAGAACGGCCTTGGAGAGATCAGGGGGAGTGCGGGCTTTCCGGGCGATGGGGTTGCCGTCTTTGTCGAGTTTCGCGGCGCGCGGCGGGAATTCCCAGGAGATCTTGGGGCCCTCGCGCTTGAGGAAGGCGCTGAACGGCCGGCCCTTCTTTGAGGTGAAATTCTCGATCAGGTCGGATTTTCCCTCGGAGACGATTTTGATGACCTGTTCCTGCAGGATGGGCTTCTGGCACATCAGGCGGCCGATGCGGAAGGTCTGCTTCCAGGCGTCGCCCTCCCTTTCGCGCAGCACATATTGCGAGCCGACCTCGCACAGTTCGGCGCCGGTTTTCGGGTCGGTCCAGAACGGCGTGAGCGTGGCGACGTCGAACTTGTCGCCGAAATCGTACTCGGTCTTCCATTTGCCCTTCTCCTCGTCCTTTACGAGCTTGAGGACGGCGTTGAAGCGGTTGCGGGTCTTGGCGGAAATGAAGCCGTCGAGCGGGCCGATGGAGCGATTGGCGACGAGTGTGCGAATTTCCTCCTCCTCCATTTTGCGTCCACCGATGACCTTGTAGACCATGAACTCGCCGTCCTGGGACTTGTAGCCCCGGAGGGTTTCGCGAAGCGGCTTGCCGTCGGTAGGCGAGGGGATGTCGGTGACGCGGGCGATGGAGTCGTCCTCCTCAAAGTTCTTTACGCGGTCGATGATGCCCCGGGTCTGCTCGATGACCTCGTCCATGAACTGGGTGCGGGAGAACTTGTCATGCTCCATCTGGCGGAGCTTGAACTCCCACTCGCCGGTCATGGCGGGCAGGGTGAGGGCGTCGGCCTTCACGGCGGAGAGGAACTGGAGCAGTTGCTCGGCCTTGGCGGTCGGGATGAGGTCGCGCTGGGCGCGGTCCATGTACTTCTGGTTGATGAGACCGTCGATCGTGTCGGCGCGCGTGGCCGGGGTGCCGAGGCCGCGTTCCTTCATCGCCTCGGCGAATTCCTCATCCTCGATGAGCTTGCCGGCGCCTTCCATGGCGGAAAGCAGCGTGGCCTCGTTGTAGCGCGGCGGCGGCTTGGTGGTCTCGGAGTGAAGCTTGGACTCGGCCGTTTTTGCCTTGGCGGGCGAGCCGTCGGCGGCGGTGAGGGCGGGCAGGGCCTTGGAGTCGGTGGCGTCGTCGTCCACCGTGGTCTTGCCATAAACGGCGAGCCAGCCGGGGGCGGTGAGGACCTTGCCCTCGGTCTTGAACTCGTGTTTCGCGACCTGGCTGGTGCGCGTGGTGATGTCGAATTCCGCCGCCGGGTAGAACGCCGCGACGAAGCGCCGGGCGATCATGTCGAACACCTTGGCCTCCATCTCATCGAGGTTCTTGGTCTCGTGCGCCGTCGGGATGATGGCGAAGTGGTCGGAGATCTGCGCATTATTAAAAATGCGCTTGTTGGGCCGCAGCCAGCCCTCGCTCAGGACCTTGTGCGCGTGGACGCCCAGCTCGCCGGGGAGATTGTTGAGCGTCTCGCGCACGGTGGGGATGTAATCCTCCGGCAGCGCCCGCGAGTCGGTGCGGGGGTAGGTGATCATCTTGTGGCGCTCGTAGAGGGCCTGGGCGATCTGGAGTGTCCGGCGGGCGGGCAGGCCGTAGCGGTTGTTGGCCTCGCGTTGGAGCGTGGTCAGGTCGTAAAGCCGCGGCGAAGCCTGGGTGCTGCCTTTCTTCTCCTCAGTGACGCTGGCGAGGGGCTGGCCGGCGCAGGCGGCGGCGACGGCCTCGGCGAGGGCCTTTTCCCAGATGCGGTCAATGCGGTCGTGGTCGTCGTTCTCGGCCCGCTTGAAATTGGGGCGCTGGTAGACGCCCTCATAGCTGCCCTTGGCGACCGCAAAGGTGGCGGTCACGCGCCAGAAGGCGCGGGGCTTGAAATTCCGGATTTCGAGCTCGCGGGCGTAAACGATGGCGAGGGTGGGCGTCTGGACGCGGCCGACCGAGGCGACATTGCCGGCGCGGGAGCCGAACATGCGCTTGGTGAGCGCGCGGGTGCCGTTGATGCCGATGAGCCAGTCGCTCTCGCTGCGGCAGCGGGCGGCATCGGCGAGACCGGACATCTTCGCGCCATCACGAAGGTTCTTGAAGGCCTCCTGGATGCCGCCGGTCGTCATGGTCTGCATCCACGCGCGCTTCACGGGCAGCTTGGATTTGGTCAGCTGGTAGAGATAGGCGAAGATGAGCTCGCCCTCGCGGCCGGCGTCGCAGGCGTTGATGACCGTGCCGATGTCCTTCCGGGCGAGGAGCTTCTTCAGTGCGGCGTAGCGGTCCTTCGACTGCACAATGGGCTTAAGGCCGAATTTCTTCGGGATGATGGGCAGGGTCTCGAGCCGCCAGAAGCCGTAAAGTTTCTTGTCGATGTCCTCCGGCATCTCGAGTTCCACGAGGTGGCCGAGGGCGTAGGAAATGACCAATTCGTCGTTCTCGTAGTGCTCCCCCTTCTTGGGGATTTTGCCGAGGGCCTTGGCCAGATCGGCCGCCACGGACGGCTTCTCGGCGATGATGAGTGACTTCATGAGCCGCGAGCCGTTAGGCCCCGCGCGCGGTGATTTCAAGGATTAGTTTTTCCGCGCGCCAAAACCGCAGCCGCAATTTTCACGCAATCCCAGAGGAGAAACGCGCCCGTGATCAGGCCGGAAGTTTCGGCGTCTCGGCCAGGGCGGTGTCAAGCGCGGTGATCAACGCCGCGATGGTGGCGTCGGTTTCGTCGCCCATGTTCGAGATGCGGAACGTCTTGCCCTTCAGCTTGCCGTAGCCGCCGTCGATCACGAGGCCGTGCTTCGACTTGAGAGTTTTGTTCAGCGCGGCGAGATCGTAACCAAGGGTGTTCGCGAAGCAGTTCAAGGTGACGGAACCGTAGCCGGCCTGCGGGAACAGCGCGAAGCCCCGCGCCAGGCCCCAGCTGCGGACGGTCTGGTTGAGCCGCGCGTGGCGCGCATACCGGGCCGCCATGCCCTCGGCCTTGAAATCCTCGAGCTTCGACTTGAGGGCGTAGAGCAGCGGGATGATCGGCGTGCTCGGGGTCATGCCGTTCTCGTGGTTCTTCTGGAACTCGACGTAATCGAAATAATAACCGCGGTCGGGCACCGTGGCGGCGCGGGCGAGGGCCTTTTTCGAAACGGAGAGGAAGGACAGGCCCGGCGGCAGGGCGAAGGCCTTCTGCGAGCCGCTCACGAGCACATCGATACCGAGCTCATCCTTCCTGATCGGCAGCGCGCTGAGCGAGCTGACGGTATCCACGATGGCGATGACGTCGGGAAACTCGCGGATCACCTTCATCAGCGCCGGCAGGTCGCTCATGCAGCCGCAGGAAGTTTCGTTGTGGATGAGGGTGAGGGCATCGTAGGCGCCGGTGGCGAGCTCGCGTCGGACCGCCTCGGGGTCCACGGGCTGGCCCCACTCGAACTTGAGCGCGGTGGCGGCCTTGCCGCAGCGCAGCGCGACGTCGTTCCACTTGTCGGAGAACGCGCCGTTCATGCAGTTGAGCACCTTCTTTTTGACGACGTTGCGGAGGGAGCCCTCCATCACGCCCCAGGCGCTGCTGGTGGAGAGATAGACGGGGTCCTGGGTGGCCGCGACGGCCTGCAGGTCCGGCTGGATGGAATTATAGAGCGCGACAAAGTCCGTGCTGCGGTGCCCGATCATGGGCTGGGCCATGGCGCGGAGGGTTTTCTCCGAAACGGCGACGGGTCCCGGGATGAAAAGTTTGTAGCTCATGGCGAGGGGAAAGTGGGGTGGTGGGTGGTGGTTTGGCGGGGAACGCCCCTTCGACAGGCTCAGGGCGGGTGACACCCGCTTGACGGGAGTCGCCCGAAAACAGTTTGCGCGAGGGGCGGCGTCAACCTTCATTAGCGCCACGGCATGTCGCAATCCTGGCTGCAGAAGAAACTCAACGCCCTCGAGCTCTACACGATTGACGTGATCCTAGGGCGGCGCGCGGACGCCAGCGCGGCGGTTTACGGGGCGTTCCTGCAGGCGCTGTCCTGGCTGTTCAACGCCATCGTGCAGGCCCGGCTCTGGCTGTACGGTCACCGGATCCTGCATGACCAGCCGCTGGGCTGCCTGGTGGTGGTGGTGGGCAACCTCACCGTCGGTGGCACGGGCAAGACCCCCGTGGTGGAAAAATTTGCCCGGGCCCTGCAGGAGCGCGGGCGCAAGGTCGCGATCCTCAGCCGCGGCTACAAGAGCAAGGCGCCGCCCTTCTGGAAGAAATGGTGGTTTGCGCTCACCCATACCGAGGAGCCGCCGCCGCGCATCGTGAGCGACGGCGAGCGGGTGCTGCTCGACAGCGAGGCGGCCGGTGACGAGCCCTTCATGCTCGCGCGCAACCTGCCCGGCGTGATCGTGCTCGTGGACAAGAACCGCGTGAAGGCGGGCGCCTATGCGATCAAGCGGTTCGGCTGCGACACCCTCGTTCTCGACGACGGATTTCAATATCTGCCGCTCAAGGGCCGGCTCAACCTCCTGCTCGTGGACAAGACCAATCCCTTCGGCAATGGCCACCTGCTGCCCCGCGGCATCCTGCGCGAGCCGGTGAAGCATCTGAAGCGGGCGAGCTATATTTTCCTCACGAAGTCCAACGGCCAGCGCGACCTGGAACTCGAGGCGCTGATCACGAAGCACAACCCCCAGGCGGACATCATCGAATGCGCCCACCGGCCGCAATACCTGCAGCGGTTTGGCCGTCCGGCCGGGGCGCCAGGAGCGCAGGAGCCGCTGGCGTTCCTCAAGGGCAAGCGGGTGGCGGCGTTCAGCGGCATCGCGACACCGGAGAGCTTTGAGAAATTCCTGCGCGACCTCGGTGCCAAGCTGGTCGTGCGGGAGCGCTACCTCGACCACTACCGATATACGGACGAGGACTTTGACCTGCTCTTTGATCTCGCGAAACGGGAGGGCGCAGACTGCCTCGTGACCACCGAGAAGGACGCCGTGCGCATGCCCGAACACCGGGTCTGGCCGCTGCCGCTGTTTTACCTGCGGCTAGAGATCGACATCATCCGCGGCGCGGCGGATTTCGACGAGGCGGTAAGCCGCATCTGCTTTGCGCAAAGCGCACCGCGGAACGATTCCTGAGTTTTATCGCGGAGCCGCAGAGGGGCGGAAAGACCGGGGAAATGCTGTTACAGGGGCGAACAATTTCAGTTTTCGATTTCTGGCCGTTCCTCCGCGCTTGCGCGATCAACCGGACTGAATTTCGTGGGCTACCTTTCGCTTGCGCGACTACCCGCGGGTGAGGTTAGCTGGGGCATGATTATCGACCCCCGCATCACCCAGCTGGCCGAAGGTTTGATCGGCTTTTCCACCGACCTGAAAAAAGGCGAGCGCGTCCTCATCGACGCGTATGACGTGCCGGACTCCGTCATCATCGCCCTGATCCGCTCCGCCCGGAAGCGCGGGGCCCATCCCTATGTGCAGAACCACCGGGCCCGCATCACCCGCGAGCTCGCCCTAGGGGCCGAAGAGGCGCAGTTCGCGCCGCACGCGGACGTGGAGCTGGCCCGCATGCAGAAAATGGACGCGTACATCGCGCTCCGGGGCTCGGACAATATTTTTGAAGGCTCCGACGTCCCGGCCGAGAAGGTTCAGCTGGTGAGCCGCCTGATGAAGCCCGTGATGGACCATCGCGTCGGCAAGACGAAGTGGGTGGTGCTCCGCTGGCCGACCTCATCCATGGCCCAGCAGGCGGGCATGAGTACGGAGGCGTTCGAGGAATTCTACCTCCGGGTCTGCACGCTGGATTACAGCCTGCTCACGCCCGGCATGGCGGCGTTGAAGAAGCTGATGGATGCCACGGACCGCGTGCACATCAAGGGCCCGGGCACGGACCTGCGTTTTTCGATCAAGGGCATCGGCTCCCAGCCCTG
>QQNC01000093.1 GCA_003402695.1 Verrucomicrobiota bacterium | reverse complement strand
TGGCCCTGAGCTGGCCGAACGCGTGGCGGAGACGCTGCGGCGGGTGGGGTTGAAGCCGGAGCACCGGGTGCGTTACCCGCATGCGTTCAGCGGCGGGCAGCGTCAGCGCATCGGCATCGCGCGAGCGCTCATCATGCGGCCATCGCTGATCGTGTGCGACGAGGCGACCTCGGCGCTCGACGTGACCATCCAGGCGCAGGTGCTGGATTTGCTGAAGGAACTGCAGGCGGAGTTCCGGCTGACGTACCTGTTTGTGGCGCACAACCTGGATGTGGTGCGCAATTTCTGTGACCGCGTGGCGGTGATGCGCCGCGGGAAGATCGTCGAGCTGGCGCCGACGGCGCGGATCTTCGCTTCGCCGGAGCATCCGTACACCAAGCTGTTGTTGTCGGCGATCCCGTCGTCCGACCCGGATGTGCCGATGAACTTCGCGGTGGCCGAGGAGCTGGCGAAGCTGGATCGCTGAGTAACGCTTTTTATCGCAAAAACGCGAAGGAGCAAAACGGGGGAAACCGATCTCTGGTTCCCTGTATTTTCGCTCTTTTGCGCTTTAGCGTTAAATTCCGACCCTACTTCTTCTTCACGATGAAGGGCTTGAAGTAGCCGGCTTGGGTGTCGGGGAAGCTGCCTTTGATCCGGACGCCTTTGTCCTCGTGCTCCTGCTCGCGGATGTGGCCGAGCTGGTGGAAGCGGGCGATCACGTCGTAGCGATCATGCGGGACGAGCAATTCCTGCTCGTTGGTCGTATCGGCGATCAGCTCGATGCAGCACTCCTCGAGGTCATCGAGGCCGGCCTTGGTGTGGGCGCTGACGAACAACGCGCCGGGCACGAGCTGCTTCGCGCGGCGCTTCATGGCGGGCGTGGCGGCATCCACCTTGTTGAAGACGGTGATCATCGTCTGCTCGGCGGCGCCGAGTTCCTCCAGCACGCTCAACGTGGTGGCGTGGTGCTGCTCGAAGTTCGGGTTGGTGACGTCGAGGACGTGGATTAGGAAATCGGCGACGACGACCTCCTCGAGCGTGGCCTTGAAGGCCTCGACGAGTCCGTGGGGCAGGCGGCGGATGAAGCCGACGGTGTCGGTGATCAGCAGCTTGTAATTGCCCTTGAGCTCGAGGGCGCGCGTGGTCGGGTCGAGCGTGGCGAAGAGCTTGTCCTCGGCGAGGACGTGGGCGCCGGTGAGGGCGTTGAGCAGGGAGGATTTGCCGGCGTTGGTGTAGCCGACGATGGCGGTGGTCGGCACGGGCACGCGCAGGCGGCGGCGGCGCTGGACGCCGCGCTGTTTCACGACCTCGGCGAGCTCGACCTTGAGGTGGGCGATGCGGTCGCGGACGAGACGGCGGTCCTGCTCGAGTTGGGTTTCACCCTCGCCACCCATGGAGCCCTTGCCGCGCTGGCGGGAAAGGTGGGTCCACGCGCGGGTGAGGCGGGGGAGGGAGTACTCCATGCGGGCCAGGGCGACCTGGAGCACGGCCTCGCGCGTGTGGGCGCGGTCGGCGAAGACCTCGAGGATAACCTCCTCGCGGTCAATGACGGGCAGGCCGGCGAGTTCCTCCCAGTTGCGTTGCTGGGCGGGGGAGAGGTGTTCGTCAAAGACGATGACGTCGGCGCCGTCGGCCTTGGCGAGATCGGCGAGCTCCTTGGCCTTGCCGCTGCCGAGAAGGAGGGCGGGGGTGGGCTGGCGGAGGTTGACGAGGGTGGAGCGGACGACGCTGATGCGGAGGTTCTCGACCAGTTCCTTCAGTTCCAGGAGGAGCTCGTCGGCCTCGCCGGCGGGCATGGCGTGGGTTTGCACGCCGATGAGGAAGGCGCGCTCGAGCTTGGTGGGCTTGTCGGTGAGAAAATCAGCCATGGGAGGTCAGACATTGGCGGGAGCCGGAGGCGCGGTCAACTGGCCTCGACAGATTGGCGGCCAGGAGGCACATGAAGGCTGCAGATCCGGAATCGATCCTTATCGCGGAAGCGCGGAGGGGCGGAAACACCGGGAAAGGGCCTCGGTTTCCCAATCTCCGTTCCTCCGCGCTTCCGCGATCCTCTGGAAGTCCTGCGCCTTTTCGCGCCTCTTTGCGGCTAAATCCCGGCCTACGTGGCGTGGTAGATCACCGGGGTCATCTTGCCGTTCAGGACGGCGCCGACCTCGACGTCGGGGGCGATGTAGGCGCGGTCGCCCTCGCGGGCCTTGGTGTTCGGCTCGATGAGGCGCATGTCCTCGTCCATGTAGATGATCGTCATGACGGCGCGCGGGGTCTTTGTCGTGTTCGGGCCGGCGCGGTGGAAGGTCCACCCGTAGTGAAAGCTCACCTCGCCGAGGTCGAACGGCGTGTCGTTGAGCGGGTAATTCTGGTCCTTGAGCGAGCGGCCGATATGGGCCTCGCTCTCGTCACTGATGGCGAGATGGCGTCCGGCTTCAAACTGGTGGCTGCCGATGGAGAACGCGAGCGGGCCCATCTCCTGGGTCACGGCCTGCAGGGGAATCCACGCGGTGACGCTCTGCGCGCTGCTCAGCGGCCAGTAGTACTGGTCGGCGTGCCACGGGGTGATGCCGCCGCCGGCCTCCTTGTAGAGGGCCTGGTCGTGGTACATGCGCACGCCACCGACGCCGAGCAGCTCGGCGGCTAGGCGGGCGAGGCGCTGGCTCCAGCAGAATTCCTTCACGGTCTCGTTCTTGGTCCAGATGTTGCCGACCTGGAGGAACGCCTTGTCGTACGTGGTGCGCTGCTCGATCGGCAGGTGCATCGTGTTCAGGCGAAACACCTCGGGCGTGATGACCTTGGCGTAGTAGGCGATGGCCTCGGGCGTGAGGACGTGCTTGAGCTTGATGAATCCCTCGCGGCGGAACTGCGCGATCTGGGCAGGAGTGAGCGGGTAAGGGGAGTCGATGTCGGGTTTCGCCATGGCGAGAACTGCTGTGCCGGAACGCCCGGACTGCAGCAAGCCCTCGCCGTGGCTTCAGTCTGATAATTCAGGCTGAAGCCCTGTTTGGCGGACCGGCATGCCACCGGCCATCAAATCCGGGTAAAAACACGTACGTCGAAAAGCTTTACATCGTTTTGACAGGTGCAGGCTTGAGCAGGAATGGCGTGCACCTAGGGTTGGGAAACCAGCCATGACCAAACGGAAAATTTTAGTGATCGATGATGAGGAAGACATCTGTGAGATGACCAAGATTCTTCTCGAAAAGGCCGGCCACGACGTGACTTGCACGACCGACAGCCGCGTGGCCGCGCGCCTGTTGAAGGAACAGAAGTTTGAGGCCGTCATCACGGATATGCTGATGCCCGACAAGGACGGCCTGGAGGTCATGGCGGATTTGCGCCGGCACCATCCCGAGGTGCGCATCATCGCCGCGTCGGGTGGTGGGCGTGTATCGAGCGAGAGCTATCTCCACATCGCGCGCAAAAGCGGGGCGCATGCGTTGTTGCCCAAGCCCTTTACGCTGCAGGAACTGCTGAGTTGCGTGGAGACGGCGTTTGCCACGCAGCCTGGCAGTACCACGACGGCCCCGATCCCCGGGCCGTTGCCGGTCTCCAAGCCGGCGGCTTGAGGGTGCCGCGCAGGCGTTTGCCTGCCCGGTGCAGAAATGCCGGTGTGACGCCTGCGCTGCGCCCTACCGCGCGAACAGCACGCAGACCGGCAGCGGTACCTCGGCGGTGTGGCCGGTGGGCGTGAGCCGGCCGGTGGTGGCGTCCACGCGAAACACGCTGAGCGAGTTGGAATTCTGGTTGGCGCACACGAGCCAGCCGCCGTCCGGGGAGAGCGAGAAATTCCGCGGGGTTTTTCCGCCGCAGGGCGTGATCGCGATCAGGCTGAGCCTGCCCGTGGCCGGATCCACGGCGAACCCCGCGATGCTGTCGTGGCCGCGGTTGGAGGCGTAGAGGTACCGGCCGCTCGGGTGCAGCCGGATTTCCGCGCCGGAGGAGACACCCTTGAAATCCGCCGGCAGGGTCGAGAGCATCTGCCGCATCGCGAGCGCACCGGTGACGGGGTCGTAGTCAAAGGCGAGAACCGTGCTGCCCATCTCAGTGATGGCGTAGGCATGGCGGCCGTCGGTGCCGAAGGCAAAATGCCGCGGGCCGGCGCCGGGGGGGGTGGCGACAAACGGCGGCTCGCTGGGGGTGAGCGTGGCCTTCGCGGCATCGAGCCGGTAGGTGAAAATACGGTCGAGCCCGAGGTCGCAGACGAGCGCAAAACGGTTGTCGGGCGAGAGTGTGACCGAGTGCACGTGCGGCGAAGTCTGACGCGAGGGATCGACGCTGTGGCCGGTGTGCTGAATGGCGTGGGGTGGGCCGAGGGTGCCGTCGGCCAGTAATGGAATCGCGGCGACGATGCCGGTGTGGTAATTCGCCACGAGGAGGGTGCGGGACGTGGCGTCCACCACGAGGTGACACGGCGCCGCGCCCCCGGAAGGCTGGGGCGGTTGCAGCGGGTGGAGCGTGCCGTGCGTGAGGTCGGTGCCGAAGGCCGCGGCCATCGCGTTGGACTCGCTCACGGCGTAGAGTGCTTTCCGGTCCGGGGTGAAGGCGAGGAACGACGGGCTGGGCGTCGCGGCGGCGAGGACCGGCGTGGACAGGGCCCCGGTGGCCTCATCGAGCCGCACGGCGTAGATGCCCTTGCTGGTGGTGCGCGTGTAGGTGCCGATGAAGAGGAGTTGTCCGGCGGTGGCGGAAAGCGTCATGACGATAAAAAGCAGCAGGCGCATGGACAAACGCCGGTCAGACCGACGCGACCGCCTCCTTGTAATGGCGGCGGCACATCGGGACGTAACGGTCGTTGCCGCCGATCTCGACCTGCGCGCCCTGGGTGACGGCGCGGCCGCCGTCCGCGATGCGGAGGTTCATGGTGGCCTTGCGCCCGCAGTGGCAGATGGTTTTTAGCTCGATCAGATCGTCGGCGAGGGCGAGCAGCGCGGCGCTGCCGGGGAACAACTGCGCCTGAAAGTCCGTGCGCAGACCATAGCAGAGCACGGTGATGCGCAGGACGTCGGCGACCTCGGTGAGCTGTTCGACCTGGGCGCGGGTGAGGAATTGGGCCTCGTCCACCAGCACGCACGCGACGGGCTCGGTGGTGTGGGCGGCGCGGACGCGCTCGAGAACGTTTTCCGCCGAGCGCAGGGCGAGGCCGTCGGCCCCGAGGCCGATGCGCGACTCGATGCGGCCGGCCCCGGCGCGGGTGTCGATCGCGGGGATGAACATCAGCGTGCGCATGCCGCGTTCCTGGTAGTTGTAACTCGACTGGAGGAGCACGGTGCTCTTCCCCGCATTCATCGCCGAATAGTAAAAGTAGAGCTTCGCCATGACCGGCAGTTTTCGGAACCCCGGGAAAAAAGCCAGTCCGCGCTGGGGTAGGTCACCACGAAAGACACGAAAGGATCCCGGGAACGTCGATCCTTGCCCGCGAATCACGCGAATTTGCGCGAAGGGATCGGATCCAAAGTTTAGGATTTGGGTGCGGAATCAATGCGCGCAAATTCGCGTGATTCGCGGGCAGACTCCGTTAGTCCGGATTTCGTGTGATTCGTGGTTAAACCCCGAATCCACTCAGCGCAGGTGGGCGACGGTGGCGTTCTCGAAGGTGGCCTGCCGGCGCTTGGCGTCGGCGGCCTCGCGGTGCTTGGACAGCTCGGCAATCACCTCGTCCACCTCGCGGGCCTTAACGTAATGCTGCTGGGCGTGGATGCGCAGCTGTCGCCAGTATTTGGCGAGGATGGCGCGGCCGGCGTCGATGCAGGACTCGCGCACCTCGCCGCCCTCGCGAAGGAGGGCGATTATGCCGGTGGCGCAGAAGGTGCGGCACTCAGTCTCGCAGGCGCCGAGTTCGGCGCCGGCCTGGGAGTCGCTGAGTTTGGCCACGTGGTCGACCCAGACGGCGTCGTGAAAGGCAGGGGCGGAGGGCAGCTTCAGGCCGTCGGCCTGGGCGTCGCAAAGGCGGATGAATTCCTGCTGCACGTCGAGCACGCTGCTGAGCCCGGCCTGCATGCCGAGGGCCGTGTCGCGGAGATTGGCCAGGGTGCGCGCGCGTGTCTGGTGGACGAGCGGCGTTTTCATGTCGGAGACCGTGCCCCCCTTCACCAGCACGTTCAGCGCATGGGCGTCCCGGGCCAGGGCCACGGCCAGATCGTGCAGGGCCTGGATGGTATGCTCCCAGTGGCCGACGACCTGGGCGGCCTCGTGGCAGATGTGGTAGTCCTGGCTGCCCTGCGGCAGGTAGTTCTGCAGCGCGCTTTCGATGGCAGCCTTCAGCCAGGCATCGATCTGGCTGATCTGGTCGAGGCGGCCCTGCAGGCCTGCCTCGTTGTCCATGGCGGCGCGGAGGGAGGTCCGGAACTCCTGGCGGACCTCGCTGGAGGCGAGCATGCCGAAGGGGGGCCGGGTGGTGAGAATCTTTTCCTTGGCGGATTTGATCTTGTCCATTTCCTCAACCAACGATTCCCGGCAGAGAATGGCATACGCCTCATCTTGGAGGAGCGAGGCGATTTCGGCGGGGAGGGGGGCGTTCATGCGGACGGACGACTGTATTCTAAATGGCGAGCGGGGATTCGGGCGTCAATCCGGACCCATGAATCAGGGATTACACATTTTACACCCGGGCGGGTCCACAAGCAGAACGGCCGGCGCGGAACCGGTTCCCGTTTCCCGGGGAATTTTCCGCAGGAATACGCTTTCCGTTCGGCGGCGGCGTGGTTTTAACAGGGCCGGATTGTGCGCCGATGAAAAAAAATCCCCGCTGGGCGAGTCTGGCCGCCGTGTTGCTCTCCGCTTCCCTCATGGCCGGCGCGGCCCTGGCGTCCGCTGATCCCATGAAACTTTCCCTGACCGCGCCGATTACCACGTGGGACGAGGCCCTGCCCCTCGGCAACGGCCTGCTGGGTGGCCTCCTGTGGGGCGAGGGCGGAACGCTGCGCCTGTCGCTCGACCGCGGCGACCTGTGGGACGAGCGCCCCGCGCCCGGCAACCCGCTTAAGGGTTTCACTTACGCACAGCTGGAGAAGCTGGTGGCGGCGAAGGACAACGCCGGCATCAGCAAGATCGTGGACGGCGCTTATTTCTCGGACCATCCCACGAAGATTCCGGCGGGCCGGTTGGAGCTCGACCTGGCGCCGGGCCAGACGGTGACGGGCTTCGAGCTCGACCTGAGCACGGCCACGGGCCGTGTCGCGCTGGGGTCGGGCGGGACGGTGGAGGCGTTTTTCAGCGCGGATCACCCGGTGGCGCTGCTGCGCATCCCGGGCGCCGCGCCCCGGGAACTGCGGCTGCTGGCGCCGCTGGCGGTAAAGAAAATCGGCTTTCCCGATCCCGTGCGCGGCCGCGCGGGAGACGCGCAATGGTTCACGCAGTCCACGGCCGAGGGCCACGTGACCTGCGTGTATGTCGCGACGCGGCGCGAGGCGGACACCACGCTCATGGCCACGACCGTGACTTTTTCCCCGCACGACGGCGCGGACGTGCTCGCGGCGGCGCGCGCCCAGGTGGAGACCGCCCTGCGCGCCGGATTTGCGGCGCGGCACGCGACCCACGCGAAGTGGTGGCGGGGTTTTTGGGCGAAGTCCTCCGTCACGGTGCCCGACGCGCAGGTACAGCAGCACTACAACCTCGTGCAGTATTTTTATGGCGCGGCCTCGCGCACCGGGGCGCCGCCGATCCCGCTGCAGGGCGTATGGACGGCCGATGCGGGCGAGTTGCCGCCGTGGAAGGGTGACTACCACCACGACCTCAACACGCAGATGACGTACATGGCCTACCAGGCCGCCGGGCGCTTCGCCGAGGGTCGGGTGTTTCTGGACTTCATGCACGACCGGCTGCCGGCGTTCCGGAAATTCGCGTCGGAATTTCTCGGCCAGCCCGGCGCCGCGGTTCCGGCGGTGATGACCCTCGCGGGTGAGCCGCTCGGCGGCTGGGCGATGTACAGCCTCGCGCCGGTCAACGGCGCGTGGGTGGGCCACCTGTATTACCTGCACTGGCGCTACACCCGCGATGCGACCTATCTGCGCGACGTGGGCTATCCCTGGTGCCGCGAGGTCGGTCAGGCGCTGCGCGGGCTGCTGCGGCCCGACGCGAACGGCGTGCTCGTGCTGCCGCTCTCGTCCTCGCCCGAGTCGTTCAACAACGACCGCCGCGCGTGGCTCCAGCCCAACAGCAACTACGACCTGATGTGCCTGCGCATGCTGTTTCTCGGCAACGCCGAGATGGCGGCGGAGTTGGGCGACCCGGCGGCCGCGGCGGACTGGCGCGACACGGCGCGCCGGCTTGGCCCGTATCACGTCACGGGCCAAAATATCCTGAAGCTCAACGCCGTGGAGGAGCTGACCTTCAGCCACCGGCATTTCGCGACGCTGATGGCGGTCTATCCCTTCAACCTGCTGACGATCGAGGGCCCGGCGTCGGACCGGGCGATCATCCACGCGACGATTCCCGACATTGACCGCCTCGGCGTGATCGAGTGGTGCGGCTACAGCTACACGTGGATGGCGGCGCTGCGGGCGCGGATTGGCGACCCGGAGGCGGCGCTCTGGCACCTCAAGGCCTACCTGCACGCGTTCATCCTGCGGAACGGGTTTCACGCAAACGGCGACCAGACCAAGTCGGGCTTCTCGGCGTTCGACTACCGGCCGTTCACGCTGGAGGGTAACTTTCTCGCCGATGCGGCGGTGCACGAAATGCTGCTGCAGAGCTGGGATGCCCGGCCCGGCGCGGGCGGGTGGGGGACGATCCGGATTTTCCCGGCGACACCGTGGGCCTGGCATGAGGCGGCGTTTGCCGACCTCGTTGCCGAGGGTGGGCACCAGGTCTCGGCCCGGCGGGAGAACAACGCGACGGTCTGGCTGCGGGTCGTGGCGGCGCAGGCCGGCGAGCTGCGCATCCGCGATAATTTCGGCGGCCGCGCGCCGGCCTGGTCCCGCGCCGGGGTGAGCAAGTCCGGGGATGATTTTGTGTTCACCGTGCAGGCCGGGGAGGTCGTCGAGGCAACCCTGGCCCAACCCGCCGCCCGGCCGGCCCCGCCGGCCAATGCTTATCTCGACGAGGTGCCGAAACCGCCAAAGGATATGGGCACGCGCATGACCTACTGATCCGGCACCATGATGAACGCCGGGCGCAAACTTTTGAGAGACCGGGGCCGGCTCATCCTGCCTCGAAATTTCCTCCCTGCTTGAACGAATGAAATTCCCTTCCCGTCGATTCTGCCTCGCGGCGGTTCTCCTGTCTTCCTTTCTACCCGCCGCCCGGGCCGTCATTGTCGCTCCCATGGATCCCAACCCTGCTGTCACCCCCTCCGACTGGTTCGGCTGCCTGCGTCTCGACTTTGTCGTCGCCGGCCGGCCTGCGTTGCTGATTGTCCCGGCCACGCCGGCGCCGGGCAAACCGTGGATCTGGCGGACCGAATGGTTCGGGCATTTCCCGCAGGCGGACCTGGCGCTGGTCGCGCGCGGCTGGCACGTGGGCTACATGAACGTGAAAGACATGTACGGCGATCCAGCCGCGATGAAGCTGATGGACGCCTATTACCACCACGTCCGGGCGAACTACGGGCTGGCGCCTCGGGTGGTGGTGGAAGGCTTCAGCCGCGGCGGGTTGTATGCGTGGAACTTTGCGGCGACCTGGCCCGAGCGCGTGGCGGCGCTGTACCTCGATGCACCGGCGCTGGACCTGTTGAGCTGGCCCGGACGGAAAAGCCGGCTTTGGCCCGAATGTCTGGCGGGCTATGGCGTGACCGACGCGCAATTTGCCACGGCAAAGGTGAACCCGATTGACCGGATCGAGCCGGTGGCGCGGGCGGGCATACCGATCTTCGGGGTGAGCGGTGACGCCGACGAGTCGGTCCCGTACCCGGCGAACCTCGGCCTGCTCGTGAC
>QQNC01000092.1 GCA_003402695.1 Verrucomicrobiota bacterium | reverse complement strand
TGGCTGCCCGGGTAGGGATCGAACCTACGACCAAGTGATTAACAGTCACCTGCTCTGCCACTGAGCTACCGGGCAACGTGGCTTTTAACCCGGCCTGCGCCGGGCGAAAGAGGGCACGAAAAACAGACCCACGCACCCTGTTGTCAATGCCCGTTTTACCCCGCACAGTCGAAAATCACCGGCCCGGCCAAGTTTTGGTTGCTTTCGGGCGGTCCGGCCGTATCACCTGACCCTCTTTTCCACTACACCTGCCCTCAATTCCGGGGCGACAGGGGGAACGAAAACCATGAACCAACAGTACAAACTTAACGTCGCAGTGCGTGCCCAGACGGGCCGTAGCGCCTCCCGCCGCCTGCGCAAAGCCAACCGCGTTCCCGCGATCCTTTACGGGAAGCACACCAGCCCGGAGTCACTCTCCATCGAGGGCCCGGAGTTTGTCCGCCTCCTCCGCTCCGTGGCCGGCCGCGCCGTCCTCGTCGAGCTCGACCGGGCGGAAAACGCCGGCAAGGCGTTGTCCTTCCTCCAGGAGATCCAGCGTGATCCGCTGACTGACAAGTACCTCCATGTTGACTTCCAAGAGGTCAAACCGGACGAGAAATTTGAAATCCGCGTGCCCGTGCAGGTCGCCGGCGAGTCGTTTGGCGTGAAGAACCAGAGCGGCGTGCTCGAAATGAACGCGCACACCCTCCGCGTCCGCGTCCTCCCGAAGGATCTCCCCGAGTTCATCGTGGTCGATGTCACCGAGCTCAAGGTCGGTGAGACGATCAAGGTCGGCTCGATGAAGCTCATCGCGGGCGTCGAATTCCTCGATATCAAGGGTCAGCCTGTCGTCTCGTGCGTCGAGCCAGTCGGCGAAATCGTGCAGGAAGTCGTGGCCGTCGCGACTCCGGCCGACGGTGCCGCCGCCGCTCCTGCCGCCGATGGCGCGGCTGCTGCTCCGGGTGCCGCCGCGGCCCCGGGTGCTGCTCCCGCCGCCGGTGCCAAAGCGGCCGCCCCTGCCGGCGCCGCCAAGGCGGCCGGTGCCAAGCCCGCCGCCGGTGCGGCCGCGGCCAAGCCGGCCGCTCCCGCCAAGAAGTAAATTTTCCCGCCCCGTCCGCCGCTTCACCGCGGCGGGCGGTGACGGTTGTTCTTTGAGTCATGTCCATCACCCTCGTTGCCGGGCTCGGCAATCCGGGCCACGATTACGAAAAAACCCGCCACAACCTGGGGTGGGTCGTACTCGAGGCCTTGGCCAAAAAGCTCGGTCTGACGTGGAAAGCGTCGCCGCAGTTTGAGGCGGAGATCGCCCGCTGGGATGCCGGTCCGGGCCGAACCTGTTATTTCGCCAAGCCGCTCACGTTCATGAACGACAGCGGCCGGTCCCTTGCGGCCCTGGCGCGGTTTTACAAGGTGCCGGCTGCCTCGGTTATCGCGGTCTACGACGATCTCACGATCGACCTCGGCCTCGTCAAGGTTTCCGTCACCGGCAGCGCCGGCGGACACAATGGCGTGGCCAGCGTGCTCGAGCACCTCGGCGACGGCTTTGTCCGCTATCGCCTGGGCATCGGTCCGAAAGAGCCTCCGCAGATGGATCTCAAGGACTTCGTCCTCGGAAAATTCACTCCCGACCAGCAGATTTTAATCACTCACTACCTCCCAACTTATCTATCAGGCCTCGACCTGCTGCTCTCCCGCGGCGCCGAGACCGCCATGAACCAGCTCAATCGCAGAGATCCAAAATGAAACCCACCAAACGCAACTACCGCGCCACCTTCATCCTCGATAACCGCGGCAAGGAAGACACCATCGAGCAGATCATCGAGGGCGTCAAAAAGGACATCACCGCCGTGCAGGGTGAAGTCACCGCCGTGGACAACATCGGCAAGAAGGACTTCGTCCGCGTGACCGACAAACGGCTCACCGGCGCGACCTACGTGCACGTGAATTTCTCCGCCCCGAGCGACGGCCCCAGCCAGCTCAAGGAGCGCCTCCGCCTCAACAGCAGCGTTTACCGCACCTTCGTCCAGAGCGTCTGACGCCTCTGGCGGTCGCGCCTTTCCCCATGGCCTACCTCAATAAAGTCTTCCTTATCGGCAACCTCACGCGCGACCCCGAACTGCGGGTCACGCCCAAGGGTACGGCCATCTGCCAGTTCGGCATCGCGGTGAACCGCCAGTTCAAGGACGAGTCCGGCGCCACGCGCGACGAGACGACGTTCGTGGACATCGAAGCCTGGGGCAAGCAGGGCGAACTCGTGTCGAAGTACCTCACCAAGGGCAGCCTCGCGATGGTCGAGGGCCGGCTGAAGCTCGACCAGTGGGAAGACAAAACGAGCGGCCAGAAGCGCAGCAAGATCAAGGTCGTCCTCGACAACGTGCAATTTCTCTCCACCCGCCCCGGCGCGGGCGGCGGTCCTGGCGGCGCGGCTTCTGCGCCGGCCGATGGCATCGACCAGACCACCCCGGAGCGCCATTCGCCTCCGCCGCGCAGCGGCGGGGCCAAGCCGGCGGCGACCGAAAACCTCGACGAGGACGTGCCGTTTTGATCCGGTCGCGCCACTTAAAATCTCCCCCCTTACAGTTTAAAACTTAAAACCCGACATCCCATGGCCAACAGCAACATCCTCCTCATCAAGCCCGTCGACGGTCTCGGCGGCGAAGGCGACCAAGTCAAAGTCCGCGCGGGTTACGCGCGCAATTACCTGCTGCCCCGCGGCATCGCGGTGCCGCTCACCAGCTCGAATCGCAAGCAGGTCGAGGCGCTCAAGAAGCGCCGCGCCGTGCGCGAGACCGAGGAACTGACCGGCGCCAAGGAAATCGCCTCCAAGCTGGAGAAGACCGCGCTCGCGTTCGCCGTGAAGACGGGCGAGGGCGGCCGCATGTTCGGCGCCGTCACGGCCACCGACATCCACGACCAACTCACCGCCGCCGGCTTCACGCTGGAAAAGCGCCGCATCCACCTGCTCACGCCGGTGAAGACGCTCGGCAAGCACACCGTCCAGGTGAAGCTCCACCCCGAGATCACCGTCGAACTCAACTTCGATGTCGTCTCGGAGAATCCGATCGTGCCGGCCACCCCCGAGGGGACGAAGTAACCCGGGTCCCTTTGACCGAAGGCCGCGTCCGCGTGACGCGGCCTTTGTGCTTTTGGGAACATCTTGTTGAAAACCCGTTGTTGCCGCCCCGCTGCCGCCGCCCCTGACTCGTCTGCCTGCCATGGCTGAAGACAACGCTCCTGCCCTCCGCCGCTCCGAGGCCCCCGCGGCCATGGTGGGGCGCATGCCGCCGCACAGCATCGAGGCCGAGGAATACCTGCTGTCGTGCTGCCTGCTTGACGGTTCCGATTCGATCGCCCGCTGCCTCGAGGCGAAACTGCCCGGCGCGGCTTTTTATTCCTCCGCCAACCGGCTCATCTACGAGAAACTCTGCGAGCTGTATCAGAAGAACCCGCCGGTGGACGTCGCCGTCCTCGCGGAGGAACTGAAGACCTCGCGCCAGCTCGAGAGCATCGGTGGCTTCGCCTACCTGACGCAGATCAGCGGCCGCATCCCGACGACGGCCCAGGCCCAGTATTTCATTGAGAAGGTGCGCGAGCTCTACCTGCTGCGCGAACTCATCAAGGTGGCCACCGGTGCGGTGGAGAGCTGCTACAGCTACCAGGGCGGCCTGGAGGAGTTCATCGACAAGGTGGAGCAGGACATCTTCCGGGTGACGCAGGACCGCGTGTCCGACGCCGCCAAGCCGATGAAGGAATCCGCCCACGAGGCGGTGGGCGTCATCAACAAGATGATGATGAAGAAGGGCGAGCTCACGGGCGTGGCCTCCGGCTTCAAGGATCTCGACGCCCTGACTTGGGGCTTCCAGCGCGCGGAAATGATCGTCCTCGCGGCCCGCCCGTCGATGGGCAAGACCTCGTTCGCCCTCAACATTGCGGAGGCCGCCGCCATGCCCAAGAAAGGGGAGGGCGTGGCGACCCTGATTTTCTCGCTCGAAATGAGCGCCGCCCAGCTCGCGCTGCGCATGCTGTGCTCCCGGGCGCGGATCAACATGAAGCTGCTGCGCGAGGGCCTGCTGTCGAAAAACGGCAACGAACAGGCCGAACTCATCAAGGCAGCCGACGAATTCTCCAAATCCCCCCTGTTTATCGATGATTCGAGCCATCTTTCGATCATGGAGCTCCGGGCCAAGGCCCGCCGGGTGCACGCGCGGCACAAGCTGGGCTTCATCATCATCGACTACCTCCAGCTGCTCAGCCCCACGGACCCCCGGGTCCCGCGGGAACAGCAGGTGGCCGAGGCCTCGCGCGGATTAAAAGCGCTGGCGAAGGAACTCAATCTGCCGGTGCTTGTATTAAGCCAGTTGAACCGTGCCTCCGAAAAGGAAAACCGCGCCCCCCGGCTGGCCGATTTGCGGGAATCGGGATCAATCGAACAGGACGCCGACGTTGTACTGATGCTCGCCCGCCCCAAGGATGCCGACGAAAAATTCCAAGTTGCCTCTGACTCAGCCGAGTTAATCGTTGCTAAGCAACGAAACGGCCCGGTAGGAGAACTCAAACTCACCTTTCTTCGAGATATTACCCGCTTTGAAAACTTCACTCAGTAACCTGCTGCGGCGGGTCCCCGCTTCCTTATTTGCCCTTGGCCTCCTTCTGGCCGCCAGCGGGACGCCGGTCGCGGCCCAGGAAGTCGCCCCCCCGGCTGCTGGCCAGCCACCGGCGAGTCCGGTCTACAAGGTGGGCACGGTGAAGGTCAAATTCATCGGCACCGCCATCGTCAATGAACAGGTGGTCCGCGCCAACATGCAGGTGCGCGAGGGCGGCGACCTGGACTCCACGATGATCGACCGGGACATCCGGTCGCTGTACAAGACCGGCCTTTTCGAGCTCATCGAAATGAAGCAGGAGCCCGCCTACGGGAACACCATCAACCTGGTGGTGGAGCTCACCTCCAAGTTCCGCGTCCTCGCCATCCGGTTTGACGGCAACAAGCAGCTCAAGGCCACGCGCCTCGAGAAGGAGATCAAGACCAAGCCCAACACCTCGCTCGACGAGCGCCAGGTGAAGGACGACGCTGAAAAACTCCGGGCCTACTACCAGAAGTCGGGCTACAATCAGGTCTCGGTCAATTATGCCATCGAGCGCAACCGCGCCACGAGCTTCGGCACGGTGATCTTCAAGATCAAGGAAGGCCCGAAGGTCCGCATCGCGCTCGTCAAGTTCTCGGGCAACGCCCACCTCAAGTCCAAGCGGCTGGTCAGTGAGATGGAGACCAAGAAATGGAACTGGTTCTCCTGGCTGACCGACACGGGGGTCTTCAAGGACGAGAAATTCGAGGACGACCTGGACAAGCTCCGCGACTTTTACCGCGAGCAGGGCTATCTCGACGTCGAGATCCCGCAGGACAAGGTCGCCTTCGAGTACCCCAAGAAGAACCGCCTGATCCTGACCATCGCGATCACGGAAGGCCGGCGCTACCGCATCGGCGACATTTCCATCACGGGCAGCAAGCTGCACCCCGAAGCGCTGCTCAAGCGCATCCTGCGGCAGAAGAGTGGGTCGGTCTTCAGCCCCTCCCGCATCGACAAGGACCGCGAGCGCCTGGAGGAATTCTACGGCCGCGACGGCCACCTGGACACACAGGTCCAGATCGTGCGCAAGTCCAACATCACCACGGGCAACATCGACCTGATCTACCAGGTGAACGAGAGCGACAAGTTCACCGTCGAGTCCATCGTGATCGAGGGTAACAGCAAAACGAAATCCACCGTGATCCTGCGCGAGCTCACCCTCGGGCCGGGCGACGTGTTCAACACCGTCTTCGAGAAAATCAGCCGGCTCCGCCTCGAGAACACGCGGTTCTTTGACGATGTCAGCGTGACCCCCCAGGACACCAACATCCCCGGCCGCCGGAACCTGCGCATCGCCGTCAAGGAGGGCCGCACCGGCAACCTGACCTTTGGCGCGGGCTTCAGTTCGCTGGAGCGGGCCAGTATCTTCGCCGAGGTTTCCCAGTCCAATTTCGACCTCTTCAACCGGCGCTCGCTGTTCCAGGGCGACGGCCAGAAGTTCCGGCTCCGCCTCCAACTCGGCCAGCGGTCGAACGAGGCGGTACTGACGTTTGAGGAGCCCTGGCTGTTCCAGCGCGAACTGGCCCTCGGCTTCAATCTCTTCCGCACCAGCTCCGACTACAACAGCGTCTACTACCGCGAGGTTGACGCCGGCGCCAGCGTCTACCTGCGCAAGCGGTTGTTTGAACTGGTGGAAGGGACCCTGTCGTACTCCTACCAGGTCATCACGATCAGTGACATCAGCACCCAGGCCGATTCGACCATCCAGGCACTGTCGGGCGACAACAATGTTTCCCGCGTCTCGTTCAGCCTCCTGCGTGACACCCGCGACAAGATCATCAATACCACCCAGGGTAATTATTTTACCGGAACCGTGGCGGTGGCCGGCGGCGTGCTCGGCGGCTCGGAAAACGATTACCGGCTCGAGTTCAAGGGTTCGCAGTTCTTCCAGTTGTTCGAGACCCAAACCCAGGTGCTCAGCCTCATCGGCCGCCTCGGCGTCATCCAGAACTTCGGCAAGAGCACGGACGTGCCGTACTATTCGAAATTCTACCTGGGTGGTCCGACGACCCTGCGCGGCTTCGAGTACAACGATGTCAGCCCCCGGGACGGCTCCACCGCGGGCATCCCGATCGGCGGCAAGTCCTACGGCTTCTTCAGCGCGGAGTACTCCCTCGATATCGTCAGCCCCGTCCGCTTTGCGGTCTTTTATGATGCCGGCTTCGTGAACGAGAAGGCTTACGATTTGAGCCCGGGACACTACAACGACAACTTCGGCGTCGGCCTCCACCTGTTCGTGGCGGGGTCGCCCCTAGCCCTCGATTTCGGCATCCCCATCACCACCGACAAGTTCAATAAGAAGGGCAATCAGTTCAACTTTAGCTTTGGCACCCGGTACTGATTGCTCCAACGTTCCACCTCGATTCTTTCTCAACCCATCCATGAAAAAAACCATCCAGACCCTGTTTGCCCTGACGGCCTTTGGCGCGGCAGCCCTGCTCGCCTCGGCCCAACCGGCACCCAAAATCTTCGTTGTCGACCTCGCCAAGTTGTTCGACAGCCACTATAAAACCGAGGAGCAAGGCGCCAAGCTGCGCAGCGACGAGCAAATGGCGCAGGGCGAGCTCGACCGCCTGAACAAGGAGGGCAATGCCCTCGTGGAGAAGTACAAGGAATTCGCCGAACAGGCGAACAGCCCCGTGGCCAAGGCCGAGGCCAAGGCCAAGGCCACCGCCGACGGCCAGAAGGCCCTCGAGGAAATCCGCAACAAGCAGAAGGAAGTGCAGACTTTCCAGCAGAACACCCGCAATTCGCTGCAGCAGCGCATGAAGACCTTTCATGACCTGATGCTCGAGGAAATCGGCAAGGTCGCCGTCGACATCGCCAAGCGCAAGGGTGCCACCCTCCTGCTCGACAAGTCGGGCCAGACCCTCAATGGCGTCGCCGGCATCGTTTATTCCGATTCCGAGTACGACATCACGGCCGACGTCCTGAAGGAAATCAACAAGGACCGACCCGTTTCAGTGGCCGCCCCGGCCGCTCCTTCCGCCCCGGCCGCCGCCGCGCCGGCTTCCGACTCGCCGAACATCACCCTGCCCGGGGTGAAGAAGTAGTCAGCCTCGGCCGGTCTTAGGTTTCATTTCACCCCCGTTCCTGACCGGAACGGGGGTTTCTTTTTGAGGCATTGCACCACCCGCGGAAAATTCCCACGCTGGGTCATGCAGGTTTCCTTCACCCCCGCGGAGCTTCAGGCCATCACCCAGCCCAAACAGGTGCGCGGTGCCACCACCGAGACGGTGCGCAGCATCGGTGCCCTCGGGACCGCCGGTCCCGGCGAGCTGTCCTTCCTCGGCAATCCCAAGTACCGCTCCGAAGTCGCCGCCACCCGCGCGTCGGTCGTGCTGCTGCCGGTGGACTATGACGGCCAGCCCCAGCCCAATCAGCTCTTTCTCCTGGTGGATAATCCCTCGGTGGGGCTGGCGCGGATTTGTGCGCGCATTGAGCAGCTGCTCTGGCCCAAGCCGGCCCCCGGAATCCACCCCTCGGCGCAGGTTGCCCAGGGCGCCCAAGTGGCCGCCACGGCCACCGTGGGTCCGCTCTGCGTTGTCGAGGAAGGCGCGGTGGTGGGGGAGCGGACGCACCTGCAGGCACAGGTCTTTGTGGGCCGGGGGGCGCAGATCGGGGACGATTGCTGGCTGATGCCCGGGGTCATTCTAGCGGCTGAATGTGTCCTTGCAAACCGTGTGCGGTTGCAACCGGGCGTTGTCGTGGGCTCCGATGGCTTTGGCTATGAATTTGTCGCCGGCCGGCATGAGAAGGTGCCACAGGTTGGCATTGTCCTGATCGGGGACGACGTGGAGATCGGGGCAAACAGCACATTGGATCGCGCCCGGTTCAGCCGCACCGTGGTCGGCGAGGGCACGAAGATCGATAATCTCGTCCAGATCGCCCACAACTGCACGATTGGGCGGCACGTCATCCTGTGTGGCCAGGTGGGCATCTCCGGGAGCACGACCCTTGGCGATTACACCGTGCTGGGCGGCCAGGCCGGGATCGGCGGCCACCTCACCATCGGGGCCAAGGCCAAGATCGGCGGGCAGTCGAAGGTGACCTTCGATGTCGAACCCGGCGCCTACATCAACGGCTCCCCCGGGATTCCCTACATGCTGGGCCAGCGCCTGGAGGTGCTGCACCGCAAGCTGCCCGAGCTCTTCAAGCGGGTCGACACGCTCGAGAAATTGTTGCCCAAAAGTTAGAAAAGACTTCCGCCCCGGAAGGTTCGTCCCCAGCGTGCCGCACATGGGTGAATCGAAGCTGAAGATTTTTTCCGGCAACTCCAACCGGCCGCTCGCGGAGGAAATGTGCGCCTCCATCGGCATGCCGCTCGGCGAGGCCACCGTCACCAGTTTTCCCGATGGCGAGTCCTTCGTGAAGATCAACGAGAACGTCCGCGGGCATGATGTGTACATCATCCAGTCGACCTGCCCGCCGACGAACCATCACCTGATGGAGCTGCTGATCATGATTGATGCCGCCCGCCGCGCCTCGGCGCAGCGCATCACCGCTGTGCTGCCGTTCTACGGCTACGCCCGGCAGGACCGCAAGGACCAGCCCCGCGTGCCGATCACCGCCAAGCTCGTGGCCAATCTCCTCGTGGCGGCGGGTGCGACCCGCATCCTGACCATGGACCTGCACAGCCAGCAGATCCAGGGCTTCTTCGACATTCCTGTGGACCACCTCTTTGCGTCGCCGGTGTTTTTCGAGTACCTCAGCAAGCAGAAGCGCGAACGCCCGCTCGTCGTGTGCTCGCCTGATGTCGGCGGCATGAAGATGGCCTCCGCCTACGCCGACACCATGGGGGCGGCGCTCGCCCTCGTCGCCAAGAAGCGCAAGAGCGCCACGACCGTCGAGGCCATGAATGTCGTTGGCGAAGTCGAGGGCTGCGATGTGCTGCTCGTGGACGACATCACCGAGACAGCCGGCACCCTGACGGCCGCGGCGAAGATCCTGAAGGAACATGGCGCGGCGCGCATCACCGCGGCGGTGAGCCACTGCATCCTGAACGAAATCGCCATCGATCGGCTGAAATCCGGGCTCATTGACGAGCTCATCACCACCAATTCCACGCCGATCGACACGCACGGACTGCCGATCAAGGTGCTCAGCATCGCCAAGCTGCTCGGCCAGGCGATTGTTCGCATCAATGGCAACGAGAGCGTGACGGGTCTGTTCCGGATCAAGGGGTTTTAGTCCCGAGGGTCGGGCGGCCAGCCAGGGAAGGGGAGAATGGGCGCTCCCGGGTTGCGGCGGGGAACTTTT
>QQNC01000091.1 GCA_003402695.1 Verrucomicrobiota bacterium | reverse complement strand
GGCACAAAAAAGCCGGCCCGATCGGGCCGGCGAACTATAGCGGGGCGCTGGCCGCGGCTCAGGCGTCGCCGTCGTTGCCGATGGCCTCGACCGGGCAGCCCTCGAGGGCCTCCATGCAAAGGGAAACTTCCTCTTCCGTGGTGGGCTGCTTGTGCACGTACGAGTAGCCGCCCTCGTCATGGCGCTGGAAAAAGCCCGGGGCGGTTTCGCGGCAGAGGTCGCAGTCGATGCATTGCTGGTCGACGAAGAACTTGCCCGTGATGTTTTGCGCCCACTTGTCTGCTTTGTTGGCCATGGTTGGCGCGAAGAAAGCGGAATTAAAACCACTGTCAAGCGGCACGACGGGATTAAAGTTTTGCCGCGGAGACCCGCCCGGGCGCAGGGGATATTACGGGTGGCGGCTTGTGTTTGGCCTCCATCCTTCCATCCTTCACGGCCATGCTCTCGGACCGCACTTATATGCGCGCCAGTTATCCCCGTGAACGGACCTCCGGGCTCGCCTGGCTGATCTCCGCCATCGTGGCGGCCTTTGTCCTGCAGTTGGTGTTCGAGCGGATCCTGGAAATGCCCGGGGCCCTGGAGCACTACTTCGGCCTTACCGCCGGCGGGCTGCGCAGCGGGTGGGTCTGGACCCTGCTGAGCTACAGTTTCCTGCATGACACCCGCAACCTGCTGCACATCGTCGGCAACCTGCTGGGCCTCTATTTTCTCGGCCGGGTCCTGGTGCCTTTGCTCGGGTCCCGGCGCTTCCTGACCCTGTACGGCGCAATGGTGCTCACCGGTGGCATCGCGTGGACCGCGGTCAACTGGCACGTGGGTGGCACGGTGGTGGGCGCCTCCGCGGGCGTCGCCGGCCTGTTCATGGTGTTCGCCTGCTTCTATCCCAACCAGCCGGTAACCTTTCTCCTGTTCTTCATCGTCCCGGTCACATTGAAGCCCAAGTACGTCGTAATCGCCGCCCTGCTCATCGACCTCGCGGGGTGCGTTTTCTATGAGGTCATGGGCGTGCCCTCGCCCTTCGGCTTCGCCCACTCCGCCCATCTCGGCGGCATGGCGGCCGGCTGGATTTACTACCGCTACCTGCACGACCTCAGCTGGTCGTTGCCGTCCCGCCGCGCCGACATCGAGCTGCCGAAGTGGATGAAGAAGGCCGTCAAGTCCTCCGTCCCCGCGGCGTTTTCGGTCAACGTCGGCACGCCCGGCGACCTGCGCGCCGAGGTCGACCGCATTCTCGACAAGATCAACAGCTCGGGCTTCGGCGCCCTCACGGCGGACGAAAAACGCCTGCTGGACGAGGCCAAGGATCTGCTGAGCCGCCGTTAAACCCCGGCGTCCAACCGGTCATCCGGCGCGTAGACCAATTCGGACCCGCGCCCTTGAAACCCTGTAAGGATATGAAACATTCCACCGCTTTGCCCGTCCTACCTCCCCATGGTTCGTAATAATTCACTTCGGCGGCTCGCCCTGCTTTCCATCATTCTGGTCGTCGGGGCTTTGAGCCTGATCTTCAGGCACCGCCCAGCCGCCCAGCCCTCCACCGTTCCGCCTTCCGTTGCCGTCAAGCCCGCGGCCGCGCCGGTTGCGACGAAGACCCTTCCCGCCCCCGTCACAGCCAAGGCCGCCACGACCAGCGCCCCGGCGCAACCGGCAGCAAAGCCGGTCGTGGTCCAGCATGCCTCCCCACCCTCCACCTTTCCCGTCACCGACCGGCAGTTCACGACCTCGCCCACCCTCAGCACCGAGGCCCGCACGCTGGTCCAGTTGCTCGAGCAGGCGCATTACAACCGCGAGGCGGTGCACAGCAGCAACTATGCGGAGGTTATCCCCAATTACATGGGCGACCTGGACGGACAGCGGTTGTTTTTTATCACCGGGGACAAGGCCGCCTTCGCCACCCAGTTTGGGAAGAATGTCTACTGGAACCTGAGCGCCCTGGGAAACATCGACGCCGCCTACGATATCTTTGCCGTCTACCAGAGCCGCGCCAGCGCGCGCCTGACCTGGGTGTTCGAGGAATTGAAGAATGACACCGATCTCACGGTGGATGACAGCTACCTGGTCGACCGCACCAAGGCCGAATGGCCCGCCACCATGCAGGGGGCCGACGCCCTGTGGCGGCAGCGGATCAAATATGAGCTCATTGCCGAGCTGATGAACAAGAAGACCGTCGTCGAGGCCAAGGCGACCGTGCGCAAACGCTACGAGCGCATGCTCAAGAATCTCGGCGAAATCGACGGCAGCGACCTCGCCGAGCTGTTCCTGTCCAACGTGGCGCGCCTCTACGATCCCCATTCGACCTATTTCAGCGCCGCCTCCTTCGAGGACTTCGGCATCCAGATGAAACTGCAGCTCGTCGGTATCGGCGCCGTCCTCGGCGTCGAGGACGACTACTGCGTCGTCAAGGAGATCGTCCCCGGCGGTCCCGCCGATCTCGGCAAGCAGCTCAAGCCGAACGACAAGATCATCTCCGTCGCGCAGCCCCATGCAGAGTCGGTGGAGATCATCGGCATGAAGCTCCGCAAGATCGTCGCCCAGATCCGCGGCAACAAGGGCTCGCCGGTCACCCTGACCATCCAGCCCGCGAGCGCCACCGACCCCTCGACCCGCAAGACCATCACCATCGTCCGCGACGTCGTGAAGATCAATTCGTCCCGCGCCCATGCGGCCCTTTTCTCGGTGCCCGGCACCGACGGCCAGACGGTCCCGCTCGGCGTCATCACCCTGCCCGCCTTCTACGGTCCGGCCGACGGCAACGAGCCTGACGCCGACAAGACCAGCGCCTCGAAGGATGTCGAACGCCTGATCGGCCAGCTCAAGACCGCCGGCATCAAGGGTCTCGTGCTCGATCTCCGCCACAACGGCGGCGGCTTCCTCTCCGAGGCCATCGACCTCACCGGCCTCTTTGTCCGCCAGGGTCCCGTCGTGCAGGTCAAAAATTCCTCCGGTGAAATCCAGGTCGACAGCGACACCAACACTGGCGTCGCCTACAACGGCCCGCTCGCCGTGCTCGTGGACCGCTTCAGCGCCTCCGCCTCGGAGATCGTTACCGGCGCCCTGCAGAATTACGGCCGCGCCATCGTCATCGGCGACAGCTCCACCCACGGCAAGGGCTCCGTCCAGACCGTGCTCGAGATGAAGAACCTGGTGCCCCAGCTCGCCCGCTCTCCGATCAAGGCCGGCGCCACCAAGCTCACCGTGCAGAAATACTACCTGCCGAACGGCTCCTCCACCCAGCTCAAGGGTGTCGTGCCCGACATCGTCCTGCCGTCCATCGACGAATTCCTGCCCATCGGCGAGGCGTCGCTCCCGCACGCGCTGGTGTGGGACGAGATTCCGACCAGCTCCTTTGACGGCCGCCCCCTCGACCCGAAGATCGCCTCCGCCCTCCGCGCCGCCAGCGTCGCCCGCCAGGCGAAGCTCGCGGAATTTCTCTTCCTGCGCAAAAACGTCGACTGGTTCAAAATGCGCCAGAGCCAGAAGCTGATCTCGCTCAACCTGGAGACCCGCCGCGCGCAGAAAGTCACGGACGACACCTTCCGCAAGGCCTTCGAGGCCGAGAAGGCCCAGCTCGCGAAGCACGACTATCCGTACCGCGAATTCCGCCTCGGCCCGCCGCTTCCGCCCCGGATCAAACCGGTCAAGAAGCCGGATGCCAGCAAAGAGGACGGCGAGGACGACGAGTCCGAGTTGAGCACCGACGAGAACGACGCCTATGCCAAGGTGGACGTCGCCCTGCGCGAGAGCCTTCGCGTGGTGAACGACGCCGTCGACCTGAGCCAGGACCGGCAGTACTGGGCCAGCAACCATGCGCCCCTGACCGCGCCGCTTGAGCCGAAGGGCTGAGTGGGATCAGAGGTAGGCAGGCACGTCCCTGTGCCTGCGTTCTGTCGTAATCTCCGCGAGCAGAGAGCGGCGCATTTCAGTCTCATGCAGGCACGGGGACGTGCCTGCCCACCTACTCCCGCCAAGCGAACAGGAAACGGTCGCGGCCGGTCAAATCCGGCAGCGATTCCGTCCGCTTAAATCCCGCTGCCGCCGCCAGCCGCGCCAGCTCGGCATGCTGCGTGATGCCCGTCTCCAGTGCCAGCCAGCCACCCGCCGTGAGAAACCGCGGGGCGCCGGCCAGGATCGCGCGCAGGTCCGCCAGTCCGCCTTCCGCCGCCGTGAGCGCCGCCGCCGGCTCGTGGACCTTCACCTCCGGCGCAGCCTCCGCCGTCTCCTCGGCGGAGAGATAAGGCGGATTCGCCACGATCAAATCAAAGCGCAGCGCCGGCGACACGTCGGCAAACCAGTTGGAACGCACCAGCGTCACCCGCTCCGCCAACCCGGCCGCCGTGGTATTTTCCCGGGCCAGCGCCAGCGCCTCCTCGCTCAGGTCCACGGCCGTCACCGCCGACGTCGGGAAATGCCTCGCCAAGCCCAGCGCGATAGCGCCGCTCCCCGTGCCGAGGTCCAGGATCGTGTCGGGCGGCGTGATCTGGCGCGCGGTCACCAGCTCCAGGAGCAGTTCCGTCTCCGGCCGGGGAATCAGCGCGCGCCGGTCCACCTTCAGCTTCAGGTCAAAGAAATCCGTCTCGCCAATGATGTACTGCATCGGCTCGCGCGCCCCACGGCGGCGGACCAGCGGGCGGATGACCTCGAGCTCGGCGTCGGTGAGTGAGCGCTCGAACTGCAGGTAGAGCTGCATGCGCTGGAGCCGGAGGGCGTGACCCACAAGCTGCTCGGCGTTGAGCCGCGGGGACTCGATGCCCTTCGCGGCGAAGAATTCGGTGGTTTTCTTGATGACCTCGAGGACGGTGAGCATGTCAGTCGTCGCCGTCATTGCCGGCACGCGCCGGCGCATAGATCTGGCCGGTCAGCGCCGCGAGTTTCTGCTCGTAGTCGGCCTTCTGCAGCGCCGCGATGATGGACCCGATCTGGCCCTCCATCACCTGCGGCAGGTTGTAGAGAGTGAGGCCGATGCGATGGTCCGTGACCCGATTCTGCGGAAAACTGTAGGTGCGGATGCGCTCGCTGCGGTCGCCCGAGCCGATCTGGCTTTTGCGCTCCGCGGCATACTTGGCGTGCTCCTCGTCCTCCCGCCGCTGCAGCAGCCGCGAACGGAGGACCGTCATGGCCTTCGCCTTGTTCTTCAGCTGCGACCGTTCGTCGGCGCAGGTCACGAGCAGCCCCGTCGGCTTGTGCAGGATCTGCACGGCGGAATCCGTGGTGTTGACCCCCTGCCCGCCTGGCCCGCTCGCGCGGGTCACGGTGATTTCCAATTCCTGCGGATCAATCTGCACGTCCACGTCCTCGGCTTCAGGCAGCACGGCGACGGTGATGGTCGAGGTGTGGATCCGGCCGTTGGCCTCGGTGACGGGCACACGCTGCACGCGGTGGACGCCGCTCTCGAATTTGAGCTGCTTGTAGACGTCCGTGCCCGTGATGAGGCAGATGACTTCCTTGAACCCGCCGCGTTCGCCCGGGCTGCTGCTCATGGGCTGGACCTTCCAGCCCTGGGCATCGGCGTATTTTGAATAGGCGCGGAACAGTTCCGCGGCGAACAGCCCCGCCTCGTCACCGCCCGTGCCGGCGCGGATTTCCATGACGGTGTTGCGGGAGTCGGTCGGGTCCGGGGGAATCATCGCGAGCAGGACGGACTGCCGCAGCTGGTCCCGGCGGCGGGACAACTCGGGCAGTTCGGCCGCCGCCAGCACCTTGAGCTCGGGGTCGCCAGCCGGGTCCTTCAGCAGCGCCGTGCCTTCGGCGATCTCACGCTCGAGCCGGGTGTGCTCGCGGTATTCGGCGATGAGTTGCCGGAGCTTCTGCTGTTCGCGGGACACCTCGGCGGCGCGGCGCGGGTTCGCGTAAAACGACGGCGCGGCCATCTGCGCGTCGAGTTCGTCGCAGCGGCGCTCCAGCGGGGCAAGGTCGGGAAGTTGGTCCATGAAACGGGATTGAGTCGGCGAAACGGTGATTTGCGAATTGCGTGGGCCGCCGGGAGCGGCTTCGCTGCCGGCAGACTTTCGCAGGCGGTCAGCCTAGCGGGGTTGTTCAGCAATGGCCTCAACGCTCTTCACTCAAAACATCATCGCCTGCATCTGGGACTTCGACAAGACTCTTATCCCGGGCTACATGCAGGCCCCGCTGTTCCGGCGCTACGGGATCGATGAGTCGAATTTCTGGGCCGAGACGAACAAGCTGGTCGAGACCTACAAGAAGCGGGGTTACCACCTCTCGCCCGAGATCAGCTACCTCAACCATCTGCTGACCTACGTGCTCGCCGGGCCGCTCGGCGGCCTGAACAACAAGATCCTGCAGGAGTGCGGCGCCGAGATCGGGTTCTACCCGGGCCTGCCGGACTTTTTTGATCGCGCCAAGGGCTTCGTCCGCGAGCGGCCGGAATATGTGAAGCACGAGATTTCCCTCGAGCACTACATCGTCAGCACCGGCATCGCCTCCATGGTCCGCGGCAGCGCCATCGCGAAGCACACCGACGGCATCTGGGCCTGCGAATTCATCGAGAACCTCCTCCAGCCCGGCTTCCTGAAGCAGAAGGAACTCGCGCTCAGCGCGGAGTCCGAGATCGCGCAGATCGGCCTGGTGATCGACAACACCACCAAGACGCGCGCCATCTTCGAGATCAACAAGGGCACCAACAAGAACCCCGCCATCGACGTGAACGCCATGATGGCCGCCGGCGACCGGCGCATCCCGTTCCAGAACATGATCTACATCGCGGACGGCCCGAGCGACGTGCCGAGTTTTTCCGTGGTCAAGAGCGGCGGCGGCCGGGCGTATGGCGTCTACAACCCCGCCGATGCCGCCGAGTTCGCCCAGAACGACCGCCTGCGCCAGAGCGGCCGCATCGACCATTACGGCCCCGCCGACTACACCGCGTCGAGCAACACGACCCAGTGGCTGCGCATGCACATCCACCAGATTTGCGACCGCATCGTGACGGACCGGGAGGCCGCCGTGTTGCTCAAGGCCGCGAAGCCCCCGCGCCATCTCACCGCCACCCCCGAGGAAGAGGCCGCCACGCGCCACGCCAAGGCGCCCAAGCAGGCGTCGTTTTTGGAGTAGACCCGGCCGGGGTCCGCTCCGGTGCAGGCAGGTCCGCCCGCGATTCCCGGCCGGCGGATGGAGTTTACGAACGAGCCGGACCCAGGGTGGTGCCGACCACCAGACGCGGAAACAGGGAATACGACGGCGGTTGACTGCCCGATGTCGCGAGGCGGATGACGGCCCGGGCCAGCTTTCGGTCCAGCAGAGTGGGATCGCAGGTGTAACGGGCCACGGCCGGCGCGCTTTCGGAGAGCGGGAAGTCGTCGAAGATCGAGAGCAGCGAGATATCCCTGGGCAGCCTGCAGCCCGCCTCGAGCAACTGGCAGTACGCGGTCAGGGCATCCGACGCCATCATCACGATCAGGGCAGTGATCGGGGGACGGGCGGCGCGCAGCGTGGCGAGAGCCCGGCGGATGCCCTCCGCGCCGCCGGCATGGTCGCGAACCAGGAGATCGCCCACGTCCGGGCCAAGCGCGTCCCGGGCCTGCTGCATGGCGGCCTTCACTTCCAGGGCGCCGGCATAGGGTGAAGGCGGCAGCAGCAGGCCGATCCGGCGGTGGCCCTGCCGGTGGAGCAGGCCGAAGGCGTGCCGGGCCACGGCGGCCGCGTCGATCCGGAAGGCAGGCAGATCAACCCCCGCGTGGCACGAGCCGTGGACCAGCGCGGGCAAGGCCGAGGCGGCGAACCACCGTTGCACCTCGCTCGAACAGGAGACGAGCACCCAGCAGGCCGCGTGCGTCCGCTGCCCCAGCGCCTGCAGCCGGCTGCGACCCATCCGGCGGACGGTCTGCGGCACCACGTGGAGCTCCAGTTCGAACCCGGCCTGATAAAACTGCCGGCGCAATTCGGCGAGCGAGAGGATCGCGCGCGAGGATTGCCGGGCGAGGGGTTGCGAGGAGACGACCGCGATGAGACGCGACGGTCTCCGCCGCCCGGTGCGCCGGCGGCCCGTGGCGCGGGCCCGCTGGCCCTGGGCACCCCGGATCAGTCCTTCGCGCCGGAGCGTCGCGAGCGCCAACCGAAGAGTCGAGCGACTGACCTGAAGCTGACTGCACAAGGCGTGTTCACCCGGGAGGGCGCCGGTCCATCGCCCGCCCCGCAGCTGGCCGCGGAGAAACGCGGTCACCTGTTCGACCAGGAGGACGCGGCGGGGGAGAAGGCTCATTCCGTGCGGTGTGCCAGAGAGCCGGGCCCGGGTCAATCGCCCGCCGGCCAACTTGTCTGGTAAACCTACAAGCAACGACCGCTCGACCGCCCGCGCGCACGGACACAACGTCCGCGGCCATGAATCCTGCCCTCCCCCCGGTCCGCCCCGACTCCACTGACTGGTCGCGCCTCACGCTGGGCGAGCGGATCCGGCATCTGGAACTCGAAGGCTACATGGTGATGCCGGATCTCCTGTCGCCAGCGCAGGTCGCGCAGTTCAAGCAGCTGACGGCTGGCTTGGAAACGGTCGGAACGGACTATAGCGACAAGCAGCGTGGCCGGCGCAACGTGCACTGGGATCATCCCGCCTTCGCCGGGCTCGTCGCGCATCCGCCGACGATCCGTTTCCTCGAACAGGTGCTGGGGCCGGACCTCGTGTTTCTCGGCTCAGTGTATTCGCTCTCCATGCCGGGGCACCCCGGCATCAGCCTCCATACGGATGGCCAGCCCTGGGGCTCGAAGATTTTTGGCTACGGCGGCTCGTGCCCCGTGCAGGTGCGCGTGCTGTATTATCTTGATGACCTGACGGCGGACGTATCGCCGTTCCTCGTGGTGCCGCGGTCCCACCTGTCCCTGCACGCCGACGCCAATCCCTACACCCGCTATGCGGCCCATCCCGAGCAGGTCGCGGTGCCGGCCAAGGCCGGGTCGGCGGTGTTCCTCAACCACCGGTGCTTCCATGGCAATTGCCCGAATGTCGGCCAGCGCAGCCGCGGGATGCTGGCGTACCTCTACCGGCCGGCTTGGGCGGGCCCGGTGGAGCCGAAAATTGACCCGTGGCCGGTGGACAAGCTGGCCACGCTCCCGGAGGAGGCGCGGCGCTTCTTCACCGATCCGAATATCCGCAGTGGCTTTGATTTCAACCATCCCAACAAGCCACTCCACATGCGCACCGAGGCGCCGGGGATTGCGCCAAGCCGGTGGGAACGCATTTGACGAGCAGGAGGGGCGAACCCGTTGGCCACCCACCCGGGCGGCAGGGTTTTGGACTACCCTACTGGGTACTCGCCACCTCTGTGTGATGCAGGCTCTGGGCGATGTTGAGCACTCGCTCGGCATAATCCCGGGCCGCGGGCGGCACGGTGCCCCGCACGGTGGCGCGCAGGCCGCCATTCCACGCCAGGGCGATGTTATACGGTGTCGCCTCGAGGCCGTTGCGGATGAGACCCTGCTTCAGCCACTCGTAGTGCCGGATGGCCACGTCATCCGAAACACCCCGGTCCACCGCGCGCGCAAACGGCACGGCCGTGTGCATCCGCCACGTGGCCTCGCGAAATTGGTAGGCCCCCAGT
The DNA here is from genome assembly GCA_003402695.1 of Verrucomicrobiota bacterium. Classification (GTDB taxonomy): domain Bacteria; phylum Verrucomicrobiota; class Verrucomicrobiia; order Opitutales; family Opitutaceae; genus Opi-474. Next base: position 460 of record QQNC01000091.1, on the reverse strand, counting down.
TCGCCGTACAGGCCGGGCCGGGGCGAGTTGCGCGGGTTTTCAATCCAGTGAATGGCTTCCAAGGTCTCCCAGCGCTCAGACGCCTTGAGCGTCGCGGGCACCAGGACGGAGAACGCCAGCATGGCCACCGCGAGTAAAAGCCCGCGGCGCGAGGGAATCGGGTGAAAGGTGGTCGAGTTCATCCCCGCCCAAGACCCACCCCCCTTCCGGCGGTTCGTAATTGGGCCAAACTAAACCCGGCATTTCGGCGGAACCTCAACCACCATGCAAAACGCACTATCCCGGGAAATTCTCTATCAGTCTGGCCACCAACGCGGTCCACCCGGACTGGTGGCTGGCCCCCAGTCCCTGGCGGGTCTCGCCATGGAAGTATTCATGGAGCCACGAGTGCGTCGGCGTGGCCTCGAGATAGAAATCACACTCCTTCACATCCTTGCCGGGGTTGCCCTCGGGGCCGCTC
>QQNC01000090.1 GCA_003402695.1 Verrucomicrobiota bacterium | reverse complement strand
GTGTAGAAACCCGCGCCGGCGATCAGGCCGTTGGTACTCTTGCGCGACAGGAGATACTTCGCCGCGCGCTCCAGTGAGGGCAGTTTCGCGGTCAGCCACGCCTGATCACCTGTCGCCGTGAAAAACTCGTCGCCCAGCAACACGTAGCTCACCGCCGCCAGCGTGCCGAGCGGGTTGATCATCGCGATCCAGTGGCTGCACGAGCCGATCCATTTGCGCGGCTTGTAGCCCTCCCGCTTGGGATCGAAGACGAACACGTCCTCCGGGTAACGCATGCCCTTGTTGTACGTCGTCGCGTGTTCCGGCGGGCCGTTCGCGGGGATGATCGCGTAGGGGATGTTGCCGTCGGCGCGCTGCGACGCCTCCACGTAGTCGAAATAATCCCGCACCAGCTGAGCCCGCCCGAGCAGCAGGTACGCCCCCGCCATCTGCCACGAGTCCAGCCCGGGCCAGGTCGCCTCCTGCCCGAACCAGTGGCCGTCCGCGACAATCGTGAAATGCCCCGGATACGCGCGCTGCACCGCCGCCGGCTCGAGCGTCTGCTTGATCGCCGCCGTAACGCCCTGGCGGATGATCGCGGCCTCGTCCTCGGGCGGCGGGTTGGCGGGAGTCTCGGCCATGAATCAGGCGGGCACGACGTCGGCGAAACGCAGGATGGCGTCGTCGGACGATTCGCGGATCGACTCCGGCTTGCCATGGCCCTTCCCGCCGGACGGGACATTCGAGAGCGCGTTGTAGCAGCAGATATAGGCGCGGCGGTGTTTGTCCGAGAGATTGGCCTCGGACGCATGAAACGTGTTGCCGTGAAAAAACAGCGCGCTGCCTGCCGGTGCCTCGCAGTAATGCACGCCGAGCCGGTCGATGGCCGTCTGTACGCGCGCCTGATCCGCGCCGGCCTGGTTGCCCACCACGCCATGGTCAAAGCGTCCGAGCAGGTGCGAGCCGGGAATGACCTTCAGGCAGCCGTTCGCCTTCGTTGCCGGGTCGAGCGCGATCATGCATGAGACCAGCCGCGGGTAGAGGCAGCCGTCGCCGTACCAGTAGCCGTAATCCTGGTGCCACTCCCAGGCGCCGCCGACCCGGGCCTCCTTGAGCATGACCTTGCTGTGCCAGTGATACACATCCTCGCGCAGGAGCATCCGCACGTTGTTGACGATGCGCGGACTCGTCGAAACCGCGCCGAAGACGTCATTGCCCGCATCCATCCAGAGCGCGAGCTTGCTGGAGCGGCCGGCCGAGTCGGGCATGTCGCCGGTGTATTTCTTAACCTTGCCGTCCGACGTCACGTGGGAGAGCAGGATCTCGATTTCCCTCGCGGAAAAAACGTCCGGCACGAGCACGTAGCCGTCGCGGTCAAAAGTCTGGGTCTGTTCGATGGTCAGCATGGGGGAAGCCTCGCAATAACGGGGTAGACGAAAAGCGTCCGCAGATTGTGCGCGGGTGTTCCCACGGCAAGACGGTTCGCATTCAGATTGTCATTGCGAGCTGTGAGCGCAGCGAACGGCGAAGCAATCCATCCGGATGGATTGCCCCGGCCGCCTTCGGCGGCCTCGCCATGACAATCCTGCGCCGCGGGATTGACAGCTTTTACCCCGCGCCGCCACCGTCCCCTCGCTGTGACCCCGCCGCCCCTTCCCCTCCTCATCCTGCAGGGCGACCCGCGAGCGCTGGGCCGGCAGCAGGGCACGGCCCTGCGCAGTCAGATCCACGCCAACATCGGCGCGCTGCTCGGTGATTTCCTCACGGGCACGAAGGGGCCGGCGCCCGCCACGATCCGGGCCTGGCAAAAACGCCTGCGCACGTTCTGCTTCGACCACTGGCCGTGGCTGCAGCCCGAGATCGCCGGGATCGCCGAGGGCGCAGGCATTGATCCGGAACTTGCCGAACTGCTCAGCTTCCGCGCCTGGCAGTACGAAATCTATCATGCCGGGAGCTGCTCCAGTTTCGCGCTGCCGGGCGCCGGCGGAAAAATTCTCACGGGCGGCACGCTCGATGATCCGCGCTTCCTCTACACCATCGCCCAGGTCCAACCGTCCCTCGGCCTGCGCTTTCTCAGTTTTCCACTCGCCGGCACCGTCTGGGCCAACCGCGGGCTTAACGAGGCCGGCCTCGCCCTCGGCATTTCCTCGCTGCTCTGCCCGGGCGTGAAATTCGAACTCGATCACCTCGTGCCCGTAGACCTCGTGTTCCGCTACCTGCTGCAGTTCTGCAGCACCGTCGCCGAGGTCGAAGCGGCGTGCGCCAACTACAAGTTCTTCTGCAACCTCGTTGCCGTCGACCGTCACGGCGGCGTCTACGCCAGCTCGCACTACTGCGGCGGCCGCACCGTCTATCCTTCCCGCGAGGGCCGCGCGGCGCTGACCAACCACCCGCCCGAGCCCGCCGCCACGGCCCTGCGCGGTCGCGGCTTTACCGGACCCGAGCCCGGGGCCTACAGCTTCGAGCGCCTCGCCGAGCTCACTGCGTGGATTGAGGCCCACACCGGCCGGGCCACCGTGGCGGACGCCCAGGCCTTTCTCGGCGGCGAGAGCAAATTCGGCCGCGTGAACAACCCCAGCACCGCCTTCGCGACCATCGCCATCCCGCAGACCGACCCGCACACCCTCTGGATCGCCCAGCAGCCGGTGATGGCGGCGGGCTTTCAGGCCTTCGACGTCCGCACCGGCGCGCGGGTTTGAAACAGGAAAACGGACCTGCCCTCCGTAGCCTAGGCGAAGGCGGAAACCGAATAAATCCGCCGGACGCCGTCGCCGTCGGACGTGAACAGTACCTCGCGCTGGTCGGGCGAGAGCACCGGGTGCGGGTGGTTGTCCTGCGTGTGCCATGAGGTGTTGCTCGCGCACAGCGGCACGACGTCCATCCGGCCGTTGGCCCAGTCCAAGTTGAGCCGCGAGATCAGGTTACCGCGGCGATGCTTTTTCCCGGCTTCATCGGCGATCGCGTCGGTGATGACAAAATCACCTTTCCGGCTCGGGAAGAAATGCCCGTAAAACGACGCCACGTCCCGCGGGAGGGAAATTTCCTGCAACGGTGCACCCGCGTCCACCGGCGCGCGTCCGACAAACTGCTCCGGATACTCCCCCGCGTCCCAGCGCACGCCGTGATAAATGACCGCGTTGCCGTCCTCCTGCCAGACTTCGTGCGCCACGTCGTCGAGCCCGGGCTCCGGGGTGCGGCGGAACTGGATCGGCCGCCCCGGGTGGCGCACCTGCGTCCGCGGCTGGCCGTCCGCCTTCATCCAGATGCGCTCCACCCCGAGCGGCCATGTCCACTCGTGATTGTAGAGCACGAGGTCGCGGCGGTGCGGATGATACTGCACATGCGTCACCCACGCCGGCTCCTCCCAGCGCACCGTCATCTTCCCGGTGGCAACTTCCACTTCAACGAGCTGCGTGGTCAGCCCGAACTTCGCGTAGTTCTCCGACATCTCCTGGTTGCCCTTCCGTTTCTCGCCAAAGCCCAGAATCCGGCTGTCCGCCAGGCTGAGCAGCACGTGCTCGCCGGCCGCATCGAGGTGACAGTAACCCACCGTGCGCGCCGGCGGAATCTCCGCCAGCATGCGGCGTTTCCCGTCGCGCACGTTGACGCAGTCCAGCTGACCCCAGCCGTCCGCGCGACCCCAGACGAAAAACAGGTTCCCCGACGCCGGATGCAGGCACGGGCTGGATTTGTTGAGCCCATGCGCGGCCACCGTGCCGTTGAAGAGATAATCCTCCGCCGGATTGGCCGAACGCGGCCGGGCAAAATAAGGATACGCCTGCATCGCCGGTCCCGGGAAAACCGCGAGTGGCTCCATCTGTCCGGTCGCCCGGTCAATCCGCGCCAGGCTCGCGCCCTCGGGATGCTCCGAGAAGGCGTTGGTGATCGCCGCCAGCACCGCGCCGTCCGCGGTCAGGCTGCCCGACGTGAAGTAGAGCAGCTGGCAGTTGGCCGTGCGTGGTGATTCGGCGCGGGGCGGTCTCATGACGAAAACGGCAGGAAGGCAGCCCTAGGTCAGCAGGTCTTCCGGGGCCGGGCCGGGCACCACGCGGGAAACCGCCGGCTGCAGCCGGGCCGCCAGGGCCAGCTTCACCGCCGCGGTGTGCCGCCGGTAATAGAGCGCCAAGCCGCCCTGGTAGAACAGCGTGACCACGGCCAGCGAGCCATAGAGCGCGTAGAACATCAGCCGCACCATCGGCAGGATCGCCGCCAGGTCGACGCCAGCCTGCGCCATTTCCATGCGCATCTCCGGCGTCAGGTTGCCCATGGCGCTCTCGGCGTCGAAGCTCGCGAACCGGCTGACCGCGTAGACCACGACCACGCCGAGCACCAGCAGCTGGCTGCGCACCAGCCGGCGCAGGCCGCCGGCGTCACCGCGCGCCACTTGCTTGCGGCCGGATAATTCCATCAGGCCGCCCACCGTCACCAGGACCCCGACGGCCACCCCCATGAGATCGCCGAAGGCCAGCGACCCCAGCGCGCCCACTCCCGCGACAATCGCGACGCCGAGGCCATTCAACTTGGCCGTGCTGAGCACGCGGCGCAGCTGTTCCTCGGGGACACGGGGCGGTTTCATGGGACGGCGCAGCCTGTGATGGCAACTTTCCCCTCGCGAGCCCATTCAGCTGGCAACCGACTACGGCGGACTGACGGCTTCAATCACGGGTGTAGCGCGCGGGGTGTTCACGCGCGTGGCGCTCAATCCCAGCCATGATCGCGCGGCAACTCTGCGGCCAGCGGTCGGGCGGCATGTCCTCGGTGATGCCGATGAGGAATCCGTCCAGCGCGCCGGCCTGTTCCAGCAGGTCGCAGGTCACCTGCTCGACGGCGGCATCCGGACGGAGGTGCACCGAGGAGGGAAAGTTGATCCACAGGACCTTGTTCGGCCAGGCCGCGCGCGCCTCCGCCAGGGTTTGGTCGGTGTCGGGCGCGGGGGTGAAGGCCTCGATGTAGTCGAGCGCCGTGCCGGCGATCGCCTTCGCCAGCAGCCGCGTGTTGGCGTCGAAGTGGCAGCCAATGAGCTTGCCGTGCCGGTGCATGACTTCGGCCGCCTCATTGTAATGCGGCACGAAATATTGCTCGAAGTTCTCCCGGCCGATGATCTCGGGGGTCACGTTGCCGCCGTAGTTGGCGTGGGACGCCGGCGACTGCGCCACGAGCGGGTAGATCTTGCGGCGGTTCTCCACGAGGATCTCGTAGAGCTGCAGCACCTCGTCGCGCCGCTCCATCCATTCCTCGCAATAGGACTGCATGCCCATCACGCCGCCGGAGATGAGCTCCTGCATCGGCTCGAGGCCGAAGTTGGCCCGGAAAATCGTGTCGCCCCGGTCCGCCTCCTGCGCGCGGGCAAACTCGGCGTAGGCCGGCGCGTAGACCTCGTCGCGCAGCAGGAAGCGGATCGCAGCGTAGTCCTCCGGGCGCTTGAGCAGGAACTCGTGCCGCCACGCCGTGAAACCGCCGTCCTCCATGAGCGTGGACAGCGTGCCACACGGGGTCTCGTAACTGGTCCGCGTGAACTTGCGCTCCCCCTCCCAGTAGACGTGCTGCGTCATTTTCACGTTGGGCCGGTGGGTCGTGAAGACCGGGAGGCGGTTGACGATGCAGCCGCCCCGGTTGCGCAGCTCGCGCTCCGCGGCGCACGGGGGGATCATGCATTCGTAAATCGTGAACGGCACCCGGTCGGTGTGCCCGCCGCGCAGCGCCTGTTCGACTCTCTCCCGTGGGGTCATGGGGCGCGAATCAGTAGTTCCCCTCGCGCCGCCAGACATCGAGCATCACCTCGTAGCTCGCGAGCGGCATGCCGGTATAGATGCAGTTGCTCGTCGAGAAAATATAGCCTCCGCCCGGCATGCCATGCTTCAGCGCATACCGCGCCGCCTCCGCGATCTGCGCCGGCGTGCCCATGTCCAGCATGCCGCAGTGCACGTTGCCAATCAGGCAGACTTCCGAGCCGTAGCGCCGCTTGACCTCCGCGATGTCCACCGAACCCTGCGGATCCAGCGAGTGCAGCGCGTGCGGCCCGCTCTGCACCAGCTGGTCAATGATCGGCATGATGTTGCCGTCGGTGTGCTTGATCACGTAGTACCCGAGGTCCCGGTACCCCTTGGTCACCGCGGTGAGGTACGGCGTGATGAACTCGGAAAACTGGGCCGGGCTCAGGAAGGGGCCGGTGTTGAAACAGTAGTCGGCGCACAGCGCGTACCCGTCGAGTCCGCCCGGCCGCCGCCCGCGCGCCGCGCGTTCCAGCGCCGCCCGCACCCAGCCCGCAGTCTGCGCCTTCAGCTTCTCCGGCTCCTCCACCAGCTGGCAGGAAAACGCCTCCATGTCGTTTCCGTTCGGGATCGCAAAGGTCGCGTCGCCATGGGCCATCAGGAAAAAACGGTCACCCGTGCGCTCGCGGATCAGGTCCACCATGCGCTGCAGCTCCTCGTCGGTGCTTGGGTTCTGATGGATGAAGATCGCGCTGTGCTCGTAGCGCTCGGCGGTGGCGATGTACAGGTCGGCCATGTCGCGCCGGTGCAGCTCGCGCTCCTTCTCCTCCATCTGCAGCCACTGGTCGTAGTTGCGGTGCGAGGGGTGTAGCCGGCCGAACGCCTCCATCGTGAGGAAAAACACCATCTCGAAGTGCGGCACGCGCCCGGTCAGCGGCCGCCGCTCGAGGGCTGCGATGCAACGCGCACGGGGCGTGAGAGGGCCGGGCGCGGACCCGGCCGTGGCCACTCGTCCGCGGTCAGCACCACGCGAAGCTTTCACGCTCATGCCGTCGGTGTTATCTCCCCGACCCCGGCGCACAATCGGCAAACGCCGGAAGGCAAGAAACGAGGAGGGATTGCCAAATTTCACCCGGTCACCGCCGCCCACCCGCCGATTGCCACCCGGCGGCCCGGAAACCTGGGCGCGCGTGAGTCCGTTTTATCCGCACCACGACCCCACTCACTTCGCGGTCGAATCGGCGCTGGGCCTGCAGCCGGGAATTTTCGGCCTGATCGCCGCGGGCTGGGTCCTGGACAATTTCGTGTGACCGGGCGTGGCCTGGCCGCGGCCAGGCGATCCACGCCGGCATCATCCCGCAATAGAGCGCGGTCGCGCGAAAGTGATTTACCCCGCCGCGATAAAGAACCCCGCCAGGATCCACCGCAGGGCCAGCCGCACCCAGTTCATGCGACCTGCGTCCGCGCCGCGGAGCCGCCGAACAGTTCCTTGAGCACGCTCCATGCGCGGCGGAGTCCGGCGTCACGCACGCCCCCGCCCAGCGCGTAGATGCGCGCGAACTTGGCCTCATGGCCGTGATAGCGCGGCGGCAGCAGGAAAAGCGTGCCGGCACTGTCCGCCGAGACCGTCGAGAAAAACCACCCCCGGTCCACCTCCAGTTGCGCGGGGGCCGCTGCCACGGCGGCCGATCGCTCCGGCAGCACCAGCCACGGGCGATAGAAAAATTGCAGCGCCCCGTCCGGATTCCGCTCGAGGCGGCCGTAGGTCCGCACCGGCACGCCGGCCAGGTTCGCGCCCGCGAACAGGCGGTTGCTGTTTTCCGCCGGAGTGAACCGGTGGCGCCGCAGCGTGAAGAAATCCCAGCAGAACTCGGAGCCAAACCAGGTGAGCCGGAACGCCCAGCCCGCGACAAAATAAGCGACGATGATCACCCCGATGGAGAGCGCCGCTCCGACCCAGGGATTGATCGTGGCGGTGAGGGTGAGCAGGCCCAGCAGCGCGGTGCGCGCCGCCTTGAGCGCGGCGTCAATCGCCCCCCACGGGCTGAGCAGGATCAGCACGTTGATCGCGTGCGACGCCATCCACACGACGGCAAACACCGCGATGCCAAACGGGACGGTCAGGAGATCGAGCAGCCACGAAAAATCCGCGGCCTGGATCATGGCGAAGCCGCCTGAACCGTGGGCCGCCGCCGTGGGCGCCCCGCCCGTCACCAGCTTGGAAAGCGTGTCCATCGTCAGCGGAATGACCGCCCCCGCCGCCACCAGTCCCGAGACCTTGTTCTCAATGGTCTCCAGCACGTCCAGCGGCTTCTTGAAGCCCGGCGGCAGCATCGCGCCCAGGCTGTCCTTCGCGGCGCACAGGCCGACGATGAGCAAAGCCGGGAGGAAAAAACTCCAGTGGGCATACCACGGCAGCGCGGCGCGGGCGGCACGGTCCTTGGCCGTCGCCCACTGGTAGGCGCCGTAGGCCCCGGTGCCAAGCAGCGGCGAGATCGCGATGCCGGTCACGGTCGCGATTGATTTCGCCAGTCCAACCGCCGGCGAGCGGTCGGTGGCGGGTGGCGCCGCGGGTCCCGCGGCTGAAAGCGGGGTCAGGCCGGCAGCCAGCAGCGCAAGCAGCAGAAACCACGGGGCGCAGTGTTTCATGGGCGCAAACTAACGGCCGGACCAGCCGGTGGAAAGCGCGAAGGCACCACCGGGCCGGCCGGCACTCACGGCCGGCACAACCGACCGCGCCGGACGGCGGGTCCGGCAGGCCCGTCGGAATCGGTCACCTCACAGCCGCTCGCGCTCGAGGTTGAGCCAGGCGGTTTCCTTCGGAGTGAGCGTCACGCCCAGGCACGCCAGCGAGCTCACAGTCTCGCTGACGATGCGCGGACCGATGAGCGCGAACGTCGGGAAGGGCTGCGCCAGCACATAGGCCGCCGCGATGGCGATGGGCGTCGTGCCCTTCTTCTTCGCCAGCGCGATGGCGCGGTCGCGGCGCGCAAAGTTGTCCTCGGAATACCAGCAGCGCACGAGCTGTTCGTCCTCGCGCTTGTCCGGCGCGGCGCGGTCGGTGAAGAACCCGCGGGCCTGGCTCGACCAGGCGAGCAGCGGCAGCTGGTTTTTCTTCAGCCAGCGGCGCGAGTCCTTGTCCGACGCGGCAATGCAGCCCGCCCAGACCGGGTCCACCATGCGCGCGAGGCTGAAGTTATTACTCACCACGCTGAAGCCCTGCAGGCCCTTGCGCGCCGCGTAGCGGTTCGCCGCGGCCACGCGGGGCAGCGTCCAGTTGGAGCCGCCGAACGCCTTGATCCGACCCGCCTTCACATGCTCGTTGAGCACCTCGACAAACTCGCCGATGGGCACCTCGAGGTTGTCGCGGTGCAGCATATAGATGTCCGCATAGGGCGTCTGCAGCCGGCCAAGCGACTCGTGCAGCTGCTCGGTGAGATACTCCGGCGTGCAAAACGGCGTGTGCGCACCCTTCACGATGACGCTGATCTCCTCGCGGATGCCGCGGTTCTTGATCCACTGCCCGAGCAGCCGCTCCTGCAGGCCGCCGCCGTAGACGTAGGCCGTGTCGAAGGTGTTGCCGCCGCGGGAGAAATAATCGTCCCACACCGCCGCGCTGTGCGGCATCGTGACCGTGTTGTCACAGCCCATGATCAGTCGCGACACCGGTTTCGCGAGGTGCGGAATCACACCGGTGGGAATGTTGGCGTCCGCGCGCTTGGCCAGCGGCCGGCGCGCATGCGTGTGCAGGAAATTCTCCGGCTTCTCCGCCTCGTACAGCAGGCCGATGGACGCGCGCCACGCGTCGAGCGCGGCCATGTTGCCGAGCGTGTCAGCCACGCTCATGGCGGACACCTCGCGCTCGCCCAGCTCCAGCGCCCGGGCCACGGCGTCAGCCTCAAGGCCGTAGAGGTTCTTGTCGGTGGCGACACTGATCTCCTCCACCTTGCCGTCCTTGTGCAGGAAAAATTTTGCGGGTTCGCCCTCGCTGGGCGGAATCCACGGTGAGGGTACCACGATCATGCCGGTGCTGCCGTAGATGCGCGCGGAGTTGTCCTGGCTCAGGCCGACGCTCGTCGCCACCTGCGCCACGAGGCCGTTGGCGAATTTCAGCGTCGCCGCCGCGACCACGTCCACCCCCGTCTGCGGATGCAGCTCGCCCGCACCCGTGACCGAGGTGGGGTTCAGAAACGGCTGACCCGACATCGCGCCGGCGATGAGCCGCGAGAACGACACCGCATAGCAGCCGACGTCGAGGATGCCGCCGCCGCCCGCGGCGTTGGACCAGAGGCGGGACTCGGCGTTGAAGCCGGCGTT
>QQNC01000089.1 GCA_003402695.1 Verrucomicrobiota bacterium | reverse complement strand
GCCAGCAGCGCGATCACCGCCATGACGGTCAGCAGTTCAATCAGGGTAAACCCGGATGATCCGGGCGACGCTTCACCGTCCCGCGTAAATATTCGGCGTGTTAATCGGCGCGGATGAAACGGTGCCACCCCGCGCGCCGGAAGTATCGGGCACGACCTGGGCGCGAGTGGGCAACGGTGCAGTGGAATGGCGGGAGCCAAGGGAATAGAGCACATAGCCACGTAGCAGCGGTGCCGTCCCCACCTGGCGCGTAAAGAATACGTATTGGTAGGCGTTGCCCCAGGGATCCACCAAGGCGTTGCCCTCGGCCGCGGGGTTGGCCGGGTCGCGCAGGGCGACCGGAACCGCCGCGAGCAGGTTGCGCTCATGCAGGGAAATTCCCGTGGGTCCGAGCTTGCCGACGAGCGCCTGATAAAATCTTTCCGGGGAATCTGCCGTTTGTGGGTAGTCGCCATAAGACCGGCGATATTGTTCCAGCGCCTGGCTCAGCGCGGCCAGGTCACTCCGGGCGTGGGACCTGTCGGCCTGCTGGCGCGCACCTTGGATGATGGCGAAGCCGATGAAAACCAACGTCCCGATGATGGCGCTGACCACCAGCAGTTCAACGAGCGAGAAACCGCCCGCGAATTTACGCGACCTGGCGCCAGGGCAGACTGCCGGGGGATGCAGCATGACGCCGGGATGAGGCCCAAGCGGGCCCACCCCGGCAAACGGAAAGAAGCGCGGTAAGCACTTCCAACCAGTCCGTCTCGCCGCTCCTTCCACCTTATTCTTCCTGCTGCAGGGCCGCGATCACGTTGAAATCCTCGAGCGTAGTCGTGTCACCTTTCACCGTCCCGCCCGCCGCAATTTCCTTCAGGATGCGTCGCATGATTTTCCCGCTGCGGGTTTTGGGGAGACCGGCGGCAAAGCGGATGTGGTCCGGCTTCGCCAGTGAACCGATCTCCTTGCCCACATGGCTTCTCAACTCCTCCTTGAGCGCATCGCTGGGCGCGTGGCCCGACTTGAGGGTGACGAACACCACAAGGGCCTGACCCTTGAGTTCATCGGGCCGGCCGACGGCGGCGGCCTCGGCGACCGCGGGGTGCGACACGAGGGCGCTCTCGATCTCGGCCGTGCCAATGCGATGGCCGGAAACGTTGAGCACATCATCGATACGGCCCACGATCCAGAAATAGCCGTCCTTGTCCTGCCGGGCGCCATCACCCGTGAAATAGTTGCCAGGACATTCGCTCCAGTAGGCCTTTTGGTAGCGCTCGTCGTCGCCCCAAAGCGTGCGGAGCATGGACGGCCACGGCTGGGTGATAATGAGCTTGCCGCCGGTGTTGCGGGGAACCTCCTGTCCCTTGTCGTCCACCACCTTGGCGGACACCCCGAAGAACGGCCAAGTGCCGGACCCGGGTTTGAGCGGAGTGATGCCAGGCATCGGTGCGATCATGATGGCGCCCGTTTCGGTCTGCCACCACGTGTCCACGATCGGGCAGCGTTTCTTGCCGATCATGGTGTGGTACCACATCCACGCTTCGGTATTGATGGGTTCGCCCACCGAGCCCAGCAGGCGCAGAGAATCGAGCCGGTGGCGCAGGACATAGTTGTCCCCCCAGCGCATGAACGCCCGGATGGCCGTCGGCGCGGTATAGAGGATCGTGATGCCGTGGCGGTCGATCATCTGCCAGAAACGATCCGGCTCGGGCTGGTTGGGCGCACCCTCGTAGAGAAACACGGTCGCCCCGTTGGCAAGCAGGCCGTAAACGACATAGCTGTGGCCGGTGATCCAGCCGATGTCCGCCGAGCAGAAGTAGCGGTCGTTCTCCTTGAGATCGAAGACATACCGAGCACTGAGCTTGGTGCCGAGGAGGTAGCCGGCGCTCGTGTGCAACACGCCTTTCGGTTTGCCGGTGGATCCGCTGGTATAAAGAATGAAAAGCGGATGCTCGGAATCAAAGGCCTTGGCGGAATGCGTATTCGGCGCGCCTTCCCAAGCCTCCCGCCACCACGTGTCACGTCCCTCGACCATCGTCACCGGGTTGCCGCAACGCTTGACCACGATCACCGACTGCACCGTGGGCGTGCCCACGATGGCCTTGTCCACGTTGGCCTTGAGTTCGATGACTTTGCCGCGCCGCCAGCCACCGTCCGCGGTGATGACCAGCTTGGCCTTGCAGTCATTGATGCGGTCCTTGATTGCCTCGGCGCTGAAGCCGCCAAAAATCACCGTGTGCACGGCACCCACGCGGGCGCACGCCAGCATCGACACGACCGCCTCGGGGATCATCGGCAGGTAAATCGCCACGCGGTCGCCGGCCCCGATGCCCATGTTCTCAAAAATATGCGCGAGCCGGCAGACATGAAAGTGCAGCTGTTTATAGGTGATGGTCCGGACGTCGCCCGGTTCGCCCTCGAAAATCAGCGCCGCCTTGTTCTCGCGGTAGGTGCCGAGATGACGGTCCAGGCAGTTTTCCGAAACATTTAACTTACCGCCCAAGAACCACTTAGCGTGCGGCACTTTCCATTGCAGCACTTTCTTGAAAGGCTTGCGCCAAACGAGCTCCTCCTTCGCCTGGCGGCCCCAGAATTTTTCTGGGGAGTTGACAGACTCCGCATAGAGCTTCTTATAGGCGGCTTCACTCCCAAGATTGGCTTGGGCTTTGAACTCGGCCGATGGCCTGAACTTCCGGTGTTCCCGGGATACGGAGGTAATCGTCTGGTCTGTCACTTTGGTGGCGGATTTGGGGTTAGGGGCGCGAACTGCGGCTCTTATCCCGCCCAGAGTTTCAAGCGTCAAGCGCTGGTGTGCATTGTCTCATATATTGTATGGAAAAGAAAACTGCGTCCGCTCCAGCGGACACTTCCGCGCCCGTCCCGGCCGCGCCCCCCGTCAGCCCTGAAACTGCCGCTCCGATCCCCGCGCCCGTGGAAACCATCCACGTCGAGGGTGTCCTCGACGTCGACCTCCAGCGCGGCGGCAATGGCCAGCTGCTCGACCTCGCCCGCGGCGGCAAGCGCCGGCCCACCGACCCGTTCGTCCCCAAGGAGCTCATCCGCCGTTTCAAGCTGCGCACCGGCTCCATGATCGGCGGCACGGCCTTCCCGCCCGACGGACGTTTCCCCAATCCCAAGATGCGCTTCATCGAGACCGTCGACGGCGTCGCCCTCGAGGACCGCCGCGCGCGTTTCGATTTTCCCACGCTTACCACCATCTCGCCGAACCAGTTCCTGAAAATGGAGATGAAGGACGGCCGCATGACGACCCGCGCCGTGGACCTTTTCTGCCCGATCGGCAAGGGCACCCGCGGCCTGATCGTCGCACCGCCGCGCACCGGCAAGACCACGCTGCTCCGTGACATGGCCCTCGGCGTCCTGGAGAACAACCCCGAGTGCCACGTCATGATCCTGCTCGTCGACGAGCGCCCCGAGGAAGTCACCGATTTCCGCCGCAGCGTCACCGCCGCCGAGATCTGGGCCTCCTCCAATGACGAGCAGATCGAGAACCATATCCGCATCGCCGATCTCGCCATTGAACGGGCCAAGCGCCTGATCGAGGTGGGCCGTGACGTCGTGCTCTTCGTCGACTCAATCACCCGCCTCTCCCGCGCCCACAACACGGCCCGGAACAGCGGCCGCACCGGGTCCGGCGGCCTCGATGTCCGCGCCCTGGAGAAGCCCCGCCAGCTCTTCGCCACCGCGCGCAAGACCGAGGAGGCCGGCTCGCTCACCATCATCGCCTCCGTGCTCGTCGAGACCGGCAGCCGCATGGACGACGTCATCTTCCAGGAATTCAAGGGCACCGGCAACATGGAGCTCGTGCTCGACCGCAAGAGTGCCGAGATGCGCCTCTGGCCCGCCATCAACATCGCCGCCTCTGGCACCCGCAAGGAGGAGCTGCTGATCGACGCCAAGACGCTCGAGGGCATCCATTTCTTCCGCCGCGCCCTGGTCCAGCAGAAAATCGAGGAGGCGACTGAGACCATGATCGCCCGCCTGTCCAAAACCAAGACCAACGCCGAGTTCCTTAAGCTCATCGCCCGCTAACTTCGCTCTTGCCGCCCGCGCCCTGCGCGGGGCAAGGTTCCCTTCCCGCTCTTCGCCGCCGCCCACTAACCACCACCGCATGCACAGTTTCTCCGAGCAATGTCTCGACATGGCCCGCTCAATGCTGGCCCACAATCTCGACTCGATCCAAGCTGACGGCACGCTTCTTCCAGCGAATGGCGAGCAATCGCGTCCCGATGAACCCGGCCATGTCGCCTACGCCCTCGGAGAATTTTACCGCGCGACCGGTGAGACCACGATCGGCAATTACGACCTGATCGACCTCGCCGCCCGCTGCATCACGGCGCAGATGTTTACCGAACCGCCGGCGGAAAACGGCCTCGCCTACGCCTCGCTCGGCCTGCTCGCCTTCGGTCCCTCCAAGGAACGCAACCCGGTCTGGGAGCGCCTCGTGGAGGAAACCCGCGAGCGCGTGGACAAACAACTGCTCCACCGCAGCGACTACGACAACCACTGGCAGGCGTTCAACGTCGCCCGCGCCGTCGCCCGCTTCAGCCTCGGCCTGTCCAAAAAGGACGAGACCTCCCGCCTGATTGAGCGGATGGTCGAGCGCATCACCGCCACCAGTTCGGCCGGCTTCTTCGACGACGCCACGACGGGCTTCGGCGGCAATTTCAACCTCTACGGCGTGATGTCCTTTGTGTTCATCCGTTCCGCGCTGCAACTCCACGCCAACAGCGGCGTGCGCGACCGCAAGCTCCCGACCCTCCGCACCTACGCCGAGAAATACATCAAGATGATGCCCGACCTCGTCCGCGCGGACGGGCTCGGCTGGGCCTTCGGCCGGGCCGCCGGCGCCTATGGCCAGATGCACTGCATCAGCCTGATCCTGCAGGGCTTGCGCGACGGGTGGATCGCGGACGACCAGAAGTCGAAATACTACGATATCCTCCGCCGGCTTTTCCTGTTTTTCTACGAGACCTACCTCGACCAGGAGCACGGTTTCCTTGACCTGCGCGATGACGAGCGCACCGCCTATTCGCACCACACCACGCGCATGGCGAATTTCGACGCCGCGCGCTACCTGTGCCAGTGGTCCCGCCTCGCCAAGACCGCGCACATGCCGCCCGGCACCCCGAAGATCGATCCGCCGCGCACCTCGGGCCGTTTTGTCATCTTCGACAAGAGCAACCGCAAGGAGCAGGGCCTGTTCCTCTACCGCGACGCCGAGAGCGGCCTGCACCTGCAGGTCCCGCTCATCAGCTCCGGCAGCAAGCTCACCAGCGACTCCCTGCCCTTCCCGCACTGCCCCGGGGTCTTCGACTGGCCGAACAACGTCTACCTGCCGATCATGCTCCCCGAGCTGACCTTCGGCGAACACGTCACGATCCCGGCCTTCTACGGCAAGAACTGCGTCACCGGGCTCGGCCTGAAGAACAGTTTCTATTTCCGCTACGAACAGCCCGAGCTCATCTCCACCAAGGAGGAGTTCGTGAAGAATCTCGGCAGCGTGAAGGTCCAGTGGACGTTCACCGGCAGCAAGGTCAGCTGCGAGTTCGCCTATACCGTCAAGCAGGCCGTCACCCTCGACAAGTTTCGCTACGTCCTCGCCATCGCCGCACCCCACTCGAAATACCATGTCAACGGCGCCCTCGCCCTCGGCCCCCAGGGCCAGCGTTGCACCGTCGTGAAGGACGATTTCCAGGGCACCTGGCAGGAGACCGAGGTCGTCAGCGCCGACCCAGCCTACCGCACAAATTACGGCAAGATCCACTATCTGCAGTATCTGGTGCGCGACCATCCCCTCATCATGCGCCCCGGTCATGTCTACCGCCTCGCGGTGAATTTCGACCCCGACGTCACGCACGTCTGAAATTGAAGTAGCGAGTAGCCAGGCGCGGGCAGTGGGCATCGTCTGGCGCCGGTCTTTTTCTACTCGCTACCCGCTACGCACTACTGGCTACTTTTCGGCCATGCTTTCCCGCCGCATCATTCCCTGCCTGGACGTCAACGCCGGCCGCGTGGTGAAGGGCGTCAAGTTTCAGGAACTGCGCGATGCCGGGGATCCCGTCGCCTGCGCCCGCGCGTACGACGCCCAGGGTGCGGACGAGTTGATCTTCCTCGATATCACCGCCTCCAGTGACGAGCGCCGCATCATGCATAGCGTGGTGGCGGCGACCGCCGAGCAATGTTTCATGCCCCTCACCGTCGGGGGCGGCCTGCGCTCGCTCGCGGACATCGAGGCCATGCTGCAGGCCGGCGCCGACAAGGTCTCACTTAACACCGCGGCCCTCCAGAATCCCACGCTCATCGCCGAGGCCGCCCTGCGCTTTGGCACCCAGTGCATCGTGCTCGCGATTGACGCCAAGCGGGAGCCCGACGGCAAGTCGTGGCGGGTCTATACTCACGGCGGGCGAAATCCCACGGACTACGACGCCGTCAGCTGGGCCCGCCAGGCCGTCGAGCGGGGGGCGGGGGAAATTCTCCTGACCAGCATGGACCGCGACGGGACGGGGTCCGGCTATGACCTCGAGCTCACGCGGGCGGTCAGCGATGCCGTTTCCGTCCCGGTGATCGCCAGCGGCGGAGCCGGTACCCTCGCCCACTTGGGCGAAGTGCTGGAGCGCGGGCATGCCAGCGCAGTGCTGGCGGCGAGCATTTTCCACTTTGGCACCTTCACGATTCCCCAGGCCAAGGATTTTCTGGCCGCGCAGGGTGTTCCCGTTCGCCGCTGATCCAGCCTTGGTGCGGTCGAAGATCGGGGTGACGATTTGGTAACAAGATCGTATCAGCTCGTTTCAAAGCCGGGCGGCATTAGTTTCCGGTGCTCCCCTAAGACCGGTTAGAAGCCCAGCCGCGCCCTCCACCCCAACCCATGTCCCGCCCCAACTCAAACTCCGGTCGCCACGGGCTCGGTGGCGGTCTTCGCCGGGCCGACGAGCAGATCGAGCTGTCCCTGGATCCGGATAAAAAACTCCGCATCCAGCGTACCCACGGGAATCTCGTACAGCTGATGGCTGCGCACGTGCTCGAAAATCTGCCGCTCGCCATCGGTCGTCAGGCCGCGCGGGCGCAGCAGCCGTTTGCGCTCCAGCAACAGGGCCAGAAACTGCAGCATCGGGGTGTTGGCCGGGTTCGGCTCGGCCGCCGGATCGCCGAGCGTGACAAAAAGATTTTCCGCCGTGAGCTTGAGCGTGCGCCCCGGATTCTCGTCGGCGCGCCGCGCCTTGTAGCTGACGGTCCAGCTGCAGAACACAAAACTGGGCTTGGTGTAGGCCGCGTCCTCGCTCGCCAGCACGTCATGGCGGCCCACTTCGCCGGTCGCCTCGCGGACGAGATGGGAAACCACGCGGTCACCCTCGGCGAATTCGCGGCCGCAGGCGCGGCAGGTTTTGGCGGAGGGGTGCAGGGTCAGTTCCATGTAACCCAAGTTTTAGGCCTCCGGAAATTGAACGCTAGCCAAATTCCCATCCTCCCATGAAGGGCCGCCTCATTGCCATCGGCGATATCCACGGCTGTCCGCGCGAATTCGAGGAACTGCTCGACAAGCTGGAGCTCACCAAGCACGACCGGGTGATCCTGCTCGGCGATCTGGTGAACCGCGGACCCGACAGCGCCCGCGTCATCGCCCTGGCTCGCGCCCACGCCCGGCTCGCCCTGCTCGGCAACCACGAGTTGCGGTTGCTCAATTACCGCAAGACCGGCGACCCGACCCATCTTAAGGATAGCGACTACGAGACGCTCAAGCAGCTCAACCACAAGGACTGGGCCTATCTGAGCGCCATGCCCCTCACGTACCACGATGCCGCCCATGGCATCGTGCTCGTCCATGGCGGCTTCCTGCCCCACCAGCCCTGGCGCCGGCAACCGGCGCGCATCGTCACCCGCATCCAGGTGGTCGCCAAGGATGGCACTCCACTCAAACGCGCCGAGGATCCCGCCGCTCCCCACTGGTCGGAGCTCTGGCACGGACCGCCCTTTGTCGTCTACGGGCACACCCCGCGCCCCGACGTCTCCCGCCTGAAATGGTCGCTGGGTATCGACACGGGATGCGTGCTGGGGGGCAGCCTGACGGCCTGCATTCTTCCAGAAAAACGGATTGTGCAAGTCCGCGCCCGCGAGAAATACTACCAGCTATAAAGCTCACGGCCCCCTAACCTCCCATGTCCGACGCCACTCTGCCGCTCTCCTCCGTCCGTGAACTGAAAGCCCTCGACCACACCGGCAGCCAGCCGTTCGTGAGTTTGCTGGTCATGCGGAAGCTCACCACCAAGACCGCGTCGAACGGCAATCCCTTCTTCAGCGTGGATCTCGGCGACCGCACCGGCTCGTTCGGCTGCACCGTCTTCAGCGACAACTCCGCGTTCGAGTTGCTCCGCAACGCCGGTGAGGGCTCGGTCGTCCGGGTCGAGGGCAAGGTCGACTACTACCAAGGCCGCTTTTCGCCCAAACTCGGCAATCTCACCGTGCTCACCGAGAGCGAACTGGGAGCCACGGGATTGCTCGACAACCTCGTTGAGCTCGCCCCTGAAAATGCCGATACCCTCTGGTCGGAGTTCAACGGCTTCATCGACGGCCTCACCCACCCCGCCCTGCAGGCGACCACCCGCGCAGTCTTCGATGAGATCGGCGAGAAGTTCCGGTGGGCCCCCGCCGCCCTCTCCATGCATCACGCTTACCGGCACGGACTGCTCGAGCACACCGTGCATATGGCCCGGGCCTGCCGGGCCCTCCTGCCGCTCTACCCCGAGGTGGAGGCCAATCTCGCGATGGCCGGCATCCTGTTGCATGACACTGGGAAAACCATCGAGTACGAAGGCACGCTCGCGACGAAACGGAGCCGCCGGGGTATTTTGCAGGGCCACGTCGTGCTCGGCTACCAACTTGTGCGCAAGGCCGCCAAGAAGGCCAAGCTGGGCGAGGAACTGCTGGAGCGGCTCGAACACATTGTGCTCAGCCACCAAGGCGAACCCGAGTGGGGCGCCGCCGTTTATGCGGCCACACCCGAGGCCGTCTTCGTGTCGATGATCGACAACCTCGACGCCAAGATGGGGATGGTGCAACGCGCCCTGCGCCAGGCTGCGGACGGAGAGGAATTTTCCGAACGCCTGCCCGGGCTGAGCTCACCGTTGCTGACCCGTCCACGACAACCGGACTGAGTCACAGCGGCCGCCGTTAATAGCCGCCCGCTTGCGCGGTGACTTGAGGGCGGGAACTTGCAACCCGGTTATGAGGCACAGGTGATCGGGCGCAGAACACCGAACGGCGGGCACTACCGCTATAAGCTCAGGCTGCTCGGCGAGGGCAAAGGCCTCCACCCGCAACAGAGTGATACGAGTAGGAGCCAACCCCATCCGCTTTACTGCAAATGCTGCATGATCCCCACCATCGGCAGGAGGAGCGCAAGCACGATGAGTCCCACCACCAAGGCCATGAGCACGATCATGACCGGCTCGATGATGGCGGTGAGTGCCACGACTGCCTGGTCCACTTCATCATCATAGATGTCGGCTATCCGGCCCAACATATCGGACAGCGCGCCGGTTTCCTCCCCCACTCCGAACATGCTCGTAACCAAGTGAGGAAAGATGGCCGACGCTTCCAAGGCGGGGGCAACCATGCCGCCGCCCTTCACTCGAGCGTGCACCCCCTTGAGCGCCTCCGATACGTGGATGTTTCCGCTCGTTACGCGGGCAATTTCCAACGCTTCCAGAATCGGCACTCCGCTCGCGAGCAATGCGCCGAAAGTCCGGGTAAAGCGGGCGATTGCCGCCTTGAGCATCAATTCCCCGAAAACCGGCGACTTGATCAGCGCCCAGTCCGCGAGCCGCGCGCCCCGCGGCGTCCGCCGCGCCTGCCTCCCAGCCAGACCCGCCAGCAGCAGCAGACCGGTCGCCGCCGCGAAGTGCTGGTGCAGGAAATTTCCCATGCCCAGGACCATCAGAGTCAAGGGTGGCAATGGCTGCCCCTTGAGCACTCCGCTGAAAATGAGCTGGAATTTCGGCACAACAAAAACCACCAGCCCGAG
>QQNC01000088.1 GCA_003402695.1 Verrucomicrobiota bacterium | reverse complement strand
CGCCGGCTGGGCGGACAAGCTCGAGTACGTCGCCCCGGGCCGCCGGGTCGCCCCGCTCGGTGTGGTCGCGCAGGTCATCCCGTGGAATTTTCCCCTGCTGATGTGCGCGTGGAAGCTCGCGCCGGCGCTGGCGATGGGCAACTGCGTCGTGCTCAAGCCCGCCGAAACCACCTCGATCACCGCGCTCAAGCTCGCCGAGATCATCCAGGATGCGGGCCTGCCGCCGGGTGTGGTGAATTTTGTGACGGGCGCGGGGGCGACCGGCGCGGCGCTGATGGCGCACCCGATCCCGGCCAAGGTCGCGTTCACCGGCTCGACGGAGGTCGGCAAAATCATCATGCGCTCGCTGGCGGGCACGGACAAAAAGATGACGATGGAGCTCGGCGGGAAGGCGGCGAACATCGTGTTCGACGACGCGCCGCTCGACCAGGCGGTCGAGGGCATCATCAATGGCATTTTCTTCAACCAGGGCCACGTCTGCTGCGCCGGCTCGCGCCTGCTCGTGCATGAGCCCGTCGCGGCGAAGGTCATCGCGAAGCTCAAGCAGCGGATCAAGGTGCTGCGCGTGGGCGACCCGCTGGACAAGAACACGGACGTCGGCGCCATCAATTCGAAGGAGCAGCTGGCCAAGATCACAAAGCTCGTCACCTCGGGCGTGAAGGAAGGCGCCGAGATCTACCAGTCGCCGTGCCCGCTGCCGGCGAAGGGCTGGTACTTCCGCCCGACGATCTTTTCCAACGTCGCGATGAGCCACCGGATCGCGCGGGAGGAGATTTTCGGGCCGGTGCTCTCGATCCTGACCTTTCGCACCGTCGATGAGGCGATCGAGAAGGCGAACAACACGGCGTACGGACTCAGCGCCGGCGTCTGGACGGACAAGGGCTCGCGCATTTTGAAGATGTCCACGGAGCTCAAGGCCGGCGTGGTCTGGGCCAACTGCTACAACAAGTTCGACCCGACGTCGCCCTTCGGCGGCTACAAGGAAAGCGGCTTCGGCCGCGAAGGCGGCCGTCAGGGGCTGCTCGATTACTGCAAGCTGGTTTGAAACCGCGAATGGACGCGAATTCACGCGAACGATGCCCACTAATTCCGCAGCCGTTTGTCATTCTGAGCGCAGCGAAGAATCCAGAGGGATTCCGCTGGTCGCCTGGACTGGGTCCAAGGGGATTCTTCGCTGCGCTCAGAATGACAATCTGGGCTCGAAAGGCACTTCGTCATCGCTTCGCGTAAATTCGCGTTCTTTCGCGGTCAAAATTCCCTCCTGATGCCCTCGCAACCCTATCTCACCGCCCCGCTCAAGACGGACAAGATGCCGCCGGGCATCCCGTACATCATTGGCAACGAGGCGGCGGAGCGGTTCAACTTCTACGGGATGCGCGCCATCCTCGTCGTGTTCATGACAAAGTACCTCATGGACCGGTCGGGGGCGTTCGCGCCGATGAGCGAAAACGACGCCAACAAGTGGTATCACCTCTTCCTCTTCGCGAATTACTTCGTGCCGATGCTCGGCTCGATTGTCTCCGACGCCTTCTGGGGTAAATACAAAACCATCTTCTGGCTCTCCCTGGTGTACTGCGCCGGCAGCGTGGTCCTGGCGCTGGATCACACCCGCCTGGGCCTGACGCTCGGCCTGACGCTGATTGCGATCGGTTCGGGTGGCATCAAGCCGTGCGTTTCTTCCCATGTCGGCGACCAGTTTGGCGCCGACAACCAAAACCTGCTGTCGCGGGCGTTCGGGTGGTTTTATTTCTCGGTCAACTTCGGGTCGTTTTTCTCCATCCTGCTCATCCCGGTGCTACTCGACCGCTACGGCCCCATGCCGGCCTTCGGCGTGCCGGCCCTGCTGATGCTGCTGGCGGCCTTTGTGTTTTGGAAGGGCCGGTACAAATTCGCGCACATTCCGCCAACGGGAAACGCATTCCTGCGCAACACCTTCAGCCGGGAGGGACTCACGACCTTGGGCCGGCTTGCGGTCATCTTCCTGTTTGTTGCGATCTTTTGGTCGCTGTGGGACCAAAGCGGCGGTGAGTGGGTGACGCAGGCGGAGAAGATGGACCTGCGGTTCGCGGGCATCACCTGGCTCTCGTCCCAGATCCAGGCGCTGAACGCCATCATGATCCTGTCGTTCATCCCGCTCTTCCAGTACGTGATCTACCCGGTGATCAGCAGAGTCTTCCCCCTGACGCCGCTGCGGAAAATCGGGCTCGGGCTTATTGTCACCGGCCTGTCGTTTTTCATCAGCGCGTGGATTGAGAACCAGCTCGCCGCCGGCCTGAAGCCCAGCATCGGCTGGCAGATACCCGCCTACGCCCTGCTGTCCGCCGGCGAGGTGATGGTGGCGATTACGGGCCTCGAGTTCGCCTACACCCAGGCGCCGAAGCCCATGAAGGCCATGGTGCAGGCCCTCTTTCTGCTCTCGATTTCCGCGGGCAACCTCTTCACCGCGCTGGTGCACGTCTTCATCGAAAACGACGACGGCTCCGTGAAACTTCACGGAGCGGCGTACTATAATTTCTTCGCCTGGCTCGCCATCGGCTGTGTCGCCGTGTTCATCTTTGTGGCCAAGGCCTACAAGGGTCGGAGCTACCTGCAGGGCGACATGCCCGAAACTGAAATCGAAGCCGAAAACGCCGCCGCCACATGAGCCGTCTCCCCATCACCAAAACCCCCAAGGTCTATGTCGGCGGTGCGTTCATCCGCTCCGAGAGTGCCCGCGTGTTTCCGCTGCAGGACGCCGCCGGCAATTTCTACGCCAACATCCCGCAATGCACGCGCAAGGACCTGCGCAACGCCGTCGAGGCGGCGGCCAAGGCCGGCCCGGGCTGGGCAAAGCGCACGGCGTACAACCGCGGGCAGATTCTTTACCGGTTGGGCGAGATGCTCGAGGCGCGCGCCAGCGAACTCGCCGACGCCATCCAGCTGGGCGGGTCCTCAAAGGTGGCCGCGGCGAAGGAAGTCACCGCGACGGTGGACCGGTTGATTTATTATGCGGGCTGGGCGGACAAGTACGAGCAGGTGCTGGGCAATGTGAACCCCGTGGCAGCACCCTATTTCAATTTTACCGTCACCGAACCGATGGGCATCGTGGGCGTCATTGCGCCGGACGAGGCGCCGCTGCTTGCGCTGCTGTCGCTAATCGTCCCCGCCATCACGAGCGGCAACACCGTCGTGGCGCTGGCTTCGTCCGCGCAGCCCTATCCGGCCATCGTACTCGGCGAACTGCTCGCGACGAGCGACCTGCCGGGCGGCGTGGTCAACCTGCTCACGGGTTTCTGCAAGGAGCTGGTGCCGACGTTTGCGACGCACACACACCTGCGGGCCGTTTCCGCGGTGGTCGGCGCCGACGAGCGCAAGGCGCTCGCGCTCGGGGCGGCGGACAGCGTCAAGCGCACGCGGCTGCTGAAAAGCGAGACGCCGGTGGACTGGTACGCGGACACGGCGCAGAGCCTCTACGCGGTCCGCGATTTCCTCGAGTACAAGACTACCTGGCACCCGATCGGGGCGTAGGCCGGGGGAGGGCGCCACTCGACCGCCCGGGCTGACCGCTCGTCCAAAGTTTGCTCTCCCGCGGGGACGGCCTAGTATGGTTTGGCTCCCATGGTAACCACCGCCCTGACCAGCGTTCTGCTCGACGACGAACGTCACCGCGTGCGGGCCAAGGACCGGCTCTACGTCATCTGCCAGTCCGCCGGCTGGCTGTTCTGGCTGGGCCTGCAGTTTTTTCTGGTCTTCGCCTTTCCGGACAGCCGGGCCAACGAGGCCAAGCCGAACCTCACCTGCACGCTCTGCATCGTGACGATGGTGGTCGCGCTCGGCTGGTTGGTCACGCACTTCACCCGCCCGGTGGTGGCGCCCTGGGGTTGGAAGGCGCTTGGCTGGCGCGCGTTGCTGCCGCGCATTCTGATGGTGAGCACCGTCCAGTCCGTCCTCTGGAGCGTGATCGGCTACGGCTATGCCTACATCGTGGTGGCCCTGCCGTGGACCGGCAAGGTGCCACTGTGGGTGGCCTGCGCTTTCAGCATCCTCAACGGCGTGATTATGCTGTCGGGCTGGTGGTGCATCTACTTTTTCTACCACCTGTTTGACCGCCTCAACCGCCTCGAGATCGAGCGGCTGCGACTCGCCACCAGCGTGAAGGAGTCCGAGCTCCGTGCGCTGAAGTCGCAGGTCAACCCGCACTTCATCTTCAACTCGCTCAACTCCCTCCGCGCGCTGATCGAGGAGGACCCGCTCCGGGCCCGGCAGGCGGTCACGCAGCTGGCGAACCTCCTGCGCTATTCGCTGCAGAGCGGCCAGCTGGAGACGGTGCCGTTCGAGGACGAGCTGAGCGTGGTCAACGACTACCTCGCGCTCGAGCAGGTCCGCCATGAGGAGCGGCTGCGCCTGCGGCTCGATGTGGCCCCCGACACACTGCAGTTGCCGATCCCGCCGATGCTGCTGCAGACGCTGGTCGAGAACGCCGTCAAATACGGCATCTCCACGCGCCCCGAGGGGGGCGAGATCGCCATCATCGCGCGCCGCGAGAACGATTCCCTTCGTCTCCAGGTCACGAACCCCGGCGCGTTCGAGCCCGGCGCCACGCGCCTGGCGAAAGCCAATGGCTCGACCGGCATGGGCCTGGCCAACGCCGCCCACCGGCTCCGCCTGCTCTTTGGCGAGCAGGCCACGCTGCAGCTCCGCGCCGGGGCACCCGGCAGCGTCGTGGCCGAGGCGATCATCCCGCTGCCGCTGTCCCACGCATGAAAGCCCTGCTGATCGACGATGAGCGGCTCGCCCGGAACGAGCTCCGCCGGCTGCTCGCGGCGTTTCCCGACGTCGAGATCGTGGGCGAGGCCGCCAACGGCAAACAGGCCCGCGCGCAGCTCACGGCGCTCGCGCCCGACCTGATTTTCCTCGACGTGCAGATGCCCGGCGAGACGGGCATGGAGCTGCTCGAGTCGCTCGAGCCGCCGGCGCCCGAGGTCATCTTCACCACCGCCTACGACGAGTTCGCGGTCAAGGCCTTCGAGCTGAACGCGCTCGACTACCTGCTCAAGCCCGTGGATCCCGCCCGGCTGGCCGCGGCGTTGGAAAAGCTGCGGGCGAAGCTCGGCGCGCCCACCGCGCCCGTCGTCCACCAGGCAAAGCTTGCGGCCGAGGACAAGGTTTTCGTCCGCGAGGGCGACCGTTGCTGGTTTGTGGAGGTAAGGTCCATCCGCCTGCTGGAGAGCGAGGGCAACTACACCCGCGTGCACTTCGACGCGGCCCAGCCGCAGCTTTTCCGCTCGCTCAACGCGATGGAGGAGCGGCTCGACCCGAAATATTTTTTCCGCGCGAACCGCCGCCAGATCATCAACCTCGCTTGGATCGACAAGATCGAGCCGTGGTTCAGCGGCGGCCTGCTCGTGCACCTGAAGGGCGCCGCCAAGGTCGAATTGAGCCGCCGGCAGGCGCAGGAATTCAGAGAGAAAATGAGTTTATAAGACCTTTATCGCGGAGACGCGGAGGAGCAGAAAAGCAGGGGGGGATTCTTTGTATGGTTCCCTTCTTTTCCGCTCCTCCGCGCTTCCGCGATAAAAACGTCCCTGCGATTTTCACAACCTCCGAACCTCCGCGAGCCATGATCGAAGCCCACCATCTGACCAAGACGTTCAAGGATAAGAAACGCGGCGTGATTACCGCCGTCGACGACGTGTCCTTCACCTGCCGTCCCGGGCAGATCTACGGCCTGCTCGGCGCCAACGGCGCCGGCAAGACCACCACGCTCCGGCTGCTGGCCACGCTGCTCAAGCCCTCCGGCGGCCACGCCACCGTTGCCGGCTACGACGTGGAGCGCGAGCCGGAGAAGGTTCGTGCGCAGGTCGGCTTCCTCGCCGCGAGCACCGCACTCTACGGCCGCCTCACCGCCCGGGAGATGATTACCTATTTTGGCCGCCTGAACGGAATGACGGATGCCGCGATCACGGCGCGCATCCGTCACCTCGCCACGGAGCTCGACATGGCCGAGTTCCTCGACCGGCGGTGCGACAAGTTTTCCACCGGCATGAAGCAGAAGACCTCCATCGCCCGGACCCTGGTCCATGACCCGGCGGTGATGATCTTCGACGAGCCGACGCTCGGACTCGATGTCATGACCGCGCGCGCAATTGTCAGCTTTGTCCGCGAGTGCCGCAACCGCGGCAAGACCGTCATCTACTCCACCCACATCATGAGCGAGGTGGCGAAGCTCTGTGATACGGTCGGCATCATCCACGGTGGCCGCCTCGTGGCCGAGGGTACGCTGCCTGAGCTGCGCACCCGCTTCGGCGAGCAGGACATGGAGGAGGTCTTCGTCAAGGCGGTCGGCGGCGAAGCGGCCCTGGCGGCGGCGTTGAAAAACTGAGGAGCCAACCATGAACCTGCACAATATATTCACCGTCTACCTGAAGGAACTCAAAGACACGCTGCGCGACCGGCGCTCGCTGATGTCGATGATCATCATCCCGACCTTTGTCATGCCGGCGCTCACCTTTGGCGTGGGCAAGATCGCCGCGGGGGTCGTCAGCAAGGCCCGGGAGGAAACCCCCGCGGTCATGATCGTGGGCGGGGACGATTCGCCGGGCGTGGCCGCCGCCCTCCGGCAGGACAAGAAGCTCAAGGTGGTCCCGACGGCGGCCGACTGGAAGCAGCAGATCTCGGACAAGAAAGTCCGCGCCGCCGTGCTGATCCCCGCCGGGTTTGAGGCCGGGCTCAAGGCCGGGGCAGCCGACCCCGTGGTCATCTACAACTACGACGGTGAACTGAAGTCCGGCTTCGCCGTGTCGGAGCTGGAGAAGTTTTTCCGCGACCTGCGCGACCAGACGGTCACGGCGCGGCTGGCCGAGCGTGCACTGCCGGCGACGCTGGTGAAACCCTTCGACCTGCGACGCGAGAACGTGGCGGCACCCGAGAAGGTGGGCGGCAACCTGCTCGGCGGGATCGTGCCCTACCTCATCATCATTCTCTGCTTCACGGGCGCAATGTACCCGGCGATGGACCTGACCGCCGGCGAGAAGGAGCGGGGCACGATGGAAACACTCCTGTGCAGCCCGGTGGCGCGGGTGGACCTCGTGCTGGGCAAGTTCCTCATGGTGCTCACCGGCTCACTGTCGGCGATGCTGCTCTCGCTCACGTCGATGGGCCTGAGTGCGATGGCCGCCGGCATGATGTTTGGCGGCGGGGGTGGGGCGAAACTGGCGGCCGCTGCCATGCAGGCGAAAGCCGCGGGCACGGCCATGCCGATGATCGACCCGGTGGGCCTGCTGGGCGTGGTGGGGATGGTACTGCCCGTGGCGGTGCTGTTTTCGGCGGTGATCTTCACCGTCGCGCTTTTTGCCAAGAGCTACAAGGAGGCGCAGAGCTACGTCGCGCCAATGGTCTTCCTCATCATCATGCCGGCGGTCGTTGGCATGCTGCCGGGCATTGATCTCAACGCGCGTCTCGCCCTCGTGCCGATTCTGAACCTCTCGCTCGTGTGCAAGGAGATGCTGTCCGGCATCTGGCACTGGAATTACATCGTGCTCATCTTCGGCTCGTCCTGCGTTTACGCCGCGGTCGCGCTCACGCTGGCGGTGAAAATGTTCAACCGCGAGGACGTGATTTTCCGCGCCTGAGCGCGCGTCGGAAAAGATTTATCCGCCCCGCCGGCGCGGCGGGTAAATTTTGTCTGAAAGCCCACGCGGCAAGGGTAAACAACGGGTAAAAGCCGGCTGCGCCTATGGCCTTTTCGGCCCGGAGTGGCTTATGGTGCGCGCGTCGCAAACCATGTCCACGCCCAACACCAATCCCATCATCATCTTTCCCGCGCCCAAGCCGGAAATTAGACTGTCGTTGTTCGCCAGTGACCGCGCCGAGAGCGCAATCGCCAGCCACGCCCTGATGGAGCGCCACAACCTCGACCAGGACCACGAAGCCCTGCGCGATCGCGAGGCTAACCTCCGCGATTACGAGACCCACCTCCGCCAGTGGCAGGCGCAGCTGGAAACCACCCTGCAACCGCCGCCGACCCCGCAGTACATCGCCCCCGTGGCGCTGGGCCGCGTCCCGAGTGTCTCGCCCTTCGAGGGTGACGCCACGCTGCAGGCCGGTTGGGAGAAACTCCACCGTGCCCGCGAGCTGCTCGAGGCCGAGCAGGCGCACGTGCGCGACGACCGGCTCAATCTCAAGGAAACCGCCGCGTTGCTGAAGCGCCATGAGGCGGCACTTATGGCCCGGGAGGCCAGCCTGGCCCAGCGCGAGTCCATCCTCGCCGCCGCCACGGCCGCCCAGCACGCGGAGAACGTCAAGCAGCCGTCGGCCATCCTGCGTTTCACCCAGTCGCCCTTCACCCTCGCGAAGTCCGTTTTCGGCGGAAAATCCGCGGCGGCGGAATAAGCCCGCGGGGCGTGGCGCAGATGTGGCCCATGGCCGGCTTCGCCGGCCCGGAAGTTTTTCATCGGCACGGGTGCCGGGCTGCTATTCAAAGGCAGTCCGCTGCCATGAGCCCGTCGCTTTTTCCCCAGCACATTATTGCCCAAAAGCGCGACGGTGAGACGCTGACCCGGGAGGAAATCCTGGCCTTTGTCCGCGGGGCGACCGACGGGTCCTGGGCGGACTACCAGCTGAGCGCGATGCTGATGGCGATCTTCCTGCGCGGCATGACGTCGGCGGAGACCGTGGACTACACCCAGGCCATGATGCACTCCGGCCAGGTGGCCGATCTCAGCTCCATCCGGCAGCCGAAGGCGGACAAGCACTCGACGGGCGGCGTGGGCGACAAGGTTTCACTGCACCTGGCCCCGATGGTCGCGGCCTGCGGCGTGACCGTGCCGATGATCTCCGGCCGCGGGCTGGGCCACACGGGCGGCACGCTCGACAAGCTGGAGTCCATCGCCGGCTTCCGGGTCAACCTCTCGCTGGATGACTACCGGGCGCAGCTGCAGCGGATCGGGCTCTGCCTCATCGGCCAGACCGCCGAGTTGGCACCGGCCGACAAGAAGATTTACGCGCTGCGCGACGTGACCGGCACGGTGGAGAGCATTCCGCTCATCTGCGGCAGCATCCTGGCCAAGAAACTCGCGGAGGGCATTGATGTGCTCGTGCTTGACGTGAAGTTCGGCCGCGGAGCCTTCATGCCAAGCAAGCTGAAGGCCCGGGAACTGGCCCAGGCGCTGGTCGCGGTGGCGAAGGCTCTGGGCAAACCGACGCGGGCCGTGCTGACCGCGATGGAGGAGCCGCTGGGCCGCAGCATCGGCAATGCCCTCGAAGTCGCCGAGTCCATCGCCTGCCTGCGCGGCGAGGGGCCGGCCGACACGATGGCCGTGACCTATGCGCTGGGCGAACAGATGCTGTTGCTCACGAAGACCTCGCGGACGGCGGCGGAGGCCCGGGCGCAGCTGGAGTCCACCATCCTGGACGGCTCGGCGCTGAAAAAATTCACCGCGATGGTCGAGGCGCAGGGCGGTGATGCCCGCGTGGTCGACGAGCCGGGCCGCCTCCCGCAGGCGAAACTAAAGGTGCCGCTGGTGGCGGCGCACGCGGGCTTCGTGCAGGATGTCGATGCCATGGACGTGGCGCTGGCCGCTTTGCGGCTCGGGGCGGGCCGGGCGAAGGCCGAGGACAAGGTCAACCATGCGGTTGGCGTGAGCGACCTCGTGAAAGTCGGGGAGCTGGTCGCAGCCGGCGCCCCGCTGTGCGTGATTCACGCGAACGACGAGACGGCGCTGGCCGCGGCGAAGGCCCTGCTCGAGGAAGCCATCACCCTCGGGACGAAGCCGGTCAAGCCGGTCAAGTTGATCGACGAGATCATCGCGTAGGGCGCCAATCCGTCATCGGGGAAACGCGGAGGGGCGGAAGTACGGAATTTCCGGGGTGGAACGCGTTGCCCCAACGCGTTGTTTGGTTCCGCCTAGGGCCCAATTGTCCGCCACAAAAACTAAACGCGTTAGGGACAACGCGTTCCATCCCAGGCGGGGTCGGCGACCCCGCCCTATATTCGGACGCTTAGGCTTGCTCCATCTCCGCCAGTTTAGACGCGGCTTTTTCCCATGCG
>QQNC01000087.1 GCA_003402695.1 Verrucomicrobiota bacterium | reverse complement strand
GGTCAAAGTCCGTGCCCACGTGAATTTCACTGTGCGCGAGGCAGAGATGAGTGAGTCGGCCGGTCGCGGCTTTCTCCTGTTTGTATTCCTTTGGGTGCATGAGGAACACGAATTTGGTCCGCGTCGGCATCGCCTGAATGGACGGACACCAGCAGAGGCTCTTGGGCCAGAAGCAGCGGTAGCAGGTTTCGCGGGCCATGATTTCGCAGTTCGGAGATCGCAGATCGGAGTGCGGGATGGGGGCCGGATATGCAGGTTCAGGCGAACTTCGAACAGCGTTCTCCGCGCCGCCACGGCGCTACATCCCGGGGAAGCCGCCCTTGCCCTGGCGCTGCATCATTTCCATCTGGCGCATCATCTTTTTGCCACCGCCGCCCTTCATCATTTTCATCATCTTCTGCATTTGTTGAAACTGCTTCAGGAGCTGGTTGACGTCGACGATCTTCACGCCGGCGCCGTTGGCGATGCGCTGGCGGCGGCTGCCGTTCAGGACCTCGGGCTTGCGGCGTTCCTGGATCGTCATCGAGTGGATGATGGCTTCCGTGCGCCCGAGTTGCTTCTCGGCATCCGGACCCACGTCGACGCCGCTCATGCCGGGCATCATGCCGATAATGCTCTGCATCGAGCCCATCTTTTTCACCTGCTGCATCTGCGCCAGAAAGTCCTCCAAGTTGAAGTCCGCCTTGCGCATCTTCTCGGCCATGCGCTCCGCTTCCTTCTGGTCGATGTTCTCCTGCGCCTTTTCCACGAGAGAGACGACGTCGCCCATGCCGAGGATGCGGGAAGCCAGCCGGTCGGGATAAAAGGTGTCGAAGTCGCCCGTCTTTTCGCCGGTGCCGATGAATTTGATCGGGACGCCGGTAATGGACTTGATGGATAGCGCGGCGCCCCCGCGCGCATCACCGTCGAGCTTCGTCAGGATCAGGCCGGTCAGCGTGAGCGCCTCATGGAAGGTCTTGGCGACATTCACGGCCTCCTGGCCGAGCGCCCCGTCCACCACGAGCAGGACCTCGTCGGGCTGCACTCGGGCGCGGAGCTGCTTCACTTCCTCAATCAGGTCGGCGTCGATCTGCAGGCGGCCGGCGGTGTCGAAGATGATGCAGTCCGCGGTCGAGGCCGCGGCGAGGGCCGCGGTGCCAATCGCCGGGACATCGCGGGACGCGCGGTCGGCGTAGAAACCGAGTTCCTCCTGCTGCGCGAGGATCTCGAGCTGGTCGATGGCCGCGGGCCGGTAGATGTCGCAGGCCGCGACAAGCGGGCGGTAGCCGCGCTTCTTCAGGAGCTTGCCGAGCTTGGCGGTCGAGGTGGTCTTGCCGGAACCATGGAGGCCCACCATCAGGATCTTCAGCGGGCGGGCGGGGGAGAGGCTGGTTTCACCCTCGCCGAGGAGGCGGACGAGCTCGTCGTGGATGATTTTGACCACCTGCTGGCCCGGGGCGACGCCCTTTAGGACATCCTGACCAACGCACTGCGCCTGGACCCGCTCGACGAAATCCTTGGCCACCTTGAAATGGACGTCCGCCGCGAGGAGGGCGGTGCGCACTTCCTTGAGGGCGTCCGCCATGTTGGCCTCGGACAGCTGGCCGACACCGCGGAGGTTGCGGAGGGCGCTGCCTAGTTTGTCGGTCAGGGATTCGAACATTGAAGGGGTACTGAAACGGTTTATCCGCGCCGGTTCACGCTAAATTTGCCGCCGGGGCCGGTGAAGATTTGGGTGGATTAGTGGATTCATCTTCTGCGAAGCTGGCCTCCCCTATGAACCCGGTTCTCACGCCTTTCACCATCCCGCAGCCATGTCCCTTGGCTGCGCAGGAGGTTTCGTCGTGAGCTCCGATCCCAAGTCCTGGGTGGCCGGGCATGTGGCCGCGTTGCCGAAGAGCGGCATCCGCGACTTTTTCGATCTCGTCACCCAGATGAAGAAGCAGGGCGGGGTGATCTCGCTCGGCGTGGGCGAACCGGACTTCGTCACACCCCAGCATATCCGGGACTACGCGATTTCGACGATGAATGCCGGTCGCACGTGTTACACGTCCAACCTCGGCGAGCTGGAACTGCGCCAGGAGATCGCGAAGTACGTCGAGCAGCATTTCAACGCCAGCTACCGGCCCGAGGACCAGATCATCATCACGGTCGGCGTGAGCGAGGCCCTCGATCTCGCCTGCCGGGCGTTCATCAACCCCGGCGACAAGGTCATGTACCACCAGCCGTGCTACGTGAGTTATCACCCCAGTATTGCACTGGCGCACGGCATTCCCATCGCGGTGCCGACCTATGCCAAGGACGACTTCGCCCTGACGGCGGAATCCCTCCGCGCGGCCTGGCAGCCTGGGGCCAAGATGCTGATGCTGAACCTGCCGTGCAACCCGACGGGCGGCACCTGCAGCCGGGAGCAGCTCGTGAAGATCGCGGAGTTCTGCCGGGAGAAGGACCTGCTGGTTCTGACGGACGAGATTTACTCGGAGCTCACCTTCGACGGCACCCATACCAGCATCGCGAGCCTGCCGGGCATGGCGGAGCGGACGATTTTCCTGCACGGCTTTTCCAAGGCGTTCGCGATGACCGGCTGGCGCATCGGCTATGCCTGCGGTCCGGCGCCGCTCATCGACGCGATGATGAAGGTGCACCAGTACACGATGCTCTGCGCCTCGATCATCGCGCAGGACGCCGCCCTCGAGGCGCTGCGGAACGGCTGGGACAGCATGCAGCAAATGCGCGCGCAGTATCACCGCCGCCGCGACCTGATTGTACGCCGGTTCAACGAGATCGGGCTCAAGTGCCACTCACCCCGCGGCTCGTTTTACGCGTTTCCGAATATCACCGCCAGCGGGCTGTCCGAGAAGGACTTCGCCGTCGGGCTGCTGCAGGAGCACAAGGTCGCGCTCGTGCCCGGCACCGCGTTCGGGGTGAACGGCACCGGCCATGTCCGCGCGTGCTTTGCCACGAGCTACGAACAGCTCATCGACGCCTGCGACCGCATCGAGCGGTTTGTGCAGTCCAAGCGGAAGTAACCCTCCGCCGGCCGACCCGGGACGATTTTCGTTCTCGGTTGCCCCCGTTTTCTCCTGTAAACCCACCTTATGAATCGCACCGTCGCCATTGTTGGCCGTCCCAATGTCGGCAAAAGCCGCCTGTTCAACCGTCTGGCTAAAAAGCGCATTTCCATTGTGCACGACCAGCCCGGTGTGACGCGCGATGTCATCTCCGCCGAGGTCGGCGAGGGCAATTACACGCTGCTCGACACCGGCGGCATTGGTTACAAGGGCAAGGACACGCCAGCGGCCCTGACCGCCGCCTCCGAGGAACAGGTCAACTTCGCGATGGATACCGCCGCGCTGATCCTCTTCGTGATCGACGGCCTCGAGGGCCTCACGTCCCTCGACCAGAAGATCGCAGCCCTGCTCCGCCGCAGCAAGAAGCCCGTGCGCCTCGTGATCAACAAAGCCGACTTTGACGACGACAAGATCCAGCTCTCCGAATCCTACCGGCTCGGCCTGGGTGAACCGCTGCGGGTGTCCGCCGAGCATGGCCGCGGCGAGGCCGACCTGCGCGACGCGATCATGGCGGTGCTGGGCCCGGTGGACGATCTCGACCGCGGCCGTGACGAGGCGCAGGCGCTGGGCGTGTGCTTCATCGGCCGGCCGAATGTCGGCAAGTCGTCGTTGAGCAACCGGCTGCTGCAGAGTGACCGGCTCATCGTGAGCGACGTCCCCGGCACCACGCGCGATGCGGTGGAGCTGCCGTTCACCTTCAAGGGGCGCGACGGCCGGATGTATCCCTTCCGTCTGATCGACACCGCGGGCATCAAGGCGGCCACGAAGCTGGCGTCGCCGGTCGAGTATTTCTCCCGCCTGCGTTCTCTCGATGCCATCAAGAACTCCGACGTTGTGTTTCTCGTGCTCGACGCCGTCGACGGCGTCACGCAGCAGGACAAGGCGATCGCGGGCGAGGCGATCAAGGAGCACAAGCCCATCGTCATCGTGGTGAACAAGTGGGACCTGATCCTCGCGGCGTTCAAGCAGCAGGGTGGCTTCGAGCCGTACAAGAACGAGCGCGATTTCCGCGAGAAGTACGAGTACGCGCTCTTTGAGCGGCTCTATTTCACGCCGGGCTCGCCGGTAATTTTTGTCTCGGCGGTGAGCGGCTACGAGGTGGACCGCATGCTCAACGCGGCGGTGAAGCTGAACCGGCAGCTCGAGATCAAGCTGCCAACGGCGAAGCTGAACCAGGTGCTGGGCTTCCTGACCGAGCGCATGCCACCGCCCGCGGTGGGCGGCCGCCGCTTCCGCATCTACTACGCCACGCAGACGGGCAACCGTCCGTTCCGCATCAAGCTATTTTGCAACCGCGAGGAGAAGCTCACCGAGCAGTACCGCCGCTATCTCGAGGCGGGCCTCGTCAAGGAATTCGACCTGAACGGCTGCCCGGTGTATTTCGACCTGGTCGGCAAGGAAAAGCACGAGCCCGGCACGGCCTACTCCGGCAAGGCCGCCAAGGCCGAGCGCGCGGAGGCCCACACGCCGAAGTGGCGCGCCAGTGAGTCCGCCGGTGACGATTCACCCCATGAAACGATCGAAGACTGATTATCGCGGCGGGTCCGCGCTCAAATTCTCGACGCGTGCCCTCGAACTGGTGGTCACGACGGATGTCGGGCCGCGCGTCGTTTCGTTCCGCTCGCTGGCCGGCAAGGCCGGCAACCTCTTCCTGGAAATGCCGGCCGACGAGCCGCGCTACCACGGATTTTACCTGCGGGGCGGCCACCGGCTCTGGCATTCGCCTGAGGATATCGTCCGCAGTTACCAGCCCGATGATGACCCGCTGGCGGTGAAGGATTTGCCCCAGGGCGTGGCGCTCACCGCCCCCGCCGAGGCCAAAACCGGCCTGCAAAAGGGCATGAAGGTGGAACTGCTCGGGGACCGCACGGTGAAGGTCACCCACACGCTCACCAATCGCGGGCTGTGGGCCGTGGAATGCGCGCCGTGGGCGCTGACGATGTTCCGCGCCGGCGGTTATGCCGTGCTGCCGCTGGAGCCGAAAGGCGATCATGCGCGCGGGGACCTGCTGCCGACGTATGCGCTGGTGCCGTGGACGTTCACCGATCTTTCGCTGCCCGTCTGGCAACCGCGGAAGGACTTCATCGGCGTCGACGTGGCCCGGGCGAAGCAGGCGCAGAAGCTCGGGATCACAAATTATCCCGGCTGGTCCGCCTACTGGCTCGAGGGCACGACCTTTGTGAAATATGCCCCGGTGATTCCCGGCGCGACCTATCCGGACCTCGGCTGCTGTTTTGAGTTGTTCACCAATGGCGCGATGATCGAGTTGGAAACTCTCGGACCGCTTACCCAGCTCGCCCCCGGCCGGACGGCGACGCACATCGAGTACTGGGGCGTGTTCGACAACCTGCGCCGGCCGGATACCGACACGGCTTTTGCCAAGTCGCTGGCGCCGGCCGTGAAGGCCTGGCAAGCGACGCTGAAGTGACGCCGCTCAAACTCGTCTTCCTGGGTTCGGATTCCATCGCGCTGCCGCTCCTGGACTGGCTGGCGGGCGAGGGCAGCGGCCTCGCGCAAGTCGCCGCCGTCTTCACGCAGCCCGACCGCCCGGCCGGGCGCGGACAGACGGTTTCGCCCAACGCGATCAAGACCTGGGCACTGGCCCATGGTCTGCCCGTGCATCAGCCGGAATTGGTGGCGGATGAGGCCCGCGCGCAACTTGCCGCTTATGGGGCGGATGTGGCCCTGGTCATGGCCTACGGGCATATCCTGCGGGATGACTTCATCGGGACTCCGCGCCTGGGCACCCTGAACCTGCACACCTCGCTGTTGCCGAAGTATCGCGGGGCTTCACCGATCCAGACCGCCATTGCCAGTGGCGAGCGCGAAACCGGCGTCACCCTGATGCGCATTGTCCGGGAACTTGACGCTGGACCCGTTGCCGAGGTCGAGCGCACCACCATTGGGCCGACCGACACGGCCCAGGAAATCGAGGCCCGGCTCGCTACCGCCTGTGTTCCGCTGCTGGCCCGGACCCTGCCGCGGTTGCGCGATGGCAGCTTGGTCTTCACCCCGCAGGACGTGGCGGCCGCGAGTTTTTGTCGCCGTCTTGCAAAGCCGGACGGAGCGGTCGATTTCACGCAACCCGCCGCCACGGTGGCCGCGCGGATTAACGGTCTCTTTCCCTGGCCCACGTGTTCCGTCCCTCTGCAAGGGCAGGAAATAAAACTCGGCCAAGCCGATGCGGTCCCGGGAACCGGCACTCCAGGGGTGGTGCTGGGCGCCGACGCTGAGGGTCTGTTGATCGGGACGGGCGCTGGGGTGCTCCGGTTGCGCCGTTTGCAGCGCCCGGGCGGCAAACTTTTGCCCGCCGCCGATTTCCTGCGCGGGTTTCCCGTGCCAGCCGGCGCGGTGATCGACTCGCGGGCCATGCCTGCGCTGGTTTCAGCTACGCCGTTCCGGCGCTAGGTCTTCCTTGTTTTTGCAGGTCATTTCCCCAAGCTCTGCCGCCATGTTGTTCCGAATTACTGTCGCCTGCTGTCTGCTCCTCGGTGTCACCGGGCAGGTCGAGGCCCAGTCTGCGCAAGCGGAAATGGCGAATCTCCGGGAGGACGTCCGTGAGCTGGTCCAGCGCGTCGGCGAACTCTCCCTCCGGGTCGAACAGCTCGAGCGGCAAAACGGTGAATTACGGGAAAAGTCGGCCGCGACCGCCCAAGCCTATGTCACCCTCGAGCAGCTGAACTCGGCCATCGCTGAGCTCAACCAGGCCATCAAGGCGGGCGACGCCGCCACCGCCGAACGTGTCGCCGCCCTGATCAAGCGACTCGGTGATGCCACCAACGTCGCCCTCGATTCACTCGCCAAGGGCCTGGCCACGCGCCCGGTCGTCCAGACCACTTTCAGCGACAATTACGCCAAGGAAGGCGTCAGCTACACCGTGCAGAAGGGCGACACCCTCGCCCTCATTGCCAAAAAGAACGGCGCCCGGTCGCAGGACATCATCAACGCCAACAAAATCTCCGACCCCTCCCGCATCATGGTCGGCCAGACCCTTTTCATCCCAACCCCCGCCAGTAAATAACCTCATGGCTGCAGCACCCAAATCACGTCTCGGCCGCGGACTCGGCGGCCTCATTGCCAGCGCCGTGGCCCACGCGCCCAAGAGCGAGGTCGCCACTCCCGCCGCGCCGGCGCCGGCCGCCGCCCCGGGCTATCTGGAAATTGCCGTCCATCTCGTCGAGCCGAGTCCCTACCAGGCGCGACGCGAGATCACAGCCGAACAGCTCAGCGAGCTGGCGGACAGCATCCGCTCGGAAGGCCTGCTGCAGCCCATCGTTGTCCGGAGGACCGGGGACAAATTCCAGCTGATCGCCGGCGAACGCCGCTGGCGCGCCTTCCAGCAGCTGAAACTCAAGTCCATTCCCGCGCGCATCGTTGACGCCAGTAACGCCTCCTCGGCCGCGCTCGGGCTGATCGAGAACCTGCAGCGCGAGGGCCTCAACCCGATTGAGGAGGCCCATGGCTACGCGAGTCTCATCCGCGACTTTGACCTGACCCAGGAAACCGCCGCCGACCGCGTTGGCAAGGCGCGCGCCACTGTGGCCAATACACTGCGGTTGCTCGCGCTGGACACCGAGATCCAGGGTTTTCTCGCGAAGAACCTGCTCAGCGTGGGCCACGCCAAAGTGCTCCTCGGCGTCGCTGACACCGCCCATCGGGCGCTGCTCGCCCGTCGCGTGATCGAGGAAGGCCTGAATGTGCGCCTCACCGAGAAGCTCGTACAGGAGCGCAAGGCGGCCGGCGGCACCACCCGCAAGGCCAAGATCCGCGGTCTTTCCAGCAAAGATGCCGAGGCCGTGGCGGGGATTGAGAAGAAACTCACTTCATATCTCGGCGCCCGCGTGGCCGTGTTGCACACCGCCAAAAAGGGCCGGATCGTCATTGAATACCAAGGTAATGAGGATCTCCAGCGCCTGCTGGAAAAGCTCGGGGTCGAGACCTGAAAAAGTGGGCTAGGGCGGGTTTCCCGTCCGCCCGGGCGCATAACCCCACGGTTGACAAAACCCGCGCCCGCCTGATTTTCTGACCCTTTCACATGAGCATTCTCCTCAACATTCTGACGGTGGTCCTCATCGTCATTTCGCTATTCCTCATTCTCGTCGTGCTGGCCCAGAAGGCCAAAACTGACGGCGGCGTGGGTGGAGCGCTCGGCGGCGGCATGACCGAGGCGACCTTCGGCGCCGACACCGGCAACGTCCTCAGCAAGGCCACCATCAACGCGGCCATCGCCTTTTTCGTCCTCAGCTTCGTCCTTTACCTCGGCCACATTTACGTGCGCAAGCATGCCGTGGCCACTGGCGACGCGCTCCCGACCATCGCGGCCCCGGCCGCGAAGACGGCGGCGACGCCCGCCCCGGTCGCGCCGAAGAAACCCTGATCTCCGCGTCATGCCGGAGTTGTCGCCAGCGCCCGCCGTTATCTGGCGGGCTTTTTTTATTTCGGCCGTCCTGCTCGGGATTCGAGTGATCCTGCCAGCGGCGCCGGGCACGATCCAGCCGCCCACTACTTATCTCCAGTTCGGTCAACCCGATCAGGAGGAAGGCCGCCGCGTGCTCGCACAATTTCGCCAGGCCGGGATCGCCGGCGAGTATTACCTCGAGTTTGACCTGCGCGTGATGCCGCGGCGCGGCATCGAACAGGTGTTTCACGGCCGGCTTTGGGGCGGCCGCAATGGGCAGGGCGCCTTGTCGCGGGTCGCGGTCGCAGATGCGGCCGGCCATGAACACCGCCTGCTGCTTCAAAATGGAGGGCAATCCGCGGTCTGGCGCAGTGACTCCGCCGGCGACACGCCGCGCAGCGTGGGCTCGTTCGAGCCGCTCGTGCCCGGGGTGGAGCTGACCGCCTTCGAACTGCAGATGCCGTTCATCTATTGGCCGGATGCCACGCTTGAGGGCGTCAACCGCATCCGCAGCCGGCCGGCGCATGTTTTCCTGTTTCGTCCCCCGGCCGCCTGGGCGGCGCAGCATCCCGAGATTTCGGGCGTGCGCGCGTATCTCGACACGCAGTTCAACGCCCCGGTGCAGACCGAGCTGCTGGACCGGCAGGGCCGGGTGCTGCGCACGCTCTCGCTGGTCGACCTCAAGAAGATCGGGGACCAGTACATCGTCAAAAGTATCGACCTGCGTAACGACGCGACCCGCGACAAGACCCGCTTTCAAGTGACCGCCGCCGCGCTCGGCCTGGAGTTTTCCCGCGTCGTGTTTGAGCCTGCCCACCTGAATGAGGCCCTGTCGCCGCCGGAAGCGGGGAAGCTGACGCGGCTTGCCCCATGAGCCGTCCGACGCCGACCCGCGCCGTAATCTTCGACCTCGACGGCACCCTGGTGGACAGCATGCCGCTGGTCCTGCGGGCCTTTGCCCATGCCCTGCGGCCGTACTGCGGGGAAATGTCCCCGGAGGAAATCACCTCCCATCTCGGGGGACCGCCCGACCGTCTGCTGCGAAAGTTAATCACCGACGAGAGCAAGGTGACCGAGGCCATGCAGCGCCTGATGGATTACGATCTGGCCAACTGGCGGCTGATCCAGCCCTTCGCCGGCATGCACGGACTGCTGGACCATCTGCGCGGCGCGCGGCATGCGCTCGGACTCTGGACCGGGCGGGAACGCGAATCGACCGGCTTGATCCTGCACGAGCACGGCATCGGGCCGAAGCTCGATGCGTGGGTGTGCGGTGATGATTTGCCGACGCACAAGCCGCATCCCGGAGGATTGGAGGAGGCGCTGCGGCAACTGGCGGTGACGCGCGAGCAGGCGCTGTTCGTCGGCGATGCTGACGTGGACGTCCTGGCTGGTGCGGCCTGCGGTGTCCGCACCCTGCTCATTTGCCATGATCGGGTGATCGATCCGGCGGTGCAGGCGAAGGCCTGGCGGACGGTGCATACACCGGCGGAAGCCTACGCCATCGTGCGGGCCGAACTGCCCTCGCTCTGACGCGGCCGAGTCGGACCCCCGGGCTTGCGTCCCGGGCCAGACGGGCCTTGCTCGCTGGCGTGG